>JAISPX010000105.1 GCA_031274595.1 Prevotellaceae bacterium | reverse complement strand
GACGTCAAAGATTTCTACGAAAAATGGAACAAACTCAGCAAAGATAATGGCGTTTTCGATGCTTGGGTAAAGCCTTATAACTTTGAAAGTAAAGCATTAACTATAAATGAACTTGAAGATATAAAACCGGAAGACAGCAGTTTTATTTTCAATCGATTTTTGGAAATCCTTCGCCACAATGTAGTTTCGGACAAAGGCAATGCGTTTAATCGTATTTTCACGCTTTTTCTTTGTAAAATTTATGATGAAAAAGTGAATGAAGGAACAGAGAATGAATTGGGGTTCCAATGGTTCAATACACCCTTTAAATATGAAGGAATATATTATCCTAAAGATAATCATCGAAGTTTTCAACTTAGGTTGACCGACTTATACAAAAAAGGCATGTATGAGTTTTTGGAAAAAGTAGTTACCGATTTTTCCGAAACGGAGTTTAACAACAAATTTCATTTTCTAACCGAAGAACAGCGGAATCCTATATTGGAAGAGTTTAGGAAAATCCGTTTGGAAAAGAATAACGAATTTGCCATCAAAGATGTATATGATGAACAATCGTTCGACGATAATGCCGTTGTGGTAAAAGAAATTGTTGAACTGCTGCAAAAGTATAAACTTCGTTACACCAAAAAGCAGCAATACCTTTCCGATTTTTTTGAACTGCTGTTAACTACCGGTTTAAAGCAGGAGTCGGGACAATTTTTTACGCCTGTTCCGGTTGCTCAATTCATTATAAAAAGTTTGCCGGTTGATAAAATTTTGGAAGAAAAACTGTCGATGGCAAAAATCGACAATGATACGCTTTTGCCTTATGTGATTGACTATGCGGCAGGTAGCGGACATTTTGTTACCGAAATAATGAATGAAATCCAGCGGCTTTTGCAGTCTAAAAATGATAAAAATTATGCGCTAAGCGTCGCGAAAAAAATCAGGGCGTGGAAAGACGACAATTTTTCGTGGGCTTTCAATTACGTTTACGGAATTGAAAAAGATTATCGCCTTGTAAAAGTGGGTAAAGTGGGCTGCTATCTGCACGGCGACGGATTGGCTAAAGTAATTCATTCGGACGGGCTTGCACGATTGGGACACCCCGATTATAAAGGGAAATTATTGATAAAAGACAAAGATTTTCAGCAGGATAACAAGCAATTCGACATTCTTGTTTCTAATCCGCCCTATTCGGTGTCGGCATTTAAAAACAATGCTGCAAAATTCTACGGTAAAAACGATTTTACGCTTTACGATAGTTTGACCGACAACAGTTCGGAAATTGAAGCTCTTTTCGTTGAACGCACAAAGCAACTGCTCAAAGACGGCGGCGTGGCAGGAATTATTCTGCCTAAATCTATTTTGGAAAAAGGAGGAATTTATACGAAAACTCGCGAAATTATTCTGCAATATTTTGAAATCATTGCCATTACCGAACTTGGGAGCAATACTTTTATGGCTACGGGAACAAACACTGTTATCTTGTTTCTCAGACGCAGGAGTAATTACGACAGTATCAATTTGAAAAAATCGGTAGAAACATTTTTTACCGTTTTTAGAGATGTTACCATGAACGGAGTGGAAACTCCTGTTGCAAATTATGTACGGCATGTATGGGAAGGTATCGATTTTGATGATTATATTACGCTGTTAAAAAAAGAACCCAATCAAACCATACAGAGCCATGAAATCTATGCAGAATACAGCAAAAAAATAAAAGCCAAAACCGAAAAAGATTTTTGGAATGTTGTTATAGAAACCGAAAAAGAAAAGCTGCTTTATTTCATTTTGACATATCCCCAAAAAGTTGTTTTGATAAAAACAGGTGAAAAAGAAGAGGAAAAACATTTTTTAGGCTATAAATTTAGTGATAGAAGAGAAACACAGGGAATATTACCAATTCAAATAGGAAAAACAATAGAAAAATGCACACAATTATTCGATTCTGAAAATTTTAAAAACACAGAAAAAGCAAGTAGTTATATCTATAATGCATTTAATGGAAATTTTGATTTAACAATCAGTGAAAATCTAAAAAATAATGTGGACTACTGTTATTTAATACAATTATTTACATTCAGCAACGCAAGTTTTGAGAAAGATTTGTCTTTAAAATTTAAAGAAAAGGTTGAATTTGTATCAAAATGGGATAAAAAACGATTAGGAAATATTTTTATAAAAATTGAAAGTGGCAAACGTCCCAAAGGCGGTGTTGCTCAATATCGTTCAGGTGTTCCAAGTTTGGGTGGCGAACATATCGGTATTGATGGGAAAATGAACTATGCTAAAATAAAATTTGTTCCTGAAGAATATTTTAAATCTGCACAGCAGGGAATTTTGGAAGATTTAGATATTATGCTATGCAAAGACGGTGCATTAACAGGAAAAGTTGCATTGTTTAAAAAATCCGATTTCCCATACCCGCAAGGGATGATTAACGAACATGTTTTTGCCCTGAAAGCAGAAAATGAAATTATTCAGAAATATGTCTTTTATGTGCTTTATTCTGAACAAGGTCGCAAAATACTTAAAGCAAATGTGACAGGAACTGCTCAAGGTGGTTTAAATAGAAGCAATTTAGAAAACATTCAAATTCCATTCCCCAACATAGAGGTTCAACAAAAAATTGTTTCCGAAATTGAGGCATTGGAAGAAAAAGCAAAAACAATAGTAGTTACTGATTTTAATGGAGAGATAGAAAAAATCATTAAAAAATATTTGCAATGAAATCATTGGAAGAAAAAATACAGCGCGCCTTATATACCAATAAACTTAATCCCGCTAAATATACAGGCAAAGGCAAAAGATGGTACAACTATTATGTGGAAGCATACGAATTGGTTTGGGCAAGAAATTTTCGTGACGGATACGAAATAATGGTTTATGAAAATGAAGAAAAACGGGAACATTTGGCAACCGTAATGGTTGATTATGGCTTTAATTATAAAGAACTTCCGAATATTACCGTGAATTAATAATCGTTGCCGAAATTGAGAAAATAGAAGCCCAAATTGTCGCAATGCAGCAAATTATTGATAACAGTGCAGAACTTAAAAATGTTGTGCTGACAAAATATTTATAATATTGATACCTCCTTCCTTGGAAAGGTATATAATTGTTTTTCTGCCGTATCCTGTCGCAAATCAATTTTATCTATGTTTGGATAAAAAATATCAGTTTGACATTGTTGATAATAGCAGTAACTTTGCAGAAGATTTATCATCATAATATTTATTAAAAATTAAAACAAAACAAAATTATGCAACCAATTATTAATTCGCAGGTGTCTGACTTTAAAGTTCAGGCATATCACAACGGAAATTTCAAAACCGTAACTAATGGCGACATCAAAGGAAAATGGGCTATTTTCTTTTTTTATCCCGCCGATTTCACGTTTGTTTGTCCCACCGAACTGGGCGACATGGCAGACAAGTATGCCAAATTTCAGGAATTAGGCGTAGAAATTTATTCCGTAAGCACCGACACACACTTTGTACACAAAGCCTG
>JAISPX010000081.1 GCA_031274595.1 Prevotellaceae bacterium | reverse complement strand
TACAACATTTATTCCATTTTGACAGGGAAAGGGAAAGTTTTTTCTTTCTCTTCCTGTCAAATAAAATTTTTGTCGTACTTCAATCCTCCGAAAAGTTGCATTTATGAGTTGAATTTATAGTTTGTTATTTATCATTATTTTTCATTTTTCACTTTTCATTCTATTCGTCTGCAGAGACAACCACCCCGCCCTTCGGACACCCCTCCACAGGAGGGGAATTTTTTTTTCTCTCTCCCGCAATGACGGCTGATAATTCCCCTCCTTAGGAGGGGCGGGGGGTGGTTTTATCATTAACCATTATATCATTTACTATTTTGTTATTTACGATTTACTATTTTATCATTAACCATTAATTTTTCATTTTTCTCAAAAATAACCGAACAATCTTTTTTATTTTTCATTTCTTATAATTACCTTTGCATCTGAAACAATGTTTGAAATTACAAAAAAAATACGATATGAAACTAAAATTATTATTAATTGCCATTATTATGGTAACTTTTTGCGCATGCAACAGCGGTAAAAAAACCGAACAGCAAAGTCAGCAGACTGAAACGGAAACTATTAACAACGAACAGGAATCCGAACCTATTGTCGTCGCAGATGACAGTATTCAGGATGACGGTATCCAAAAAGAAACACAAACAATGAACAAAGAAGTAAAAAAAGAAGAACCTAAAAAGCCTGCAGAGGTAAAAACTCCTGAAACTCCAATTTTTGACATTGTAACGTCATTGGGAACTATCCGTATTAAATTATACAATGAAACGCCCAAACATCGCGACAATTTTATCAAACTTGCAACATCGGGATATTACGACGGCGTGCTTTTTCATCGCGTAATAAGAAATTTCATGATTCAAACGGGAGATCCTGATTCTAAAAACGCAAACCCAAATGCACATTTGGGAGTAGGAGGTCCCGATTATAAAATAGATGCCGAAATTCTGCCTCAGTTCAAACACAAAAAAGGAGCGGTTGCGGCGGCTCGTCTAGGCGACCAGATTAATCCCGAAAAACAATCATCAGGCTCGCAATTTTACATTGTGCAAAATCAAAACGGAACGCCTCATTTAGATGGAGCATATTCTGTTTTTGGCGAAACCATAAAGGGTTTGGACGTTATTGATAAAATCGCAAACGTGCAAACAGGACAAGCCGACAGACCGATTGACGATATTAAAATCGAAAAAATTATTCGCGTAGAATAAATTTTATAAACATGAAAAATAAAGTAAAAGAACTACTCGAACAAGTAGAAAAATTTACTTCCGAAAACCTCGACTGCGTTGAAGAATTTCGAATAAAAATGCTCGGCAAAAAAGGCGAGATAACTCAACTTTTTGAGGATTTCAAAACTTTTACGGCAGAACAAAAACGCGAGATCGGAAAAGATCTGAACGAACTCAAAATAAAAACGCTTGAAAAAATAAATTCGTTCAAAGAATTACTCGGCAAATCACAGGAAAAAACTACAAACATTTTTGATATGACGCTGCCTGCCAACAACGAGCCTGTCGGTTCGCGGCATCCTATATCAATTATGAAAAATAAAATCATAGATATTTTCAAACGTCTTGGCTACACAATTGCAGAAGGACCTGAGATAGAAGATGACTGGCACGTTTTCAGCGCATTGAATTTTCCGCCCGAACATCCTGCACGCGATATGCAGGACACGTTTTTTATAGAATCAAATCCTGATATTTTACTGCGCACGCACACAAGTTCAATACAGGTGCGGGCAATGGAACAAACCAAGCCTCCGATTCGTATAATTTGTCCCGGACGCGTTTTCCGTAATGAAGCAATTTCGGCGCGGGCGCATTGTATTTTTCATCAGGTTGAAGGTTTGTATATTGACGAAAACGTATCTTTTGCCGATTTGAAACAAACGCTTTTGTACTTTGCTCAGGAAATGTTTGGAAAAGACACGCAAATCAGGCTTCGCCCTTCATATTTTCCATTTACCGAACCATCGGCGGAGATGGATGTTTCGTGCAAAATTTGCGGAGGAAAAGGCTGTAATATTTGCAAAGGCACAGGCTGGCTCGAAATTATGGGCTGCGGAATGGTTGACCCGAATGTGCTTGAAAGCTGCAAAATAGATTCAAAAAAATACACAGGATTTGCTTTCGGAATGGGAGTGGAGCGCATGGCAATGCTCAAATGGCAAATCCGCGATTTACGGCTGTATTTTGAAAACGATATAAGATTTTTAAGGCAATTCGGCACAGTTGTTTGATTGTTTTAAGAAATTTTTCATAACAAGTATTTTTAATTGGCAGGTTGCAAAATTTTGCAGCCTGTTTTGTTTTTAGGTGTAATGGACAAAATTTAGGCTTTTTTTAGACGTTTTGTTCAAGTGGACAAAAAATATGATTTATGTTTTTACCTAACAGAACAACCAAATAAATCCTTGACTAATTTTGCCTCGTCAAACAGAAACGAAAACAGGCTCTGCTGTGGAGCAACCTGTCAGGGATAAATTTGACCTTATGCAGCATTTTATGCAGGGAGTTGTCTGAGCGCCGCACGCCCGTAATCACTTTTATCAAATTCTGTTCGCGTAAAGCCGACAGCGTTTCTAAATAATGTTTCCTGACTATTGTTTTCATCTATTTTATATTTATAATTTCGTGGTAAAAGTAATAATTATTCCTTAAACCGCAAAATATTTTAATATTTCAGGAATAATTATTAATTAAAATTCCTTAAAATATACAAAACAGACTGTTTATAAGAATTTAATAAATTATATTTTCTCTTTTTTTAATCTATACATTCCATAAATTGTTTACTATTCGCTTTTGGTTTTATTCCTTATATTTGAGAGTTTTTATACAGAAAATTTAGTTATTATAATTTTGTTTTACAGCAATTAAACCGTTTATTATTGTTACGCTTTCTGCCTGCTTAGATGTTTTCAATATTTTTATTCTCTATTTTTTATAAAACATCCAGTATTTTTTATTGTTGCTTTGCTGCAAGCCTGAATCCATTTGCTCATGGATTTTTTCCTTTGTAAGGCTATCAACAGGAATGCCATAATACGCTTCTCTGTCGTTGCTCAGGAATGCACGGCGTTTCAATTCTTCAACAAAGTCATCTGTATAAAGTTCTTTCAGTTCATAATCGTAAGGTTCTTCTGCCAATGGGCAAAGAAAAATATAGCCATCATAAAAATCTTCATAATTTCCACAACCTTGTTCAAATCTGACGTTTTGAGAAGCATCAAATGGTTCTTTCCCGAAAATGCTGTTTCCCAAGTCAAAAGCAATAGGAACATTTCCTGTTTTTTCAAAAATATAATCAAACAAACCATATCTCACCTTACCGAGCCAATTAGCATTGTCGCTTATCATTGCATGAGAGATGGTTGAGAAAATTTGCATTTGGGAATTATTTCCCATTAATTTTTTCAACAATGTACCTGCTTTTACAGGTTTATTTGGTGATGATTTGCGTGCATGCTCTTGCCCAACTATAAACAGACAATTTCTGCCATCGCTTTTATTCTTCAAGTAAGAATAAATAATTTCAGCCATTGTGCTGTCCCTGTCCTTTGTAAAATTCTTTTCGATAAAAGTCCAGTAATCGTTCTCCCTTTTTGTTTTAATACTGTCCCAATTAATTTGAAAATCAACAGGAACAATTCTTATTTTATTGTCTGTATGCTGGTTAATTTTCCAAATTTCAGTAATAAATTCAAATTCACCTTTATCTTGCCAGCCGTATTGTTGCTCGCTTCCTAATATTTTGAAAATCGTTGTTGCATCTAATGTGTCATTTTGTAATAATTTATCAAATAATGGCTGATTATAATAAGGCAATTCCATAAACACCGTACCGCATTTTTTCACAAAATCAGGGTCGCGAATAAGGCTTTTTAAAAAATCCCATGAAGGTTTGCGGCGATGAATTTCACCATAAATTACTAATGGATACGTGGTTAGTTTTTCAAGCAAATATGTTTTTGGATTTCCTCCGTGTTGTTTCAGATAATTGATAAATGCAAGCGTGTCGGTAGAAACAATTTTTTGCAAATAATATTTTCGTAATCTATTTAAATTTTCCACAGATTTATCTTCAATGTATTGCGTTGTCTCATTCATGCTTTTTTTATAACATACATCTTCGCCGCTACCTAACCATTTCCCATTTTCCCATCGCGAGGTTCCAACAAAGTAGCCACCGGGGTCGTTTTTATCTAATCTAAAAACTAAACCTATAGAATCTTTGTAGGTTATCATTTGCTCTATTTCAGAATTCAACAATCTTTCCACCGCTTTTTGAGGATATGGTTGGTTTGATTGTCGCGCAATTTCATCAACTGTTTCCGAATAAATAGTATCATATTTTCCTTCAATCCATAAATGCATGCGTGCAACATAGTTTTCCAAAGGCGAAGCGCAGGGATTTTCATAAGCAATGTCTTTCACTTGCTTACCTACGTGTATTACTTTGTAATCATTACTCAGATTTTGAGCAAAAACCGAAAGTCCAAAAAAAGACAGGCATAAAATAGCCAATAATTTATTTTTCATATTTCACAATGGATTTAGTTCGTTAATAAATAATATCTATTTAAATATCATTTGTAAAATTAATGAAATTTATTTCATATACATGCTATTATTAAAACAAATTTATTTAAAACTAAATTTGGCTTTCATTTAATAAAAATAATTATTAACTTTACAATTAGGAAAAAAGAATTTGGAAATGGCTTTTAGACATATCTAAATATGTCGCAACGGCTTTCATTATATCATCAGTGTTGGGTAATATAGGAGAACGTTGGATATTGTATATAATCAGTATTATTGTTGTTGCAGCAACATTAATCGCTGGTTTAATACTAATTAAAAACGATAAAAAAGGAGTATAATTATGATGGGTTCAATTTTGATGTCTTGCTTTATAATTTTTATTGCAATTGGTTCCGTGATATTTTCTCAAACAAAAAAAGGAAAAAAGTTTTTAGAAATTAAAGACTAATTTTACAAAACGATTTCCGATAAAAAATAAATCATAATAAGTCGGTTTTTTGTTATGTAACAAATACATATTTGTAACAGATAACACCCTTGAATCGGAGATTGTATTTGGTAGAGGACTTGAATTAAAGATTCTAAAGATAGAATATTCCTCTGGAAAGACATATATAACCGCCGAGGTCTTATAATTTCTTTTTATACCCAGGACATTTTCCATAAGTGTACTCGTCACCTATATCAACCCTTAATTTTTTAAAATACTTACAAACCTGTCTTTTGTTCTCATTTAAATATAAATTCTTGCACGTATCACAATTCATTGGAATGATTGTATTCGGAAAATCTGTAAAAAATTCATTATCCATATTTCTATTTTTTTTGCTGTTTACTCTTTATTATTTCTTTTGTTATGGTGCATTTTCGCCCGATATATGGCTTTTCTTCCGTTATCTTTATATTCCATAACCTTGTTACTTTGCACCCTATTTCTTCGGGTGTAAAGGTACAAAAAATTATTATTTTTAATGAATATCGTATCGTGCACCTAATAAAAAAACACTATCTTTGTAGTCAAATACAACAAACAATAGCAATATGAATTTATTAAATTTTACGACAACGTTTCCCGATGAGGCAAG
>JAISPX010000056.1 GCA_031274595.1 Prevotellaceae bacterium | reverse complement strand
AGTGATAACAGAAATGCAAAAATCTTTCGCTAATATCATAACGATGGTATATCTCGCTTACTTTCTTACCCATGTCGTATAACTCACGGGTATAAAATATCTGCGCTTTACAAACTTTTCCACTTTCAACTTTCAACTTTTCACTTTCAACTCCTTTCATAACGCACCCTCCTTCAACACTTCTTTTATCATACCCCGCTCCCGCCTGTTGGCAGAACCCGCAAAGCGCAGCACATTGGCAAGACCTATATCGTTGAACGATATGCTACCTATGCCTGCGCCTATTGTCTTTACCTCCATCACATTACTTATTATTCGCAACTCCCGCCTCCCGGCGTTCTCAATAAAGTTAAGCACATCGTTAAGATATACCTCTTTCGGTTTATGTACCCTACCGCTGTACACGGTAATCGTCTCGGATTTCGCTCCTCTCGGCGTGCTTGTAAGGCTACTTTTCTTCACCTTATTCGCATTTTTCATTGTTGCTCGCATAAATGAAATTTTTTAAAATTAAAAAGACTATCTACTTCTGCTTTGCGAGCAACAATTACTGACTTAAAGGTACAGCAACTATTAGAAGTAAGATAGCCTGTTTTGCCAAATAAAAACGCCGTAGCCTTTTTAGTCATTTTTGCCGCTCGCAACAGCACCACAAAGGTAATACATTTTTTTAAATAAACAAAAAAATCACTGATTTTTTTCTCCCGCCTCCCGGCGTTCTCAATAAAATTCAGCACATCGTTAAGATATACCTCTTTCGGTTTGTGTACCCTACCGCTGTACACGGTAATCGTCTCCCTTCCTGCCATCGCTCCTTGAGCCATGACACGCCTGCCTGTCGCAGGACTTTTTTCTTTCTTTTTCATTGTGTTTATGACATTTAAAATTTGTGCAAAAAACAGCGGTTGCACATTCCGCTGTCATAAACACTTGCCTAAGCAACCTTTGTTATCGGAACGGTACAACCGCTTAATTATTATTTCATGGCAAATAAAAAAAGCCCATTGTATCGGGCAACCTGCTCGGTCGCTTAGTTTTATGTTTATGACGATACAAAGGTAATACTTATTTTTGAATTAGCAAAAAAAATGAAAATTATTTTTCATTCTTCACTTTTCATTCTTCATTTTACCAAATGGTGGTATCCTATTGGCGCCGGCGATTTTTCTTCAATCTGTTTTTTTTCTGCAAGCTCTGTCAATGCTTGATATACATCATTAAACTGCATATTTGTTTCAATCATAAAATTTTCTAATTTTTGATTTAGTTCTACGTATCCAAGCGCATATTTTCGCAATATAATAAAAGCCCTTATTATTTGTATATTAGCCTCAATAGCTCTGTCGCTTCTTAATACGCTTGCAAGCATTGCAACTCCATGCTCTGTGAATGCATAAGGCAAATATCGCATACCTCCCCGCCTTGAGGTCACAATTTGTGACCTCAAGTTATCAAACTCGCTTTTTGTAAGTTGAAACATAAAATCAATAGGAAATCGTTTAATATTGCGTTTTACAGCCTGATTAAATACTTTTGTTTCTACTTCGTACATTTCTGCTAAATCAAAGTCTAACATAACATTGATACCGCGTATTTCATAAATCTTGTTTTGAATAATTTGCAATTCCATAACTATAAATTTAAAATTTCCACAAATATACAAAAAATGTAATTACATAAAAAAATGAAAAAAAATTTTCATTCTTCACTTTTCATTCTTCATTTTATAAAATGCGTCAAACAATAATTATGAAACCGAAAGAAGTTCTTTTGCTATTTGATGTAAACCATTTATGATTTTTTTACGCTGCGATTCGCGTGGCTTAGTGCGGCGTGTTGCATAATGGCTAATTTGAGCAACATTTATCCCTGTTGCTTTTGCTAATGCTGATTGTGTTATTGTTCCGCTAACATAATCTAATATTGTCGATATGTCAAATCTAAAATCCAACTCGTAGTTACCTGTTAATACCTCAGGTACAGATTTGTTAAACTCTTTTGATGTATTTACAAAAAAATCCAAAACATCCTTTGCATCTTTTTTAGCATCTTCAACAGTTTTACCAAATCCATAAACGTTTGGTATATCTTCAAATGATACCCCGTAACCATCTTTTCCTTTTTCTAATATTACCGTAATCGTTTTCATGTTCATAATTCATTTACTTGTTTTAATATTTTTTTACATGTTCCCGTAGGCACTTCTTTTGCCCCATGGTAAGGAACTATGATTATTTTGCCGTTTTTTTCATAAGCGCAATGACTCGTTCCATCTTGCCGTATAAGTTTCCAACCCTTTTTTATTAATTTTCTGTGCAATTCTGTTGACTTCATAATCTGCTTTTATTGCTTGACAAAACAAAAGTACTGAAAAAAATACTGTTTACAAAACAAAATGATATTTTTATTTATATCATTCCGTTAAATAATCTTAATTATCCAATAATCTTTTGTTTTGAAATTTACAATCAATTCCGTAAATTATGAAACAAATTAAACAACAAAGCTCGCAAGAGCATGAAGCATAGAGGCTGTCTTAAAAGCCCGTCATACCGTGCTTGACACGGTATCTCCTGAAAAATCGCATGTGATAATTAGGAGATTCTTGGCAAGCCAAGCGAACAAGTTCGATAAGCGGGAATGCTG
>JAISPX010000002.1 GCA_031274595.1 Prevotellaceae bacterium | reverse complement strand
GACTGTCTTAAAAGCCTCAAAAAAAGCGATTGTCATTGCGGGCTTGACCCGCAATCTCCTAATTATCACATGCGATTTTTCAGGAGATACCGTGTCAAGCACGGTATGACGGGCTTTTAAGACAGCCTCTTTTTTGTTTTTTCACAAAATTGCACTAATACTAAAATAGTAATTCATTTCCGAAAAAAATCCGTACTTTTGCAGAAACATAAAATAGATATGAGTTGGTAAATATAACCGATATGAAAATATGATTTTATCCGATTTTATAAAATTACTCGAAAGCAAAAATGAACTTATTCGCATTAAAGAATTTGTTGACCCTGCACTTGAAATTGCCGAAATAACCGACCGATTTTCTAAAAGTGAAAACGGCGGAAAATCTTTGCTTTTTGAAAATACAGGAACCGATTTTCCCGTAATTACAAATGCGTTCGGTTCGGAAAAACGGATGTGTTATGCACTTGGAATTAATAATTTAGATGATATATCCAAAAGAATAAATCAACTTTTCACTTCTTTTGTAAGTCCAAAAATGAGTTTTTTTGAAAAACTTTCGTTATTGCCAAAATTAAAACAAGTTGCCGACTGGATGCCGAAATATAAATCGGGAAAAGGAAAATGTCAGGACATAATTATACCAAATTCCGATTTAAATCAATTGCCTGTATTAAAATGTTATCCGTTTGATGGCGGCAGATTTATAACGCTGCCAATGGTTCACACAATAAATCCCGAAAACAATATTCGCAATGTCGGGATGTACAGAATGCAGATTTTTGATGAAAAAACAACAGGAATGCATTGGCATAAACACAAAACAGGCGCAACGCATTTCGAAATGTATAAACGCCTGAACCGAATAATGCCTGTTGTGGTTACGCTTGGCGGCGATACGATTTATACTTATGCTGCAACGGCGCCGCTTCCGGACGGCATTGATGAATATCTTTTTGCTGGATTTTTGCGCAAGCAAAGCGTTGACCTGGTAAAATGTATGACTCAGCCAATGTATGTTCCGTCTGATGTTGATTTTGTAATAGAAGGTTATGTAGATACGCATGAACCTTTATGCACAGAAGGACCTTTTGGCGATCACACAGGATTTTATTCGCTCGAAGATTTGTTTCCTAAATTTCATGTAACCTGTATAACGCATAAAAAAAATGCAATTTATCCCGCAACCGTTGTCGGGATTCCGCCTCATGAAGATGCTTATATTGCAAAAGCCACAGAACGTATTTTCCTCGAGCCTGTTCGTTTGGTAGTTTCGCCCGAAATTGAAGATTTGGACATGCCTGTCGAAGGCGTTTTTCATAATATAACTATTGTGAAAATCAAAAAAACTTATGCAGGACAAGCAATAAAAACAGCAAATGCTTTATGGGGAGCAGGGCAAATGATGTTCAACAAAATTATGATTGTTGTAAACGGAAATATTGATATTCATAATTATACTGATTTGATTGAAACAGTCAATAAAAATATTAACATCGACAGTGATATTTATTTTACAAAAGGACCTCTTGATATTCTCGACCACGCGGCGCAATCGTCAGGTTTTGGCGGGAAAATATGTATTGATGCAACCGAAAAATTTGCTGAAGAAAAATCAATGGAAAATAAATCGGAAAATCAAAAATTATATGAATTTATTAATAAGAATAAATTTGATGGAAAGAATATCAATGCAAAAATCACAGTGGTGTTTGATGATTTTGTTGATGTAAAAAATCTGCAACATGCTGTGTGGCTACTTGGAAATAACATCGATGCAGTGCGCGATTGCGCGATAATCGGCGGCAACCTTATTGTTGATGCCTGCATGAAACATAAAAATCACAAATCAATATTCGAGAATCGGGAATTTATTTTCACACGGCGTTGTCCGAATATTGTATGCTCATCTGCGCAAACTATTGAAACCGTTGATGCCAAATGGGAAAGGTTAAATGTTGGAGAATTTATATCATCTCCATCCGAAAAGGTTAAAAATCTTGTATTTTCTCAAAATGCAGAATATATAAATCAAAAAAACTGATTATAAAAAATCAATAATATTGTGTTTTACATTTCAAATTTATATCTTTGCACTTAGATTTAAGAGATGGGAATAGATTTTTTGAAAGCAATAATAGTCGGTTTTTGTGGGTCGGTAGCAATTGGACCCATAGGTGTTTTGTGCATTCAGCGAACGATAAATAAAGGAAGAAGTTCAGGATTTATGTCAGGCGCAGGAGCGGCATCTGCCGATACTGTTTTTGCGGCATTGGCGGTTTTCAGTCTTGCTGCAATTCAATCGCTGCTGGAACATAATCAGTCCATATTTTATATTGCGGGTGGAATTATTATTGCTCTTATGGGCGTAAAAATTCACTTTTCAAATCCTATAAAACAAATACGTAAACCCAAAATCGGCAAAATGAAACTTGTTGAAGATTTTGTTTCCACTTTTTTTCTTACGCTGACAAATCCAATGACAATTTTTTTCCTTATAGGTTTGTTTGCTTTGGTAAAACTTGATTTAACCACAAGGTCAAACTCATCGAGCAGCGTTGCAATTGTATTGTGGGGCGTGTTTTTAGGAGCATCCGCCTGGTGGGCTTTGATGATTTACGTTGTAAGTAAATTCAGAAAAAAATTCCGCTTGAAACAACTTTGGATGGTTAATAAAATAGCCGGAATTATAATTTTTGTACTTGGAATTATATCTGTTTTTGAAGGAATCTGGATAATCATTTACGGCTGTTCGGTGACGCTATGATTTTATTTGTTATTTTGATGGCTGGTTAGTATTAGACTAAAATACAAAAGTGTCACGTCCTAAGGGAGTGTTAAAATTTAAATTTTTGGAATTGGTAATATTACAGAGATATTATATTTGTAATTGCCTATAAATAACATAATTAATGTACATATTTCTATATAAATTTACTAATTCCATATTTTACAACAATTTTAGTTAGCATTGCAATTATTTTATGCTTTGTAAAACAATACGTTATGTTTATTTTAACTGTTTTTAACTAAAACATTTGCTACTTTGTTATACATGGTAGTGATAAAGTGTGTATATTTGTGCCAAAATTAATATTAAAAATAATAAAAAATGAAAAAAGTAATTTCTGTAAACGTTGGAGGCATCTGTTTTACAATTGAAATAGATGCTTACGAAATGCTCAAAGATTATTTGGACGATTTTGAAGCAAGTCTCGAAAAAAGCGATGCCAAAGAAATAATGGAAGATGTGGAAATGCGAATTGCCGAAATTTTTCAGGAAACAATAAAAACTACCGAAAGAGTTGTTGACGAAAACTTGGTCAATCGTACAATTTCTATTCTTGGTAAACCTGATGGCGAAACAAATTCGCAAACAAAAAAGTCGAAAAACGACAATTCATTTTCGGAAGCAATGAATCAAATTGAAGATAAAATTAGAGATTTGCGGTCGAAATATCAACGTTTTTATCGCGACCCTGATGGTAAAAAAATAGCGGGAATATGCTCGGGAATTGCCGAATATTTTAGTTTTGATGTAACAATTGTGCGATTTGTCGCTTTAATACTAATATTCACAGGATTTTCAATAATTATATACATTGTTTTGTGGATTGTAACGCCCGAAGCATTATCATCGGTTCAGAAACTTGAATTGCGCGGTTTGCCAATAACTTCCGAAAACATAAAAAAGTATCCTGCAACCGATACAAAGAAGTAAAAACGAAAATATAAAAACATGAAAATAATTGATAACAATCCGGTAATAAATTCCGACAACATAAAATCACAAATGCGCAAAGGTATTTTAGAATATTGTATTTTGAGTATATTGGCGCAAAACGAAGAGGCTTATGCTTCATCAATAATCTCGGAATTGAAAGATGCGGAAATGATTGTTGTGGAAGGAACTTTGTATCCTCTGCTTACACGACAAAAAAATCAGGGATTACTAAAATATCGTTGGGAAGAATCCAAACAAGGTCCTCCGCGAAAATATTATTCGCTCACCGAAAAAGGCGCATTGACACTGAAAGAACTTGATAACGTGTGGAACGAACTCGTTGAAGCAATAAAAAAAATAAAAACAAACAACAATTATTTTGACAATGTAAAAATACATTGCGATAACTCATAATTATAAAAATTTAATAGTTTAAAATAATGAAAACAACTGTACAAATAAGTCTTAACGGCATTGCGTTTAATCTTGACGAAAATGCTTATCTACAACTAAAATCTTATATCGATGAATTACAATCGCACTTTGCCGATGATACCGAAATTATTGACGATATAGAAGCGCGTATTGCCGATTTGCTTTCGCTGCGCATAAAATCTGCGGAACAGGCTGTGAATATCAACGATATTAACGAAATTATTGAAACAATAGGAAATCCCAAAGAAATTGACGACAGCGCAAACTCTTCGGATAAATTCAAAAAACATTTTGGAAATGTGAACAGTTCAATGAAAAAACGCTTATATCGCGATACTGAAAATAAAGTTATAGCAGGCGTTTGCAGCGGAATAGGACATTATCTGAACTTGGATGCAACATGGATTCGCGTGATTTTTATGATTTTCATGGCAATTTCCATAAGAATTGATGGCTGGCATTTTTGGTTTTCAAACAGGTTTATTTTCGGAATGCCTTTTGTGCTGTTTGTTTATATTGTGTTATGGATTGTGATGCCGCGAACAAAAACGCCGCGTCAGAATCTTGAAATGCATGGTTATACATCAGCCCGACAAAACGGAAACGGTTTTATTTCTCATAAAAACGGCTTTGGGAATTTTGTAACAAAAGTTTTCAGACTTATAATACAAATATGCGTAGGCGTAAGTTTATCAATAACAGGAATAGTTTGCAGCCTGCTGCTGATTGCCGGCGTAGCCGGTTTTTTCGGAGGCTCTTTATTCGGAGGCACAAATTTTATAACGCTCATTGATTACATTTACATAGGCGAAGTGCATACGTGGCTTGTAAAATTAGTGATAGCAATTTTAATTTTTATTCCTGTTTGCGCATTGATTTATTTATCGATAAAAGTATTAATGGGATTCAAAATCAAAGATAAACCGGCAATGATTATTTTGCTGACGGTTTGGATAATCGCCGTTATATTTGCCGCAGGAAATGTAGTGTCGGCAGCAAAATTCTACCGATATAATTCAACCGTACGGGAAGTCCCAACAGATGTGAATTTCGGAAATATAAAAACATTAAATATCAAAGTCCCCGATAAACTCAAACCCAATAAAATTGCTTTTGTAGATTTGGGTCATCGTCAATTTTTTTATGAAAGTTCGACAAGCAAATCATTGTTCATTTGCCCCGCTGTTCATATTATTCGCGTAGATAGCGTTCCCGAAAATTATATTGAAATTGTAAAATCGGCAAATGCATCAACCCGTTACGAAGCAAAATTAAAAGCGCAGTCGATTCCCAACGGATACGTCATGAGCGATTCTGCAACAATAACGCTCATGCCAATGGAATTTGACAAATACAACAAATGGTCGTCAGAAATAATTAATATTTATATTTATGTCAGCGACTCAACGGTTGTGAATAATATGTGTGATTTATAACAATTCCCGTGCTCCAACACGTTAGGAAACGAGCGAGAGCAGGACGACTAACCATTTATCATTATAGCATTAATCATGGTATTTTATGATTATTAAATATTTTAGTAATATACATTTTATTGTTATTAAGTCTCCATCTTGGTGAAAATGGCAGCGAAGCTTCGGCGGAACTTTCACCAAGCAAGTGAAACGCTGCCAGAGACTCGGCGAGGCTTTCACCAAGCAAGTGAAACCATGCGGGAGGTGTCGGCGAGGCTTTCACCAAGCAAGTGAAACCATGCGAAAGGTGTCGGCGAGGCTTTCACCAAGCAAGTGAAACCATGCGAAAGGTGTCGGCGAGGCTTTCACCAGACAGGTGAAAATATTTTCGTTTCCTCTCGTTTCCTAACGAGTGAGAAACGGCTGCACTGTTTCCAACGCTAAAAACGTTTCTCCATTACAATATTTACTATTTTATTATTTACCATTAACCATTTCTTAATAGCGGTTTGGTGTAAAGATTTTACAACGGTATTTAGTTATAAAAACAGTTTATTGTATTTTTTCAAAAATAATTTTATAATTTTGCAGTGTGAATTTTTAATAAAATCAAGTAAATCATTTTGGATTTCAAAATGGGTTATGAAAATATTAACGTACATTCAAGTCATAAATGCAACTTTTTGTTTATGCAAAAGTAGCGAAAATTTTTCAATTGGAGTCAAAAATCCTAATTTTTTTCGTGGTCTGTTGTTGAGTTTGTTTTCAATGTATTCAATGCGTTGATTATCAACAGTATCAAAGTCTGTTTTTTTTTTAGAAATATATTGTCGTATCAGTCTGTTGTGATTCTCATTCAGTCCTCTCTGACACGATTTGTAAGGGTCGGCGAAGTAAAAATCCACACCGAGCAGTTTGCTGATAAGTTTGTGTTCGGCGAATTCTTTGCCATTATCAGAGGTCATTGTTTGTAGGATTGCTTTCACAGGTTCGAGTTTCCGAACAGCAGCATTTGCAAGCCCAAGCGCATTTTT
>JAISPX010000157.1 GCA_031274595.1 Prevotellaceae bacterium | reverse complement strand
AAAAGCCTCAAAAAAGCGATTGTCATTGCGGGCTTGACCCGCAATCTCCTAATTATCACATGCGATTTTTCAGGAGATACCGTGTCAAGCACGGTATGACGGGCTTTTAAGACAGCCTCTTAAGTTCGGTAGAAAATACGGATAAAGGCAAGTTGCGCACGGAGCATTGTCGGTTTTTCATGTAACCGCATGCAACCCGTGCGCCGCGTATTGGCGTTGTGTTTTTCTACCGACCTTTCATGCCTACGGAATGTGATAGAATGAAAAATGAAGAATGAAGAATGAAAAATTATATAATGATACAATGGTTAATGATAAAACCACCCCTGCCCCTCCACAGGACGTGGTGGTTGCTACTCCTGCTCCCGCCCGTTTCCTTACGAGTGGGAAGTGGTGGCTACGTTTCCAACGTTACAAACGTTTAGCAATAATCCACTCGTTAGGAAACGAGTGTCAGCGATGAAACAAATTGAAATAAAAATCCCTTAGTAGCCAATATTTATTATTTCCCTTTTATTCCCTTATTTTAGCAATAAGGTTTTTTAGTGGTCGTTATTCTATTGCAACTAAGGTTTCCTTATAAAATAAATGAAGAATGAAAAATGAAGAACAATGATTAATGATATAATTATAAATCACTTTCAACTTTATAAACTTTCAACTTTACAAACTTTATGAACTTTATAACTAAAAAAAAGAACGATTAATCAATAATCAATTCTTTCGCCGTGTCTGTCGAAAAACTGATATTCGAGAAAGGAGAATGAATTTACCGCTTCTAATTTTATCAGGCATTTATATTTTATTGCCCATTTTGTGATAAGCGAAGGAAAACCTTTTCGTAAATATGCGGCAATGTAAGGATGTGTTTTCAGGGTAATATATTTTATTCCTTTTTCGTTTTTATAGTATGCCAACTGGTTTTCTATCTGGTCATCGAGTAATATTGATGGCGAGATATGCCCCGAACCCGAACAAGTAGGACATATTTCATCGGTTTTTATACGCATTTCGGGACGAGTTCGCTGGCGTGTGATTTGCATCAAACCGAATTTGGTAAGCGGCAACACGCTGTGTTTTGCTCTGTCGTTTTCGAGCAATGCGCACATTTTTTCGTAAAGTAATTGTTTATTTTCCTGATTATACATATCAATAAAGTCGATAATAATAATCCCGCCGAGATCTCGCAAGCGAATTTGATGCACAATTTCTTCGGCAGCAGTGAGATTTACTTCGAGAGCGCTTGTTTCCTGATCGTTTTCGCCCTTGTTGCGTGCGCCACTGTTTACGTCAATCACATGCAGAGCTTCTGTTCGCTCAACGACTAAATAAATTCCTTTTTTAAGCGGCACGACGCGCCCGAAAGTTC
This sequence comes from Prevotellaceae bacterium, assembly GCA_031274595.1. Lineage (GTDB taxonomy): Bacteria > Bacteroidota > Bacteroidia > Bacteroidales > UBA932 > JAIRKV01. Next base: position 4,557 of record JAISPX010000157.1, on the reverse strand, counting down.
CTTTTATCTGTTTGCTGATACCGAACTGGTCGAAAATAGGAACATTGCCTTCATAATGTTTCACTATTCTTTCTCTGCCCGGCAATATAGTTGATATAAGGTCTCTTATTTCATTACACACGTTAATATCATTGACGTAAATGTTGTTGAACGATACGTTTAATATGTCTCGAATGATGGCTGTTGTTCTGCTTACTTCGTTCACCAGCAGTTGAGGAGCGTTGATATTGGACGTCAGCTTTTCACAGCACAATTCCCAGCGTTGAATCAGCATTTTCAGTTCGCCATCAAGAACAGCGGCGCGTTTACCTTCGGCAGCCGTGCGCAAAATTACTCCATAGTTCGGAGGAATAATGCTTTCTATCAGATTACGTAAACGTTTTTTTTCTTCCGCTTCGCCTATTTTTTGTGAAATAGATATTTTATTGGCAAAAGGAATAAGCACCATGTTTCGTCCTGCAAGCGATATTTCGGATGTCAGACGAGGTCCTTTTGTCGAAATTGGTTCTTTCACAATTTGCACGACAATATTTTGTCCTTGCACAAGCACATCCTGAATTTTACCTTCTTTATCTAATATCGGACAGCGTCTTATTTTCCTGAAACCAAATGTTTTTTGCTTATTATGACCCGAATCTTTAACAAAATTCATCAATGTGTTAAAGTTAATACCCAGGTCAAGATAATGAATAAAAGCATCTTTTTCATGACCAACGTCTATAAATGCAGCGTTAAGAGCAGGTAATATTTTTTTTACCCGTCCGAAATAGATATCTCCGACAAGAAAACGCGAATTGCTTACTTCTTTTGAAAACTCAACAAGACGTTTGTCTTCAAGCAAGGCTATTGATATTTCAGAGGACGCTACATCAATAACAAGCTCGTTATTTATCATAGCATTTTCACTCATTTGTCGTATTTATTACTGTATGTTTTGAATTGAATGAATACATGAAACCTAAAGAAAAGAATTCCTTAGGTTTCCGTATTCTCATTCTTAAAAATCGAACCAAATTTTTATTTTTTCTTATGTCGATTTTTACGCAAACGTTTTTTACGTTTGTGTGTTGACATTTTATGTCTTTTCCTTTTTTTCCCGCTTGGCATAATACTGATTTTTCAGATTATTAAGTCAACCTTATTTTTTTACGCTTGCTTTTACCTTCGTAGCAAACGTTTTTGCCGGTTTAAATGCAGGAATAAAATGTTCCGGTACAATAAGCGTAGTGTTTTTTGAAATATTACGAGCCGTTTTTTCTGCTCTTTTCTTTACAATAAAGCTACCAAAACCACGTAAATAAACGTTTTTGTTTTTTGATAACGATGATTTTACACTTTCCATAAATGATTCTATGGTCTTCTGTACTGTTACTTTTTCAATGCCTGTAACCTTGGCGATTTCGTTTACAATATCTGCTTTTGTCATAGTTGTAAATATTAAAATTAATTAAGTAATTTTTCCAATTTGGAAATGCAAAGATAATACAATTATTTCTAAAACAAATATTTTATCAAATTTTTTTTATCTATTTATTTATTTTAAACATTATACATGCTTATATGCCGCCAAATGTTAAAATTACGATTATTGCGTTATACCCATTATAATCACATAATACACTAAAAAACAGAACTATATAAACAAACTGCCGAAATATTTTTTTAATATTATACAGTTTATATTATCTAAGTCAGCATTTTTTTTGTAATTTTATGCCGCAAATTGAATCAAAATAATTAAATATTATATGTAAATAAAACTTAATGGTTATGACTCTAAACAAAGTAATGATTATCGGAAATGCGGGAAAAGATCCCGAACTCAGACACCTTGACAACGGAGTGTCGGTAGTTACTCTGCCGGTTGCTACAACCGAGCGTTATAAAGACAGAAACGGTGAAGTAAAAGAACAAACCGAATGGCATAATGTGGTATTTTGGCGACTATTGGCTGAATTTACCGAAAAATATGTGCGAAAAGGAAGTCAACTTTTTATTGAAGGTCGTTTGCGTACCCGTAATTGGGAAGACCAGTCAGGAAATAAAAAATATGTTACGGAAATAGTCGCCGACAACATTCGTTTATTGGGAAGACGTCCTGAAAATAACAATAACAACGGCACAAATAACATTGCCGTAACACAAACGACAGAAACAAAAACCGAAGAAATCAGCATAGATGAATCTTCTATTGACGATGATCTTCCGTTTTGATTCTTATCAATTAAAAATTTGTGAGAAATAAATATTAATACCAAGCAGCCATCAAAGCACGCTTAATATTTTTTTGAGGGGCTACAAATATTGCAACCGCTGGCGTTGTAATGCTTTTGTTATTGCTTCTTTGTTGCGTTCATCCCAATAGACAGCAATAAATAATAAATAAATTGTACGTATTATTAGTATGTAGAGCGAGTTGTGTTCTTACTGAAAAAATTAATTCTATCTATGCTATAATGCGCTTTATTTATTTCTCTTGTTACTTTTCTCTTGACAGAAAAGTAACCAACCGAAGCGTAGCATAGCTCGCGAACGCCAAATAAAATAAACGCTACGTGAGCAAAAGGACAAGAACGGCTGACGCTATACGGTGGCTCCGATTTACGCCTGTCCTTTGTGGGAACGCACCCGCCCAACGTTCTAATAACTTTTCTACAAATCTGTTTTATTTCGTTATTTTTTGATAAAAGCACATAAATCCTTGAAACTTTTCTCATCTATTTTTATCTGTAAATTATTAACAACAATCTATTTATAGACTTATTATGGCTCGACCTATTTATTCAAAATCGCCATCTCTTAAAAATTCAAGCGTCGCTTCAATTTCTTTGTACATCACTTTATCTTTTTTGATAAATTTCACCTTATTGCGATATTGAGCAACAAATTCCTCGACGTAGAGAGACGATTTTGCGGGACGCCGGAAATCCAACGCCTGCGTTGCATTGATAAGTTCTATTGCAAAAATCCGTTCAAGATTATCAATAATTTTCAGAAGTTTTGTTGCCGCATTTGCACCCATACTGACATGGTCTTCCTGACCGTTTGATGAAACAATGGAATCAACAGATGCAGGATGTGCATAAATTTTATTCTGACTTACCATAGATGCTGCCGCATATTGAGGAATCATTAATCCTGAATTTAATCCGGGTTCAGCGACTAAAAATTCGGGTAAATCACGATTACCGAAAATCAATTGCGCAGTACGCCGTTCCGAAATATTTCCAAGTTCGGCAAGCGCTATGGCAAGAAAATCAAACGACAAGGCTAAAGGCTGCCCGTGAAAATTTCCGCCCGAAATAATCTGGTCTGATTCTGCAAAAATAGTAGGATTGTCGGTAACCGAATTTATTTCCGTAAGAACAACATTTGCAACGTAGTTTATAGCATCTTTTGTCGCTCCGTGCACTTGCGGAATACAACGAAACGAATACGGATCCTGTACGTGTTTTTTGTTTCGCGATATAAGTTCGCTGCCTTCAAGAATTTTGCGAATATTTTCGGCTGTTTCTATTTGTCCGTGATGAGGTCGTATTTTTTGTAATTTTTCGTCGAAGGGTTCTATGCGTCCGTCAAATGCATCAAGCGATATTGCGCCGATTAAATCAGCAAGTTTTGCTAATTTAAAAGATTTCAACAAGGCAAAAACTCCGTGCGCACTCATAAATTGCGTGCCGTTGAGCAAAGCCAAACCTTCTTTTGATTGCAGTTTTACAGGTTCCAATCCTGCTTTTTTAAGCGCAACGGCTGATTTCTGTTTTTTACCTTCAAAATTCACTTCGCCTTCGCCAATCAAAGGCAAAAACAAATTCGATAACGGAGCCAAATCACCCGATGCTCCAAGCGAACCTCTGTCGTACACAACAGGCAAAATATCATTGTTGTAAAAATCCAAAATGCGTTGTACCGTATCAACACGCGCTCCGCTGTAACCTAACGATAATGCGTACGCTTTAAGCGCAAGCATCAAACGTACAATTTCGGGAGCAATTTCGTCGCCTGTGCTGCAAGCATGCGACATTATTAAGTTTTTTTGCAACTGCTCAAGTTCGTGATGTGAAATATTTTTGTTACACAGCGAGCCGAATCCTGTTGTGATGCCGTACACAGGCGTTTTTGTTTCTTTTATTTTTTTATCAAGATATTTACGGCAGTTATCTATGCGTTTTTTTACTTGTGCCGATAATTTCAGCGTACAATCGCCCTTCTGAATGATTTCGAGTATATCGAATGTTAATTTTTCATTTCCTATATAATAAATGTGTTTCATTTATGTTTGGTTTATTTATGTATGATTTGTTGTTTAATTTTTCACAAATATAATGCTTTTATCATGATTTGAATATATAATTTCAATAAATATATAATCGACAAAGCGAAAAATAAACTTTTTTAAAACAATAAAACGATACTTTTTGAAAATATCGTTTTATTGTTTAACCCAAATTACTCATTAGAAAATTACTAATCGCTTCAAGTTATTGAAACATAAATTATTATTAAAGAAAATCTCTAATGCGTAGCGTTAGGGCAAAAACAGATTAAATTTTTGTG
>JAISPX010000156.1 GCA_031274595.1 Prevotellaceae bacterium | reverse complement strand
AAAAGCCTCAAAAAAGCGATTGTCATTGCGGGCTTGACCCGCAATCTCCTAATTATCACATGCGATTTTTCAGGAGATACCGTGTCAAGCACGGTATGACTGGCTTTTAAGACAGCCTCCGGGAATTATTTTAAAAAATGCGGAAAAACACTAAAAAACAAAAAATAAAAGACAAAAAACTCATTATTTTGTCGAAAAAAACCAAAAAACATTCAACCTCACTGAAAAAGCAAATCAAAATCAATTATATTTTTGATGTTTTTTCTGACAACTCGTTTTGCAAAGGTCTCGATATAAGAAAAAAGGCGTCCATAAAATTACGGACACCTTAATTTTTAATCAATATCAAATTGCGGTATTATTTTACAATAGTCATTTCATCTACAAGGTGCTTTGCGCCTGCATATTTATCAATTATAAATAACACATAACGAATATCAACATTTATGCAGCGTTGCAATTCTGGTTCAAAACAAATGTCGCCGCTCATTGCTTCCCAGTTGCCATCGAATGCCAAACCGATAAGTTCGCCTTTTGCATTCAATACAGGACTTCCCGAATTTCCGCCTGTAATGTCGTTTGTTGAAAGAAATGCAACTGGAAGGTTTCCGTTTTTCATTGCATATCTGCCGTAATCTTTTGCTTTATACAAATCTTTCAATCGTTGAGGAACTTCAAACTCAAAAAGATTTTCGGGGTCTTCTTTTTGCATCACGCCGTCGATTGTGGTAATATAATCGTAATGAACGGCATCGGCTGGATAATAATCCTGTACTGTTCCGTAGGTCAAGCGCATTGTGCTGTTTGCATCGGGATACATTGCTTTTTTGCCTGCATTCATTTCCAATAATCCGCTTTCGTACAAACGGCGTCCTTTGTTATATTGTTCGCTTATCGGTTGCGTTACGGGACGCAGCACTCGTGATTTTTTCATAACCGAAAGATATATCTGGCTTGCCAAATCTGTTTCCAGTGTTTCATCATCGGGATTTTCCAGATATGCGTCCAATTTTTCTTTATTGCAAAACATTGATGTTGCAAAGATATTGTCCGTAAATTTGTTTATATCGCCGTTGTAAAGGCTGTCGATTTGCGCAAAACATTCGGGATAATATTCGGCATTTACATTTTCAATAAAATCTTTGAAAAGCGCTTTTGTAATTTTCACATCGGTTGGTTTATTATAATCTTTGAAAAACGATTCAACCTGTTCTTTTAATTCGTCAAGCATTTGCGCTTTCTGTTCGCCATCTTCTACTTGCTTAATCGCATCGAGATATGAATTTACTGTAAATGCATTTTCTATGATTTCGCTGCCCAGAATTGCTTCGTTGTAATACAGCGTCAGTTTTTGATATTCGGTTCTGTTGGTTACTGCATTTTCAATTAACTTTAACGCTTCGCCGTATTTTTCTTTTCGATTTTCATTTGCATTTACCCATGCTGTAAAATTGCTTTCTTCCTGTTGCCGTTTATCATAAATTTTGAGGCGTTTCAAGGCTTTGTTCATTCCTATAGAATTTTTCCAGTAATTGCTGATGCCTGCGTGTTTTGATGAATATTGAATACGAACTTTTCTGTCGGCTTCCATATCTTCTTTCATCAAATCCAGACGGATACCGCGAATATGAATGCGATTTGCATTAGATGTATTTATGCGTTCGTCAATTTCCCACGATGTCATATATCTTTGCGTGCGTCCGGGAAATCCCATAATCATTGTAAAATCGTTTTTCTGAACTCCTTTCAGCGATATTTTCAGATGTTGTTTTGGTTTATACGGAACATTATCGGGCGAATATTCCGCAGGATTTCCATCTCTGTCGGCGTAAACGCGAAACATCGAAAAATCACCTGTGTGGCGAGGCCAAACCCAGTTGTCGGTATCGCCGCCGTATTTGCCTATCGACGATGGCGGAGCGCCAACCATACGAACATCACTGTATATTTTATAAACTATAAGATAAAAAACATTGCCGGCATAAAAACTCGAAACGGTTGCCCGCATTCCTTTCAATCCCTGATATTTTGCCGTCATCTCTGTTATTTTCTTACGTATGGCTGTTTGACGTTCTGTTTCGCTGTCAATTCCCGCTACGGCAAGATTTATCGAATCGGTAACATCTTCAAAACTTTCGAGAAAATAAACCGCCAAATCAGGTGTCGGCAGTTCGTCGCTGCGCGACATTGCCCAGAAGCCATCTTTAAGATAATCATGCTCAACAGAACTGTGTTTCTGTATCGAGCCGTATCCGCAATGATGATTGGTAAGAATTAATCCTTCGGCTGATACAAGTTCGCCTGTACAACCGCCGCCAAAAATTACTATCGCATCTTTCAAACTCGAATTGTTAATGTCATAAATTTGTTTGGCGGTAAGGCGTATTCCGAGTTTTTGCATTTCGGGAAACCCGATTTTTTGCAGTAATGGCAAAAGCCACATTCCTTCATCTGCTCTAACAGCAGTATTAAACGATATAATTATCGCTAACGTTAATGTTATAATTTTTTTCATTGTTTTAGTTTAAATTAATATTTTCTTGTTTACCGAGTACAAAATTAATTAATTTTTAATAATATCAACCGATTTTTATTGGTATTTTAATTAACCGTTTTCTGCAAAGCCGATTTATTCTAATTAATTTTGTTTATATCAGAATGTATTTTGTTTTTTCTCTCGCTATTTTTGTTTTGGCACAAAAATAACCAAAAGCGCCAAACCATGGACAAGGTTTAAAATCAGCCTGTGCTGTGAAAGATGTCTTCACAACACTGTGAAAGATGTCTTCACAACGCTGTGAAAGATGTCTTCACAAATCTCTTGATACCAAACAGCCATCAAAATATGTTTAATGTTTTTTGAGTATTTGTTTCGCCTTGCAAAGGCGAGATTTTATTAACCGACTGTGAAGCGTAGTGTAATCGCCTGAAACAATAAGTTCTCTGTTTTCGCACGGAGCATCGGCAGTTTTTCATAGAACAGACGGCAACCCGTGCGACAAGTAAAGGCATGTTTTTGTCCGTAGTTTGCGCTAGTACTTCGCTACACCTACGGTTATGCACTTGTCGCCCCTGCGGAACTACTCTATTTATAACATTACCCATTTCTTAATAAATTTTGACCGTCTTAATACAGGTAATGCATATTTTTTATATCTTTGTCGGTCAATATTTCAATATCCATTGCAAAATGGGAGCAAGAAGAAAAAAAATATATAGAATATTAGGGAAAAAATATCGGTTTTCAGTTTATAATGACACCGATTACGAGCAGGTATGGAAAGCGCGCCTTTCGGGCTGGCTTGTTCTAAGCATTGTTATTCCTGTGATTGTGTTTGTGTTTGTTTTATTTTTTCTATTTATAGCATATACTCCCATTCATAATCTCATTCCGGGTTATCCCAATAACGTAACACGGCAAAAAATCATAAGCAACGCAGAAAAACTTGACTCTCTCGAAAATGCAATTGCATCGTGGGAAGGTTATTTCAACTCAATTCAGTCGTTTGTTACAGGAGAAACAGATTCTATAATAAACGAAAATCTTAATGTAGATTCTATCATCAACACAACGCTGGCAGAATATCCAATGTTGCCCGAAGATTCCATATTCAGAGCCGAAATTGAGCAAGAAGAAATTTCCCGCCTTTCTACTATAAAAAACAAAAACGTCATATTTGAGAACATGTATTTGTATCCGCCATTGAAAGGCGAAATAATAACTTTGTTTGATGCAAATAAAAAGCAGTTTGGTATTGATATTAAAGTAACCACAAGTCCTATTGTTACGGCTACATTCGACGGAATGATAATTTTCTCGGGATGGATGCTTAACGATAATTATGTTGTACATATTCAGCACAGCAATAATTTGATATCAATATATAAAGGAAACAGCACAACATTTAAATCGGTAGGCGAACGAGTAAATGCAGGCGAAGCAATAGCAACGGTAGGAACAGCAACAAATTCCGCAAAAAACAATTCGCTGCATTTTGAATTGTGGCAAAACGGAGTTCCAATTGACCCAACAACTTATATTCAATTTTGATGACAAAAAAACGTGTGGCAATACTTGGTTCAACAGGTTCTATCGGCACTCAAACGCTTGATATAATACGCAATTATAGCGACAAGTTTGTTGCCGAAATTCTTGTCGCAAATAATAATGCGGAATTGTTGATACGGCAGGCAATAGAATTTCAACCAAACGTAGTAATAATTGCCAACGAACAAAAATATAAATTTGTTTGCGATGCTCTTGCTTCTTATCCCATAAAAGTTTTTACCACAACTGAATCAATAGAACAAATAGTTTGCGGCGAGAATATTGATATTGTTCTTGCTGCAATTGTAGGATACGCAGGTTTGAAACCCGTAATCAGCGCAATAAAATCGAAAAAAACAATTGCACTCGCCAATAAAGAAACACTTGTTGTTGCAGGCGACTTGATTATGCGATTGGCAGATGAAAATAACGTTAATATAATTCCTGTCGATTCGGAACATTCGGCAATATTTCAAAGTATTTTAGGCGAACCTAATGAGATAGAAAAAATATTGCTCACGGCTTCAGGCGGTCCGTTTTTTAATGCCGACAATGAATTTATAGAAAAAGCAACCAAAGCGGATGCGCTGAAACATCCGCGATGGACAATGGGAAAAAAAATCACAATAGATTCGGCAACTATGATGAATAAAGGATTTGAAGTGATTGAAGCGCACTGGCTTTTTGGCGTAAAATCCGAACAAATTCAGATAGTTGTTCATCCGCAATCGGTAATTCACTCTATGGTTCAGTTTGTAGATGGCTCTGTAAAAGCGCAACTCAGCGAACCCGATATGCGAATACCTATTGCCTACGCTTTGAATTTTCCTGTACGATTGCCGCTGAACAGCAAACGTATTGATTTTTCAGATATTTTGACTTTGGAATTTCAAAATCCCGATACAAAAAAATTCCCATGCATCGAGTTGGCATACGCCGCCATGCGCAAAGGCGGAAATACTGCCTGCATAATGAGCGCCGCAAACGAAATTGCCGTTGATGCGTTTTTAAATGACAAAATTAAATTTCTGCAAATTGCCGAAATAATTGATAAAACAATAAACAAAACAATGTTTATACCTAATCCGCAAATTAACGATTATATAGCAACAGATATTGAAGCGCGGAAAATCGCGACAGAATTATTGAAATAAAAAATTAAAAACAAATTTAAACAAAACTCAAATTAGAATATGGACATATTAATGAAGATTTTACAACTGATTTTAAGTTTATCGATTCTTGTACTTGTACATGAATTCGGACATTTTTTCTTTGCAAGGCTTTTTAAAATCCGCGTAGATAAATTTTACATGTTTTTCAACGCTTACGGGTCGATAGTAAAGTTTAAAAAAATAAACGGAAAATGGCAAATAAAATGGTTTGCCGGCAATGATAAATCAACCCGCAAAAAACTTGACGAAAACGGCGCCGAAGTTCTTGACAAAAAAGGACGCCCGCAAACAGAACTTATTCCGCTTGACGAACTTCCCGACAGCAATTGGAACAAATATTCCGAAACAACCGAATGGGGAATCGGCTGGCTGCCATTTGGCGGATATTGCAAAATAAACGGAATGATTGACGAATCGATGGATATTGAACAAATGAAACAACCTCCGCAACAATGGGAATTTCGCGTAAAACCCGCATGGCAGCGTCTATTTGTAATGATAGGCGGCGTTATGTTTAACGTAATTCTCGCAATTCTTATTTATTGGGGAATTTTATTTACATGGGGAGACGATTATCTTGCAAACAAAGATGTAAGAAACGGTATTCATTGCAGCCAACTTGCAAAAGAAATAGGTTTCAGAAATGGAGATAAAATTATAAAACTTGATAATGACACGGTTGAAAAATTTGATGATATACAACTAAAAATTATTCGTAACAGAATTAAAAATGTAGAAATAGAACGCAACGGCGAAAAAATGATTATTCCTATTCACGATACCTGTATTAGCAAGATGCTAAAATATAAGCGATTTATAACGACACGCATAAGATTTTTCATATCCGGTTTTTCAGACAACTCAACAGCGCAAGAAGCGGGAATACAAAAAGACGATAAAGTTATTGCAATAAATTCACACAATATAGAATATTTAGATGAAGCCACGCCCGTTTTATCCGAAAATAAATCAAAAACCGTAGATATAAAAGTTGTAAGAAACAATGATACGCTTGTTTTTGCGACCGCAGTTTCAAAAGACGGACAAATCGGAGTTATAGCCTATGATTCCGACATAAAATCAACGCATGTTTCTTATGGATTTTTTGAAGCGCTGCCGGCAGGAATATGCGAAGGATTAAAAGGAATAAGAGATTATATCAAAGATTTGGGATTAATATTTTCTCCAAAAACAAAAGCCTATGAATCGGTTGGAAGTTTTATTGCAATAGGTAATATTTTTCCATCTTTTTGGGACTGGGAAAAATTCTGGAATCTTACAGCCTTATTGTCAATAATGCTTGCCGTAATTAATCTTTTGCCCATCCCTGCGCTCGATGGCGGACACACGGTTTTTATACTGTACGAAATAATATTCCGCCGTAAACCAAGCGACAAATTTCTGGAATATTCACAAATGGTTGGTATGGCAATATTGTTAGGTCTGATGCTGTTTGCAGTAGGCAATGATATTTTTAATTTTGTGTTAAAATAACATTATTTTTTATGGAATTATACAACAAATTACATCATATAATTAAAATACAAATGAGATGAAAAATTTATTAATAATACGGTTTGCAATTTTCTTATCGCTAATGATATTTGTATCATCATGCAAAGATGAAAACAAAATTTTATCTTCATCTTCGGGAAAAACAGGCGAAATTGTTGTGGTTGCCAATGCCGATGCGTGGAATGGAAATATTGGCGAAACTATTCGCCAGATACTTACCGAATCCGATACTCTGCTGCCTCAGCCTGAATCCAAATTTTCGATAATGAATATTGCGCACAGGCAGTTTTCAAACATATTCAGAGTACATCGAAACGTTGTGATTGTACAAATAGAAAAAGATAAAACAGAATGTGAAATTTCTTCCAAAAACGATGTTTATTCATCGCCTCAAACTGTTTTATATATTATAGGTTCAGATGAAAATCAAATAGTTGATGCATTGCACAAAAGAGCCGGCAAAATAATTGATATTTTTGAACAAGCCGAACTTGAACGCATAAAAAAAGGAGTAAAAGCAGTTGAAAATCCCGACCTTCGTAAAGCAGTCGAAAATAAATATGGATATACGATGTATTTCCCGCAGGATTACGATTTATTTGGCGACAAAAACGAATTTATGTGGCTTGGACTTCGTACCGCAAAAGGCACCGAAGGAGTGTTCATCTATACGTATCCGTACACAGACAAATCGCAACTTGCGCTTGAATCGCTGATTGCAAAGCGTAATGAAATTTTGCAGCAATACGTACTGCTCGACAAAGAACCGCAAGGCAGCGCTTATATGACAACAACAAACTATATCCAGCCAACATACAGCACGTTGAAAATAAACGATGATTTTTTTGCCCGTATTCGCGGATTATGGGAAGTTAAAAACGACTTTATGGGAGGACCTTTCATAAGTTATACAACTATCGATAAAGAAAAAAATATGATTGTTACCTTTGATGGTTTTGTATATGCTCCGAGCCGCTCAAAACGCGATTTACTGCGCCACATCGAAGGAATTATTTTAACGGCACAACCGACTGTTGTAAGCGGTAAGTGATTTTTTGTTTATTTGTAGAATTTGCTGATTTGCTCCCGCTTGTTTTTCTTAACGAGCAAGAAGTGGTTATGCCGTTTCCCGCGTTAAAACGTTTATCATTATTCACTCGTTTCTTAGCGAGTGAGAACATGATGTTTTCGCAGATTTTTTTGTCCGCAGTATCACATTCCTGGCTCCGAGCGCCGACTTCCTTGCTCCGAGCGAGGATGTTTATGCTCGGAGTGAAGAAATCCTTGCTAAAAGCGAGAAAATCCTCGCTCAGAGTGAAGAATTCCTTGCTCGGAGCTAGGAAATCCTGGCAAAAAGCCAGAAAATCCTCGCTCGGAGTGAAGACGTCCTCGCTCGGAGCAAGGAAGTCGGGGCTTAGAGCCAGAAAATCTAAAAATCTCTTTATAGAATCATTGCGAACAGCAAGGTGAAGCAACCTGATTATTTACTTTTTTATTATTTACTATTATACCATTAACCATTTATTAACAGCGGCTTGATATAAATATCCGTATTCTGTTCTGTGCGATGTTGGGTTGTAAAAAAGACTTGAACTTATAACGTGCGGATTAGAATTTCAAATAAAAATCTTTTGTGAGAGATTTGTATGCGTCGGTGTAATTGTGTCTGTCGCCGTTTTCGATGCAAATGGTATTTTCTGCGAGATTTTGTTTTATCCTTGAAAATTCAAGCATGATACGCTTTACGGGTTTCTCGGGATTTGGTTTTATATTCGTTCTTTTGTTGCAAAAAATATTTGCTGCCGCTGCTTTTGCAATAAAAATATTGCCTTCTACGTATGGAAAGATTGCCGAAAATGTTCCTGTTGCCGTCAGTATTTTATCAATACCTTTTATTAAGTCGTCATGAGTTAATGATGCGGAATGTCGCGCAACCGTGCGCTGCATCTCGGGCGATTGTAATGAGGCGATAAAATACGGAGGGTTTGACACTATCAAATCATATTTTTTTTGAGTTGTTTCGGCAAATGTTTGAAATTTTCCGTGAATTATGTTTATGCGTGCGCTCCATTTACATTTGGCGGCATTTTCCGCTGCTTGTTCGTAGCTTTGTCTGTCAATTTCAATTGCATCAATATTTGCGGCGGAATTGCGCTGTGCCAGCATTATTGCTATCAATCCTGTGCCTGTGCCGATATCAAGAATATTTGCCGCATTTGCAACATCTGCCCAGGCGCCGAGCATAACTCCATCGATGCCGACTTTCATTGCCGTTTTTTCCTGCTCAATAACAAATTGCTTGAACGAAAAATTTTTATTGCTCATTATAATTCGTTTACAGATAGTTTTTATTTGCTACGTAGGGTAATTTATTTTGATATTTTAAAAATTAAGAGTGAAAATCAAGATTATAATTCTTATAAATCATGGTTTCTCACTCTTAATTTTATTATATAAAATCTATTTCAAATATTTATTAAGCCATCCAAAAAATTCGCGATTCCATACTAAATTATTCTGAGGTTTGAAAACCTGATGCGCTTCGTTTTCAAAAGCAATCAAACGCGCATCAACACCGCAAAGACGCGCCGCCGTAAACGCTTCGAGGCTTTGCGTGTAGGGAATGCGAAAGTCGTTTAATCCTGTGATTATTAAGATAGGAGTATCCCATTTTGAAACAAATTTGTGAGGAGAATTTGCATACGAGCGTTTTGCTGTCGGATTTTCGCTCCAGTACGACCCGCCGTAATCGTTGTTTACAAACCATAATTCTTCGGTATGTCCGTACATGCTTTCAAAATTGAATATCCCGCAGTGTGAAATAAACGCTTTGAACCGTTTGTCATGATTTCCGGCAAGGAAAAAAACAGAATATCCGCCGTAGCTTGCGCCTACGCATCCCAAACGGGTTTGGTCGCACCATGTTTCTTTTGCAACATCATCGATTGCGCTTAAATAATCGCGAATGTTTTGTCCGCTGTAATCGCCCGAAATCTGGTCTAACCACTCCTGTCCAAACGAAGGAACGCCTCTGCGGTTAGGCGCAACAATAATATAACCTTGCGCTGCCATTAACTGAAAATTCCAGCGATAACTCCAAAATTGACTGACTACGCTTTGCGGACCGCCTTCGCAATAAAGTAATGTCGGATATTTTTTTGTTGCATCAAATTTTGGCGGAAATATAACCCACGTAAGCATTTGTTTGCCATCGGTAGTTTTTATCCAGCGTTTTTGCACTTCGCCCATTTTTATATTATCATAAATATTCTTGTTTACAAAACTGATTTGTGTGATATTTATGTTATCGGCAACATTTATTTTGAAAAGTTCTGTCGCCATCGATATTTTTGTTATTTCCGCAATGATTATGTCGTCTTTTTTTGTAAAATGATTTATATCATGATTGCCTGTTGTCAGGATTTCGACTTTTTTTGTGTCGCAATCTACGCTGCATATTTGGTGAGTTGCTTCAATCGGCGCAATAAAATAAAGCGCATTATTTCCATCCCAAACAACATTTGTTGCATTATAATCAAATGTTTGAGTAATCTCTGTCATCGTATTGTCATCGCTGTTCCAAATAAACAGACGTTCTTTGTCGCTTTCGTTTCCTGCGCGTTGCATGCTGCGAAATGCGATTTTTTTATCGTCTGGCGACCACACGGGATATTTGTCATAACCTTTGAATTCGTTGATATTTTTATTTGCGCTAAAGTCTTGACAAATATTTTTTGTTGTTTCTGTTTTCGTATCATAAATAAAAATATCCGACTGTGTCGATACGGCATATTCGGTTCCCGTTTGTTTTTTGCATGTGTAGGCAAGTTGCGTTCCACTGTTGTTCCATGCTATTTCGGCAATATCAAAATACGGCGCCATTGGCGCGTCCCAAGCTTCGTTTTGCATAATATCTTTCCCGTTTTCAACTTTTTCGTTTTTTATTTCCGAAACAAAAATGTGCGAATATTTTCCTTCGTCCCAATAATTCCAGTGGCGAACCATTAAATCGTTGTAAATTTTTGCTTTTGACTTGTCCATGTCGGGATATATTTCTGCCGAATTACGTTTTTCGACTGCAACTTTTTTTGTGTAAAAAACTCTGTTTTCGGCAGGCGCAATGCCAAATCCTTCAATACCGCCTTCGATAAACGAAAGTTGATTAAGCGAACCTGTATTAATATCGGCAACAAAAATTTGTTCGTTTTTCAGAACATATAACTTGTCGCCGGCGTTGTTCCATATCGGTTCTGAAACATCTTCCGCCAGCATGACGGCTTTGTTGTTGTCGTCGAGTTTTATAATCCAAAGGCTTGTTACGCCGTTATTAGCGGCTACGTCATAATTTGTAACCGTATAAGCGACATTTTTTCCATCGGGCGAAATCAGGCTTGTTCCTATTCGTCCCATTTTCCACATAACTTCGGGAGTAAAAATTCCTGCCGAAATTTCATCGACAGTAAGTTCATTATTGATTTCAATTTTTTCGGTTACAGATTTCTGTTCGTTTGTAGAACACGCTGTTATAACTGTCATTGACATAAGAAATGCGATTAGTTTTATTGATTTCATAATTTATGATTTTATTAAAAATAATTTAGTTTTGATTTGTCAAAAGTACAAAAAATAAACGAATAATCTCACAAATATTGATTTGATTATTTTGTTTTTTGGATAATTAGTCTTCCAGATTAAGTTTATTTTATCAACAAAATAATTTTTAATGGTTAATTATTATGATGTTTTCTTTCTTTCGTTACTTTTTTATACTGGGAAATAGTGAAAGTACATCGCGGGGAATAACAGATAGAAAAAAAATTACTGTGAGTTTGGCTTTATAAAGGAACTATTAAATAACTTTTTTGTACGTAAAAACAACCTACAAAAAAACTTTTTTTGTTTTATTCACAATAATTATTATAACTTTGCACCGAATATGCAAAATTGTATGCTTGTTATGTGTTACAAAAAGCAGACAATGTACACATTCAAATGATTTATTATAAAAGCGTTTAGCTTGTATTCTGGTTCGCTGAAATCTAGACAATTTCAAAATCACCAAGAGTAAAGCGATGAACGCTCACGCCATTTCCGGCGTGGGCTTTACTCAATTTATTTGGTGATTAGGTAGTCTAGAACCTCAGTGAACGGATAATACTAAGAGTTTTGTCCGCGCTTTTTTTATGTTCGTATTTGAAAGATAATTTAATATAAAATCTAAATAATCAATAATAAGTTGAACTAAAAATTAAGTAAATATGGAATCTGTTATTCATTGGGATCAATCGATACTCCTGTTTTTAAATCATTTAAATAATGTTTTTTTTGATAATTTTTTTTGGATAGTTACAAAAAGGGATACTTGGATTCCTGCATTTATTGTTATGGCTTTTGTAATTGCTAAAACCCAGAAAAAAGAAAGTATTTGGATTTTTGTAGCGATAGCGCTTACTATTTTGTTTGTAGATCAAACGATAAACATAATTAAACCTTTAATAGCGCGCTTGCGTCCTACTCACGACCCGTCATTGGCTGATTTGGTGCACACTGTAAAAAACTATCGCGGAGGACGATTCGGATTTATGTCGGGACATGCAGGTAATTCGTTTGCAATATCTACGTTTGTCAGTTTTTTATTTCATAAAAAAAGCATTAGTTTTATCGCCTTTTCTTTGGCGATTATTTTTTCTTACTCGCGCATTTATCTCGGAGTTCATTTTCCGTTGGATATTATTGCAGGAGCAATTGTAGGTTTTTGTACGGCTTATTTTTCCTTTTTTCTGTTGAAAAAATTTAGACCCCAAGCCGTAAATATTAATAATTCTTATCAAACTTCTGTGTCATATAACAGGTTTTCCGATATTTCGATAAATTTAATTACGATATCATTGTCATCAACCATGATTTTAATAATATTGTATTCTGTTTTTTAGCAGAGTAATTTAATCTTGCAATAATAAAAATTACACTTTCCACTGGTTTATTCCCGCGCCGAATAAAGAAAAATCAAAACGTACAGGGTCGTCTGCATCAAACTGGCGAAGGTTATGAGTAATTTCTTCCACCGCTTTCCAGTCGTTTTGTTTGCGTGTAAGCAAGCCAAATGCGCGTCCCATATTTCCGCTGTGAACATCCAACGGCAAATATAACGCCGACATGGGAATATTTTTCCACAAACCAAAATCTACGCCGCGACTGTCGCGCCGAACCATCCATCGAAGATACATATTCAGACGCTTGCATGCTGCGCCTTTGTCGATTGACGAAAGATGTTTTTCGCAATGTTTGTCGTGTTCCGTTGCAAAAAACAGCGAGCGAAAACTTGATAAAGCAATTCGTATATCTCGGGTTTTGAGAAATTCAAGTTCAAAAAAGTTGCCTATGCTTTTGTATTTTGTGCAGAAACTGCGCAATGCGCGAACAAAAGCAATAAAATCGCTTCCGTTGAACGTTCTGTAAACGTATGAAGACAGGCTCTGCAATTCTTTTCCCGAAGCCGTTGTAACAAAATCGTAAGGTTGATTATCCATATATTGCATCATTTTCATTGCGCTTTTAACAATAGATTTGCGGTTTCCCCATGCGATTGTTGCAGCAAAAAATCCGCTTATCTCAATATTTTCGGGCGTCCCGAAACTGTGAGGAATTGATATTGGGTCGGAGTCTATAAAATCTGCGTTATTGTACTTGTTGTATAGAGTTTCGAGTAAATCGGTCAGTATTTCTTTGTCCATGATATTTATTCTTAATCTGATGTGATTTTTCCATCGCTCATGGTAATTTTTCTGTCAGCCATTTCAGCCAAGCCTTTGTCGTGAGTAACTATTACGATGGTTTGACCGAAATTGTCGCGCAGATTGAAAAACAGTTTATGAATTTCGTCTCGATTTTTTGAGTCGAGATTTCCTGACGGTTCATCGGCAAGAATAACATCGGGATTATTGATTAACGCGCGAGCAATAGCAACGCGCTGCTGTTCGCCTCCAGAAAGTTGTGACGGTTTATGATTTGCGCGTTCCGTGAGATTTAAAAATGACAGTAATTTTTTTGCCTGTTTTTCGGCTTTATTTGGTTTTTCGTTTGCAATGAATGCCGGAATACAAATGTTTTCGACAGCGGTAAACTCTGCCAGCAAATTATGAAACTGAAAAACAAATCCGATGTGTTTGTTTCTGAAATCAGCCAAAGCCTTACCGTGTAACGAAAAAACGTCAGTGTTTTTAATAAAAACTTTACCTTTATCGGGATTACCGATTGTTCCTATAATTTGCAGCAATGTTGTTTTTCCTGCTCCGCTGGCTCCGACTATCGACACGACTTCGCCCTTTTTTATGTTCAGTTGTATGCCTTTCAGAACTTCAAGATTCCCGTAATTTTTGTATAAATCCGAAACATGTATCATTCACAAAATTTTATTATTATCTTCACAAAAATAATTAAATATTTTTAATTGACGCGTTTTTTATTAATCTTCAACAGCAATCAATAAATGTATAAAACCTAAAATATTAAATGAATTTTTGAGAAAAAGAACTTTGATAATTCATATAATAACGATTATTTTTTATTATCTTTGGCAAATTGTAAACAATAAAAAATAAAATATGTCGAATTATAAAATCAATCTACACAAGATAAAAGCGTTTGCTTTTGATGTGGATGGCGTTTTCACGGATGGTTCGTTGCTTGTTGACAACGATGGTCATTTTCTGAGAATTTACAATGCTAAAGATGGTTATGCCGTGCGTCAGGCTGTGCTGCAGGATTATCACATAGCGATTATTACAGGCGGCGCTGCGGCGTCAATCAAACATCGTTTTAATGATTTAGGAGTTAAAGATATTTTTTTGCTATCCGAAAATAAAATTCAGGATTTTACGACATTTTGTATTCGGCGCAATATCAATGCCGACGAGGTTTTGTTTATGGGCGATGATATTCCCGATATTGAAATAATGCAAACATGCGGAATATCCTGTTGCCCCGCAGATGCTGTACCGGAAGTAAAAAATGCGGCAATGTATATATCCGAATTTGATGGCGGAAAAGGCTGCGTGAGAGATGTAATTGAACAGGTAATGAAAATACAGGGAAAATGGAACATAAACGCAAATAAAATAAAAAGCGAATAAAAAATTCAAATTTATGCTTATTGACGATATTAAAAAATATAACATAATTCTTGCTTCGCAATCGCCACGCAGAGTTGAATTGATGCACGGACTTGGTCTTAATTTTACCCAAGTCAAATTATCTGATGTTGACGAATCATATCCTGACGATTTGCATAAAAACGAGATTCCTGTTCACGTTGCACAAAAAAAATCAGATTCATATACTAAAAAATTCAACGATAACGACATTCTGATAACTGTTGACACAATAGTTTGGTGTAACGGCGAAATGTTTGGAAAACCAAAAGACAAAAACGATGCTTTCAGAATGTTAAAAGCAATATCAAATAATACGCATGAAGTTCTTACCGGCGTTTGTTTGCGTTCGGCAACAAAAACCCGAGAATTTGTTGTAACATCAACAGTGCATTTTAAATCTTTAACCACTGATGAAATTGATTTTTATATTGATAATTATCAGCCTTACGACAAAGCGGGCGCTTACGGCATTCAGGAATGGATTGGATTTATAGGATTAACAAAAATTGAAGGTTCGTATTTTAATGTTATGGGATTGCCGACGCAAAATTTATATCAGGAACTGGAAAATTTTATAAGCGATAATGAATAGTCGTTCGTTTTTCTTATCAGGAAAGAAACAACTGAAGCGAGCAAAAAAATAAATTGTATTGACAAATCGACAAAAAATAATTTCACTGTGAATCGGATTTAATAAGGTCTGTCGTTTTTGCCTTCGTAGTAATTTATGAATGCTTTGTTTACAACTTTGTTTCCTCCGGGCGTAGGATAATCGCCGGTGAAATACCAGTCGCCGGTGTGCTCGGGACATGCTGCGTGTAAATTTTCAACCGATTGAAATACAAGTTGCACTTCGGCATTGGCATTTTCGGGTTTCAGCATTTGTGCAATCTTGGATGCAACCTGCTCGTCGGTGAAAGGCGCGTAAATATCTTTCACATGATTCACTATTTCTTCTTTGTTAAGATTTTCCTGATGTTTGCAGCGTTCATAAACATCTTTGATTATATGTTCTTTTCCGTTCTCTTTAAGTAATTCGATTGCGGCAAGAAATGCGCAAAATTCGTTCATTCGCGACATATCAATTCCATAGCAATCGGGATAACGAATTTGCGGACACGAACTGACAACTACAATTTTTCGAGGCTCTAATCTGTCGAGAATACTGATTATGCTGCGTTTCAGCGTTGTACCGCGAACAATGGAATCGTCTATAATTACGAGGTTGTCCTGATTGCGGCGAATTACGCCGTAAGTAACGTCATAAATATGTTCTACAAGATTTGTTCGCTCTTCGCCTTCGGTGATAAATGTTCGCAATTTGGCATCTTTCACCGCAATTTTTTCGTATCGCGGACGCCTTGTTATTATATTCCAAAGTTCATCGTAATTCAACAATTTATGCGATTCTATAATTTGTCGTTGTTTGTCGCGCAGCATAAAATCTTCGATGCCTTTTACCATTCCGAAAAATGCTGTTTCTGCCGTATTCGGGATAAACGAAAAAACGGTATTATCCAAGTCATAATCAATAGCTTTTAATATTGAATCGGTAAGCAATTCGCCAAGTTTTTTGCGTTCGCGGTAAATAGATTTATCTGTTCCGCGAGAGAAATAAATACGTTCAAACGAGCAAGATTTTTTTTCACAAACAGGAAGAATTTGTTCTATTCTGCAATTTCCATCTTTGCCTATAATTAATGCCGAGCCGGGAGGAATTTCATTGATTCCGTTTGTGCGAACATCAAGAGCCGTTTGCAACACAGGGCGTTCGGATGCAACGGCAATAATTTCGTCGTTTACATAATAAAATGCAGGACGAATTCCATTTGGGTCGCGAACAACGAACGAATCGCCATTGCCTATCATTCCTGCTATTACGTAACCGCCGTCAAATCTTTTTGTTGCGTGTTTCAGAATATTTGCAACATCAATTTCGGCAGATGTGAGTTTCGATATTTCGATTTTTGATAATCCCTGCTGTTTATATTTTTCGTAAATATTGTTATTTTCTTCGTCAAGATAATAACCTATTTCTTCGAGAATTGTAACTGCGTCTGTAATATCGCGCGGTTGCTGTCCTATATTCAAAAGTTGATTATATATTTCGTATGTATTTGTGAGATTGAAATTTCCTGCAACGACAAGATTCCGCGAAAGCCAGTTGCTTGCTCTTGTAACAGGATGCACATGGTCAATAGAATTTCCGCCGAAAGTTCCGTAGCGCAGATGTCCAAGATACAATTCGGCGGCAAACGGCAAATTTTCTTTTGCCCATTCGGGATTTTCCACTTGTTCGGGATTTCCTTTTATTGAATTTGTAATAAAATCAAATACATGTCGCAAAGAATCTTTATCATTCGAGCGTGTGCGGTGAATATAACTTTTTCCGTGTTGCGGATTGAGTTTCAGGCTTGCAACTCCCGCTCCATCTTGTCCGCGATTGTGTTGTTTTTCCATTAACAAATACAATCGCTGGATGCCGTAAGTCCAAGTTCCATATTTTTTGTGATAATAATCAAGCGGTTTACGTAAACGTATTAAAGCAATGCCGCATTCGTGTTTTATTTGTTCGCTCATAAAGATGGAAGATTTATTTTTGTTTCATTTACCAGCCATGATTTAGGATACATCGCATTTATTTTGCGCTTGAATTTTTCGGCTTGACCTTTTGTTCTGAAATCGCCTACATATACGTAAAAATATGGATTTTTGTATTCCCAATACGTTGGAATATCAGGGTAAACAGACTTGAAATTTTGTTTCGTTTGCAATGCTACGGAACGTGAGTTTTGTTGATTGTCGCGAAATATGCATATACGGTAGCCTGTTATTTTTTGATTTTTAAAATTCTCGATACTGTGAAGCGACAGAGCTTCGGTAACATCGGAGCTTTGATTTATTTTTATTTTTCCCTGTGATGAATTTTCCAACACATCTGTTATATTTACAAAAGTAGAATCTAATTCTACAAATACGGAATCGGTGTCGGCGGTTTGCGATTTTGCGGAATACATTGTAAATATTCCAAACAGTATCGTTAACAATAATTTATGTTTCATATATAATGAATTATTTTGTTCCATTCGTTTTATTTCCAAACGAATTTATGAATGTTTCAAAATCAGCGTTCTTAAATTTTATTTTTCTGCTGAATGTTTTTGTTCCGACTTTTATAAATCCGTTTAATGTATAATTTTCGTTTTGCGTGTTTCTAAAACTGAATCCCGAAAACATTACGCCCATCGGGTCAACAATTTTTCCATTCAGTATTACAATATATTTTTCTTTTGTTTCAGCCTTAATTTCGATATTTTCGTTCATATCTAATTTTGCAAAGTTATATCCGTTTTTGCGAACATCGGCATTTATTTTTTTCAGCATAAGGTTTTTTGTTGTCGGATTATCAATTTCAACAGGTATATTGAGTTTGAAGCGCGAACCTTTTACTGAATTTATTTTTACATCGTCGCCGTTAATATTTATGCGTACATCGTCAAAATCGGTACAACCGACAAATACCAATGTGGCGATAGTGAATATTATATGTTTTAAAATCTGCATTTTAAATTTTGTGCAAAAATATAAAAATAAATGATTATCCGCAAACGTACCGCCAATGATGTGGTGAAACCTTTGCAAGGCAAAATTATTAATAATATGTTGATATTTAGTATGTTATATTGCTAATATATCATATTTTTTTAGTATCTTTGCAGTATGATTCATAAAAATAAAGAACAAATGGGTTTTAGTGACGGCTACGTGGAAAAACGTGTTCGGAAGAATACTTTTTT
>JAISPX010000152.1 GCA_031274595.1 Prevotellaceae bacterium | reverse complement strand
TTTTCCAATGCCGTCCAATCTATCAGCATGTTGATTTGTTTGAAAAAAGTATTCTTCCGAACACGTTTTTCCACGTAGCCGTCACTAAAACCCATTTGTTCTTTATTTTTATTAATCATACTGCAAAGATACTAAAAAAATATGATATATTCGCAATATAATACATTATATATCAACATATTATTAACAATTTTGCCTTGCAAAGGTTTCAACAGGTAAGAAAATGTTATAGGTACAGTTTTTGCTTCAAACAAAAAGTAGTAGAAGAGATTAAACAAGGCGAAAGCATGCAGTCGGTAAGCTAACATTTATGGAGCGGATATGACGACATTAAAAAAACTTCGAGTCCCTGCAATCCTGCATTGTTCCGAAAATAAGAAGCAAAGTATAAACCGTTTGTGTACTTGTTTCGATATCAGTCGAAACGGGTATTACAAGCAGCCCACAAGAAACAAAACGCAATAAAAGATGAATAAAAAATTAACAAAAAAGAGTAATAACTTGTCAACTTTTTTCAGGACGCGACACCCTCCGTAAAATATTTTTCGTCCTCGTTTGTCTTCATAAATAGTGAATGATTTTTAATTTTTAGAACAATGAGTATAGCATATTGGATTATTGGCGCGGTGGTTCTGCTTTGGTTGGCAGGGGGAATACGCCGGCGCAGGCGGGGGCGAAACAAAACAATCCGCGTGATTGAAGAAAATTGCACAGGATGCCAACGCTGCGTCAAAAGATGCTCCCGCCGCGTGCTGGAGGCGGTAAAGGCGGAAACGGGAACATACGTAGTGGTGAAAAATCAGGACAAATGCACCGCCTGCGGAGACTGTATAGGAAAATGCAAATTCAACGCACTTGAAATGGTTGAACGAATATGACAAAAGCAACTCAATTCTGCCGATTGTTTCATTAATCATTAACCAATTTTTAATAGCGAGTTGGCATAAAATCTTTATAGCAGGTATTATTTTACATTTTTTTGTACCTTTGCATGTTAATATTAAAAAACATGGAAAAAACAAAACGAACATCAGTTGTTGATTTATTGAAATCAAAGGATTATGGAAAAAATGTTTGCGTGAAAGGCTGGGTACGCACAAAACGCGGAAATAAAAATGTTGCATTCATTGCTGTAAACGATGGCTCGACAATCAACAACATACAGGTTGTTGCCGATGTTGCCAAATTCGACGAAGATTTGTTCAAACAAATAACAACAGGAGCAAGTCTTTGTGTTTGCGGGATTTTGGTTGAATCGCAAGGAAGTGGGCAAGCGGTGGAAATTCATGCCGAAGAAATAGAAATTTACGGCACGGCAGACGAAACATATCCTTTGCAAAAGAAAGGACATTCAATGGAATTTTTGCGCGAAATAGCGCATCTTCGTCCGCGAACCAATACATTCGGCGCTATTTTTCGCATTCGCCACAACATAGCCTTTGCAATTCATAAGTTTTTTCACGAACGAGGCTTTTTTTATTTTCACACGCCTATAATCACAGCATCCGATTGCGAAGGCGCAGGGCAAATGTTTCAGGTTACAACTCTTGACCTTCAAAACATAAAGAAAACGCCTGATGGCAATGTTGATTTTTCAGAAGATTTTTACGGAAAACCTGCAAATCTTACGGTTTCGGGGCAACTTGAAGGTGAATTGGGGGCGACTGCTCTCGGATTGATTTATACGTTCGGACCAACATTCCGCGCCGAAAAGTCAAACACTCCGCGACATGTTTCGGAATTTTGGATGATTGAACCCGAAATGGCGTTTTATGAAATTGACGACAATATGCAACTTGCCGAAGAGTTTATAAAATATTGTATCCGCTGGGCTTTGGATAATTGCAGCGATGATATTCAATTTCTTTGCAATATGTTCGACAAAGAACTTATTGACAGGCTGAATTTTGTTCTTAAAAACGATTTTGTGCGTCTAAAATATACCGAAGGAATCAAAATCTTGGAAGATGCTATTGCCAACGGACATAAATTTGAATTTCCAATATATTGGGGAGCAGATTTGGCGGCAGAACACGAACGTTTTTTGGTTGAACAACATTTTAAACGCCCTGTGATATTAACAGATTATCCGAAAGAAATAAAATCGTTTTATATGAAACAAAACGACGATGGAAAAACCGTTCGCGCAATGGATGTGTTATTTCCTAAAATAGGCGAAATCATTGGAGGTTCGCAACGCGAAGAAAATCTGGAAAAACTGAAAAAACGCGCCGCCGAAATGAATGTTCCCGACAAAGATATTTGGTGGTATATGGATACGCGCCGCTATGGAACTGTGCCGCACAGCGGTTTCGGACTTGGTTTTGCACGATTGATTCTTTTCGTAACGGGAATGACAAATATCAGAGATGTAATTCCTTTTCCGCGTACGCCGAAAAATGCGGAATTTTAATTTATCTCAATAGGATTGCGATGCTCAAACAAACTCAAAATCTAAAGCAGCAACAAAAGTTAACGCCTCTGCAATTGCAGACAATAAAACTTTTGGAATTGACTACAATTGAGTTGGAAGAACGTATAAAATCCGAAATTGAAGAAAATCCCGCTCTTGACGAAAGCGAAAACGCAGAACAAAACGAACTTGAGGCAACAGCCGAAAAAAACGAAGATGAATTTTCGATAAAAGATTATTTGGACGATGAAGATGACAGCATTCCATCGTACAAATCACAAACGCATAACTATTCAAACAATATTAAAAAAACAGATTATGCCTTGTCTTCGGGCGAAAGTTTTCAGCAATATTTGATTGACCAACTCGGATTTCATTCGCTGAACGAACATCAACGCAGCATTGCGATTTTTCTGATAGGGAGTATTGATGATGACGGCTATTTGCGCCGCGATTTGAATTTTATTTGCGATGATATTGTATTCAAACAAAATATCAATACGAATAAAGAAGAACTTGAACATATACTTAAAATTATTCAGAGTTTTGAACCCGCAGGTGTAGGTTGCCGAAATTTGCAGGAATGTCTTTTATTGCAGTTGGATGTAAAGCAACACACGCAAACCGTGAACGATGCAAAAAAAATAATATCGAAATGTTTTGACGAATTTACAAAAAAGCATTATGATAAAATTTCGAGAAAACTTGACATAAACGAAGATGATTTACGAAATGCAATATCAGAAATAGTAAAACTGAATCCAAAACCAGGAAACCTTTTTTCGGACGATTACAGCGAACAAGGCAAAACCATTATTCCTGATTTTGTTTTGGATATTAAAGATGGCGAACTTGTGATAGAATTAAATTCATATAACGTTCCCGATTTACACGTAAACGCAAATTATGTGCAAATGATGCGCCAATATGCATCAAAAAAAGGCAAAATGAGCGTTCACGATAAAGAAACAGCGCAATTTATAGGACAAAAAATAACTTCGGCAAAATATTTTATAGATGCAATACGGCAACGACACAGAACCTTGCTTAACGTAATGAAAATAATTGTCGATTTGCAACGCAATTATTTTCTTTCAGGCGACGAAGATCAAATGAAACCAATGATTCTGAAAGACATCGCAGCCCGTACAAATCTTGATGTTTCCACAATTTCGCGGGTTTTAAACGGAAAATATATTCAAACATATTTTGGAATTTTCCCCTTACGATACCTTTTTTCGGAATCGGTGCATGTCAAAGATGGCGAAGATGTGTCAAGTCGCGAAATAAAAGCGATTTTGCAAAAATGCATAAACGATGAAGATAAATCAAATCCGCTGGTTGATGCGCAATTGGTTGCAACTCTAAAAGAAAAAGGTTACTCGATTGCTCGCCGCACGGTTGCAAAATACCGCGAGCAACTTAATATTCCCGTTGCGCGACTCAGAAAAGAAATATAAAACAGGAAATTAAAATTTATTATAAACCAAAAATGAATATTTGAGATTGCTTTTTTCGTCAATAAATATTTGGCTTTCGCTTTCGACTGTAAATTTATTTTTATCTATCTCGGGGAAAAACACATCAGCATCAAACGGTTGATAGACTTTGGTAATATACAACTTATCGGCAAAAGGTAAAAATTGCTCGTAAATAGTTGCTCCGCCAATGATAAAGTTTTCGGAATTTTCTTCGCAAATATCAATAGCGCTTTTTATTGATGAAACAACAAAAACATTTTTTTCGTTCAAGTTCAAAGTTTGAGATATAATAATATTTTTGCGGTTCGGCAAAGGCTTTACGGGCAGCGACAGCCAAGTGTTTTTTCCCATAATAACAGTATGTTCCGAAGTAATTCTTTTAAAATATTTCAAATCATTCGGAATATGCCAAAGCAAGTTATTGTTTTTGCCAATGGCATTGTTTTCGGCTATTGCAACTATTATCGAAAATGTTTTCATACTTATCAAAATTAAATTGCTATTGGGGCTTTTATTGAAGGATGACACTCGTAATTCGCCAATTCAAAATCATCATATTTAAAATCAAAAATAGATTTTACATTGGGATTAATTTTCATTTGAGGAAGTTGAAAAGGTTTGCGTTGCAACTGTGTTTTTACCTGTTCAATATGATTCATATAAATATGCGTATCGCCGAACGAATGAATAAATTCGCCAGCCTGCAAGTTGCAAACCTGAGCCATCATCATTGTCAGCAAAGCGTATGATGCAATATTGAAAGGCACTCCCAAAAAAACATCTGCGCTGCGCTGATAAAGCTGACACGACAATTTACCGCCTGCAACATAAAACTGAAATATTGCATGACACGGAGGTAAAGCCATATTTTGCAAATCGCCTGCGTTCCATGCGCAAACAATATGTCGGCGCGAATCCGGATTATTTTTTATCGAATTAACAACATTCGCTATTTGGTCAACATATTCTCCTGCTGCTGTTTGCCACGAGCGCCACTGATAACCGTAAATATGTCCCAAATCGCCGTTTTCATCAGCCCATTCGTCCCAGATTGTAACGTTATTGTCGTTTAGAAATTTCACGTTGGTATCGCCTTTCAAAAACCACAAAAGTTCGTAAATAATAGATTTCAGATGAACTTTTTTTGTTGTTACAAGCGGAAAACCGGCATTCAAATCGAACCGCATTTGGTAGCCGAAGATACTTAATGTTCCTATGCCTGTACGGTCATGTTTTTCAACGCCATCTGTCAAAATCTTATCCAATAAATCAAGATATGCTTTCATCGTTTTTTGCGAAAATAAAATCTATATTCATAATTGTTTTTGCAAATCTACATAAAATTTTCGAATAACATAATACATATATACTAAATCACTATAAAAATATGCATTACGAATATGCTCAAGACTGCCCAAAAGATTATTTATCCAAAGTGTGAAAAATATGATGTAAATTTGCGCTTTGGTAAATAAGTAAATAAATTTTAGAAAGATGGCACTAATAAGAGCAGTAAGGGGATTTGACCCTAAAATAGGAAAAGGATGTTTTGTGGCAGAAACTGCCGTAATTATAGGAGATGTTACAATAGGAGACGATTGCAGTATTTGGTACGGCGCTGTTTTGCGCGGCGATGTAAATACAATAATAGTCGGCAACAGAGTAAATATTCAGGATGGCGCTGTGCTTCACACACTTTATCAGCGTTCTATTGTGGAAATAGGAGACGATGTTTCGATTGGGCATAACGCCATAATTCATGGCGCAAAAGTAGGAAATAATGTGCTTATAGGAATGGGCGCTATTCTTATGGATAATGCCGTAATTCCCGACAATACAATAATTGCCGCCGGCGCTCTCATTTTAAGTAACGCTGTTCTCGAACCCGGAGTATATGCAGGGCTTCCCGCAAAAAAAGTGAAGGATATTGATGAAAAATCAATAGAAATGGCTCGAAAAAATGCAGCAGGATATATTATGTATAAAGAATGGTTTCTTTAAATCGCATGTCATATCCTGCCACAGGCTGACGCTTAAAAGACGGCAAATGGACGACAGGGTAAATATCTATAAATCTTAAATTTGGAAAGACGGAAAAATGTTTTCGTAAAAAGGGTTATTCGTTTTACCCAAAAGGGTTAACCCTTTTAGTCAAAAGGGATAGTCCTTTTTCATGAAAGGGTTAACCCTTTTTCAGGAAAGCAGCGTGCAATGAAAATCAGTTCGTGAGGAACGGCTGTTTCGTTTCTTAACCAAAATTAATATTCGGCAACATTAGTTGTTTTAATAATTCTTTGTACATTTGCCAAATATAAGTACCAAAAATGCAAAATATTTCACATAAAATATTATCGTTTGTTCTTTGTGTTGCCTACGTTTTTGCTTCGTGCGGATTTGTCCGCCACGTTTGTAACGGCAACGGCAAAGATGTTGCTTACATATCGTTGCTTGCCAACAATGAATGTAATTATTGTTTGGCGCAAAAAACCGACGAACGGCAATGCTGTCATCA
Organism: Prevotellaceae bacterium; assembly: GCA_031274595.1. Classification (GTDB taxonomy): domain Bacteria; phylum Bacteroidota; class Bacteroidia; order Bacteroidales; family UBA932; genus JAIRKV01. The sequence goes on along the minus strand of JAISPX010000152.1, from coordinate 3,180 downwards.
TTTTGCGCAGAAAGCGCAATCGGACGATGAAGATTGTTGCGAGAAAACGGTTGAAACGATTAGTGTTGACCAAAATTATTCGCAAAACAATAACATTTCCGAATCAATATTTTTAACAACAAACTTTGTTGTATTTTCTTCTCAAATCGATCCGATTTGCTATGATTTGTCAATCTCAACGGCAACATGCACACCGCAGATTAACGACAAAATACCTTTAATATATCATACAGGGCAATTACGTTTATGATTTATCATTGAAATTTTATATGCTTGAAATGTAAAAACAGTTTGAGCATTTATATAATTTTAATCAAATTTAATAATAATCGTAAACAAAATGAAAAATATAAAATATATCTTTATAATATTGATGCTTTTGGTCTTATATAATCCAAAAGCGTTAGCGCAAAAAAACATAACAGGAAAAATATTTACTGTTGACAGTAAAGGAAACAAGAACCCGCTTGGATTTGCTTCGGTTGTTTGGGAAAATACAAATACAGGCGTTTCATCCGATGAAAACGGAAATTTTGTTATCAAAAAAAATAATGTCGAAAATGTAAATCTGATTGCTTCATTTATCGGTTTCACAAGCGACACGCTCACAATTACACCCGAAGCCGAAGAAGTTGAATTTGTTTTGTACGAACAATCGCAATTACTTGGCAACGCAACAGTTGTCGCTCGGCAGAAAGGAAGTTATATTTCCAAATTATCGCCGATAATGACGGAAGTTATTACTCAGGCAGGACTTTCAAAACTTGCCTGCTGCAATCTTGCCGAAAGCTTTGAAAATTCGGCGAGCGTTTCGGTCGGATACAGCGATGCGGTTTCGGGCGCTCGTCAAATTCGTATGCTCGGACTTTCGGGAACTTATGTCCAGATGCTCGATGAAAACATTCCTGCGTTGCGCGGAATAGCATCTACTTTCGGATTAAGTTTTACTCCCGGGCAATGGCTTGAAAGTATTCAGGTTTCAAAAGGAACATCATCGGCGCTGAATGGTTACGAGGCTATCACAGGTCAAATAAATGTTGAACATCGCAAACCCGATAACAGCGAACCGCTCTTTATAAATCTGTACGGCGACGATGACCTGCGATTTGAAGCAAACGTTACATCGGCTTTGAAACTGAACAAAAAACTAAGTACAATCATATTTGCTCACGGCTCAACAGATGCAAAGGCTCACGACAACAATAACGATGGATTTATTGATTCGCCAAAGAAAAACCAAATAAATATAGGAAACAGATGGTTATACTCGGCTGATAAAGTAATTATACATTTCGGTTACCGATTTTTGACCGAAAAACGTGAAAGCGGACAAATGCACACCGACATGCCAAATGCATATTTATCGAATATCAACAACAAACATTTCAACGCTTATCTGAAAGTTGGCGTTCCGTTCAACGAGGGCGGTTCGCGCAGTTTGGGAATTATTACAAGTTACGCATATCACAAGCAAAGTTCTTATTTCGGAAAAAAAACATACGATGCACAACAAAATTCATTAATATCAAACATTTTGTGGCAATCGGCATTTGACAACGCCGAAAAACACCGCTATACGATAGGCTCAACTTTCATGCATGATAATTACAGAGAATTATTTGCCGACAGTAAATTTCTAAATTCGTGGATTGGCGACAGAACCGAAAACGTAAGCGGAGCCTTTGCCCAATATACGCTGAAACTAAATGATAATTTTGATTTTTTGACAGGCTTGCGTATCGACCGCAATTATTTATACAAAGAAACTCTTGTTACTCCGCGAATGCATCTGCGATATAATTTTACAAACACGTCAACGATTCGGGCTTCGGCGGGTCGCGGATTTTATTCGCCGAATATCATTTCCGACAATATCGGCGCTCTTGCAACAGGCAGAAAAATTGTAATCGCCGAAAACATAAAAATAGAAAAAGCGTGGACAATAGGAGCAAGTTTTACGCAGAATTTCAAAATCGGCGAAACGCAAAGCGGATATGTAAACCTTGATTTTTTCCGCACAAATTTCCAAAATCAAACTATTGTAGATGTTGAAGAAAGCGACGAATATATTCGCATTGGAAATCTTAACGGGAAATCGTATTCCAACAGTTATCAGATAGATTTTAGCATCGACCCGTTTGAGCGATTCAACGTTTTTGCAACATTTCGTTACAATCAAACAAAGGTAAATATGAGTCGCGGATTGGTTGAAAAGCCTTTGGTTGACAGATTTAAAGCTCTTGTGAATTTGTCATACTCAACAAAATTTGAGAAATGGAAATTTGATTTTACGGCACAACTCAACGGCGGCAGTCGTTTGCCTTTTTATGCCGCACAAATATGGGAAAAAGAACGCTCAAAATCATATCCGATATTTTTTGCTCAAATAACAAAAAAATATAAGAACTTCGATATTTATTTAGGTTGCGAAAACATTGGCGATTACATACAAAAACAGGCTATAATAAATGCGGAAAATCCCTTTGATGACAAATTCGATGCTTCCGTAATCTATGCTCCGCTTATGGGGAGAAAAATTTATCTGGGAATACGTTTTAAAATAAAAGGCGCAGAAGAATTATAATAAAAAAATAAAATATTTAATCACATTAATTTAATAAAAACAAAATTAAAAGTTATGAAAAAAATCTTAATTATTGCGTTATCATTAATAACGCTGACATTTGCAGCAAATGCACAGGACAAGAAAAACAGTAAAATTTCGGAAGTTAAACTTGCCGTGTCAAACATGCATGGCGACCATTGCAAACAACGAATTGAAAAAAATATTCCTTTCGAAAAAGGAATAAAAGATGTTGATGTAAATCTCAAAGATAACACGGTTACCGTGAAATATGACAACACAAAAACCGATGTTGAAAAAATCAAAGAATCATTCAAAAAATTGGGGTATCCGACAGAAGTTGCAAAAACTGCCGAAGATAAGAAAGAATGAGTATTTGATTAGTTCATGTTATTTTGTAAAGACGGTTTTTGTCTTCAATTGACTAACAATAAACTGTTTGTGTCGTCAATACGAAACGAATATTAAAATAGCAACGAGGCTGTCTTAAAAGCCAGTCATACCGTGCTTGACACGGTATCTCCTGAAAAATCGCATGTGATAATTAGGAGATTGCGGGTCAAGCCCGCAATGACAATCGCTTTTTTGAGGCTTTT
>JAISPX010000138.1 GCA_031274595.1 Prevotellaceae bacterium | reverse complement strand
AGGTAGGAGGGCGAAAGATGGAGCATGGAGGCGTATTGTGCAGGACTTTTCACGGTTTTCAAATGATCGGCAAGCAGGGATTTGAATTGAAGAACAATCGTTGCCTGTCTTTTATTGGAAGCGAGAGGTAGCCGTTGCCGGTACAATTGGGCAATCATGCCGATTAATAACGTAGCAGCATGTTGTGCCAGAAGATGGTCTGCCGCCTGTATTTTTCTGTTCAACAGCGAAAACCCGAATTTCAAATCGTTCAATGTTTCCGTGTCGGGAACAAGTGTATTCCCCGAAATCAGTACCGTTTCGAGCGGATACTTCCATTCGTCTTTTACAAAAAGGGAGTCAATACCCAAAAGCCAGCCCGACACGTTGTCCATTGCCACGCCTAAATGAACCTGCCCCGGAAGAACGCAAGCCAGCCCTGCGCCCGTTATTTTATATTCTTTGAAATCAATCAAGGAACGGTTTTCTCCTTTTTCCTGCAAGTAAAAGAGGTAATGATTGTCGCGATGGGCGTATTCAACCACAGGCGCAGGGTTGCCGTTTTGTGTAGCCTTCCCGTCCTGATAACGTTTCAGAAAAATCCCCGTTGTGAATTTTTCCTGTATTTTATGTATCGGTATTCGTCCTTTCATATTCCTAAAATGATGCTGCAAGGTCTGGTATTATTTCAAATCAACAAATAGACAGATTGCTTCACTTTTCATATCTGCAATGATGTCTATTTGCGAGATTATGCGATTAATGCCTTGTTATTTGTATATGAGGTATGGCTCAATGCGTTTTTTGTATTCGGGAATATCGCTGTACCAAATATCTTCGATATCTTTAACCTGATAATTTTTTACAAACTGTTTACGTACCTCATCGCTGCCGCATACTTTATCAAACATGTTGATGCGTTTTGCATTTTCTTCAAAAATATTTTTATCGGGTTCTTGTTTATGTATTTCCTGCAAAAAATAAAACTGAATGAGCGAGAGCGGAATTTTTTGATAATCGGTAATGTGAATTTGCACGCCGTGATGCTCAATATCTTTTGCATGATTATAATACGGGCGAAAATGTATGGGACGGAAAATCAGTCCTGGCAAATTCAGCGCATTCATATCGTTTGCCAATTTTTCGGCATCAATATTTGTGCCGGCAAAAACTTCAAACGGCAAAGTATATCCTATGCCAATATTGTAACCGTACAGTTCGCCGAGAATGCCCGACATGGGATAAAAAAATGTTGATTCGGTACGCGGAATATGCGGAGACGACATAACCCAGTGAAGTTTTGTGTCAATAAAATTCATATTGCGCATCCAGCCTTGCATCTCAACAACGGTGAGTTTGCATTGCACTCCGCGTTCAAGCAGTTTTTCGCCGTTCAAAAATTTTGCAAGTTCGCCGACTGTGAGTCCGTGTACGTAAGGAATTGCAAACTGACTTACAAACGAGAAAAATCCTGCGCGCGTAATAACGCCTTCCATTTTTTCGCCGCCAAGCGGATTTGGTCGGTCAAGCACAACAAACTCCACATTGTTTTCGGCTGCTGCCTCCATTGCAAAACCAAGCGTGCTGATATATGTATAAGATCGCGAGCCTATATCCTGAATATCATAAACCAGAACATCTACTCCCGAAAGCATTTCGGGCGTGGGTTTCTTGGTTTTTCCGTGCAAACTGTAAACAGGAAGATTTGTTTTTTCGTCATGTTCGTTTTCCACTTTATGACCTGCGGTGAAGTTTCCGCGTATTCCGTGTTCGGGCGCATACAGCGTAACTAAATTTACTTCTTTTGCTTCAAATAAAATATCGACTGTAGATTTTAGCCTGCCGTCAACGCCGGTAGGATTTGTTATCAAGCCTACCCGTTTGCCTTTAAGAATATCAAAATTGCGTTCGCGCAAAACTTCAATTCCGGTTTTCACTGTCTGCTGCGAATAAACGCTGCATGTAAAAAGAATAAAAATTAATGTTAGGAAAGTTGTTTTTTTCATTATAATGTGATTTTATTGATTAATTCGTTGCACTTTGTCTATGCCTTTGATTTGCATCAAGCGGTGCAGGATGTGTTCCAGAAATTTGGCGCTTGATACTGATATTTGTATTTTACCTTCAAATACTCCTTTTTGCGATGATATGTTTATGGAACGTATGGATGCGTTTATTTTTTGCAATGTTTCGGTAATTTTGTTTAACATGCCTATTTCGTCGTTACCGACAATTTTTATTGTTGTAAGAAACGAACCTTCATTTTCGTCTCTCCATTTTGCTTTTATCACTCTGTATGAATATTTGTCAAGCAATCGCGTTGCATTCTGGCATGTGATACTGTGAATTGTTATTCCCGAATTTATTGTTACAAAACCGAAAATATCATCGCCTTTTATAGGATTGCAGCATTTTGCCAAATGATAACTTAATCCGCTTAAACGTTCATCTATTATAAGATATTCGCTTTGCCGCAATGATGTTTTGGGTTTTTCCGTTTGTTTTGTTTCTATAATATCCGGTTTTTTCTCCGATTCGGCATACAATTTTTGCAATACATCTTTTACTTCCGGAAAACTTATTTTTTCGCTTCCGAGCATTGCGTAAAAATCTGCACCCTGTTTCAGTTTATAATATTTTGTAAGCGCTGTTATGGCTTCTTCAAAAGTTGATAATTTCCAGTTTTTAAGACGCCGTTCAATAATTTCTTTTCCAAGTCGGGCGTGTTTGGCTTCTTCTTCGTTAAGATTTGCGCGTACTCGCGATTTTGCTTTTGATGTTACAATAAAATTCAGCCAGTCTGCTTTTGGCGTCTGATTTTTTGAAGTTAAGACTTCTACCGTATCGCCTGTTTTAAGTTTTTCGCGAATGGTTGCATTTTTGCCGTTAACTCGTGCGCCAACACAATGTGCGCCGATGTTTGTATGAATATCAAAGGCAAAATCAAGAACAGTTGCTCCGTTTGGCAAACGGCGCAAATCGCCTGTCGGAGTAAAAACAAAAATCTCGGTTTGGCTTATTTTGTTAATATTTTCGGTTGTTTCAATTTGAGATGTTTCCAATAAACTACGAACATTATCAAGCCAATCCTGTACGCTGTGTTCCTGTTTCACGCCTTTATATTTCCAGTGAGCGGCAGCTCCTTTTTCGGCAATTTCGTCCATGCGGCGCGTACGGATTTGCACTTCAACAAATTTTCCATCTGCTGTCGAAACCGTTGTGTGCAACGATTCATAACCTGTAATTTTTGGTCGCGAAACCCAGTCGCGAAAACGTCTTGTATCGGGTTCGTAAATATTTGCAACTATCGAATATGCAGCCCAGCAATCTGATTTTTCGTTTTCAAATTCCGTATCAAGAATAATACGAATTGCAAAAACATCATATACGCTTTCAAAGTTTACCTGCTGCGTCTGCATTTTGCGCCAAACGGAATATGCTGTTTTGGTACGGCTTTTTATTTCGTACTTAAAATTATTTTTTTTCAATTCGTTTTCAATAGGAATCAAAAAATCTTCAACAAATTTTTCGCGCTCGGCGGTTGTACTTTTCAATTTATTAGTTACCATGCGGTAAGCCGAGCTGTCAAGATATTTAAATGCCAAATTTTCAAGTTCTCCTTTCAAATTATACAATCCTAACTGATGCGACAACGGCGCATACAACAACATTGTTTCGGTTGCTTTTTGCATTTGTTTTATCGGCGTGAAAAATGACAGCGAACGCATAATTTCAAGACGGTCGGCAAGTTTTATAAGCGTTACGCGCGGGTCGCTCGAATATGATACAATAAGTTTTCGGAAATTATCGGCTTGCAGGCTTGTTGTTTTTATATCTATTTTTGATATTTTATTTAATCCTTCAACAATGCGCTGAATATCGTCTCCAAAATGTTTTATATCTATTTCTGTTTCCGATTTTGAAATTGCTTCGTGCAAAAACATTGCAACCACAGATGTTGACGACATTCCCAATTCGGTAATTATGATTTTTGCAACTTCAATGGCATGAGAAATAAAAGGTTTGCCGTTTTCGCGAATATAGCAGGACAAAACATTTGCCGCAATATCAAATGATTTTTCCAGCAGCGATAAATCTTTTGATGCCAATGTTCCGCATACATTTGTAAATTTGGAAAATTCGGAGGTTGTGTATTCTTTATATTTGTTTTCGTGCAATTCCATTTTTCGGTTGTTTATAATTATTATATTGATATTTCGAGCAAATGCGTACGTAAATCGGGAATTAATTTTACTTCATCTATCTCGGCGGGAATGAGAATTGTTTCGCCTTTTGTCAATGTTTCTTTGTGATTGTTACATTCTAAAACGGCGCTGCCGCCAACGCACATATAAACTACGAATGAATCGGCAGAAACATAATTACGAATTAACGTATTGTCAAAGTCAATTATTTTGACATTAAAATGATTGTTACGGCAAATTTCCGAACTGTCGTTTTTTATAGTTTGATATTTGGTTTTATAAGATTTGTATGAATTGTAATCTATAACATCCAAAGCCAAATCCACATGCATTTGCCGCGCTGTTTTCGGGTCATATTCGCGTCCCCAGTCGTAAACGCGATAAGTAATGTCGGATGTGCTTTGAACTTCGGCAAGCAAAATTCCTTTTCCTATAGAATGAATTCGTCCCGATGGAACTTCAAATACATCGCCGTTTTTTGCTTTTTCAAAATTCATAAAATCAAACAAACTTTTATCATACAAGGCTTTTTGTAATATTTCCTTATTTATGTTTTGATTAAAACCTATGCAAATTTCGGCATCATTTTCGGCTTCGACAATATACCACATTTCTTCTTTTCCGTATGCATTATGACGTTTCATCGCAATTTCATCGTTGGGATGCACTTGCACCGACAAAGGTTGCGCTGCATCAATAAATTTAAGCAGCAAAGGAAATTCTATTCCGTATTTTTCGTACACCGACTCGCCGACCAAATCGCCCATATAAATTTCTATAAGTTCCTGCAAATTATTTCCTGCCAAAAATCCGTTTGTAACAACCGAAACATTTCCGTTTACGGCTGACAATTCCCACGATTCGCTTATATTTTCCTGATTTTTGGATTTTATATTCTTCAATTCGGCAAGTTTTTTGCCTCCCCAAACGTAATGTTTGTATATAGGACGAAATTTTAACGGATAAAGCATAGCATCAATATTTTAAAAAGACAATGAAATTCCGACTCCGAGCATTTGTTTGAATTGCAGTCGAGGTCCAAGTATTTCGCCTGTGGTTGAATCTTTTACTTTTATATCATCATCATATAAAAGTTTTGCATAAATCCGAGACGAAAACCATTTATTTATTTTTATATTCCAGTCAAATTCCCAGCTCACATCAACATTGCCGAAGTTATTTAACCAACTCGAAAAAAGTTCAAGCGAACTGTTTATTGTACTTTTTGATTTGAATGTTTTTGAATATGTAATTTTTATCAACGAACCTATTTCCGACAAAGATTTGTGTCCCTTCACAACGCCATAATCGCCTCTGTTCGACAACATCGTGTCGAGTACAAATGTGCATTTTGCCGAAAACGGCGACAGCATAAACGATAAATCGGGAGTTGGCTTGTAATCCATACCCAACGAAGCAATAAGATATCCTGGCGCCATAAATTTTGAAGTATAATTGCTTTTATCGGGTGGCGGATATGTTTTGTATCCTTTATCAAATTGCGTTTTCAATTGAAATGCCAAAGAATAATACCATTTTTTGGACGACCGTAAACCGAATTTTGTGAGAAAGTCGATTTTATCGTTGTTTTTCAAAAAGTTTTTTTCCTGATAAGTTAATCCGTAAGCCACATCTAATGTTGTTTCCCAAGTAAATTTTGTTTCCGTGTATATTAATTTTAGCCCTGTCATGACTACGCCTGCAATAGAATTTGCGCCTCCCGCCGACCAGTTGCTGAAAGATGTTTGAGTAAGCGTGAGCGTTGGCGCTCCGCTGAACTTGAATGTAGGTTTTATCTTTACAGTATCTTTTACGGCATTGGCAGCTTCGTTAGGAACGGCATCGCTGTCTGATTGAGCTATAATATCTGGATTATCTACGAGCAAAAAAACAATTAATAAACAGAATAAATTTTTCATCAGCAAAAATCTAATTAATAATAGAATGCAAAAATAATATAATTTATTATATAAAAAGCCAATGTGTTTTTTAAAAAACCTTAAAATAAAAGTAAAATAAGGCACATAAAGCAAATAATACCAAACTGCTACTAAGAAATGGTTAATGATTATTGTCCCGCACTAAAAAAGTTGACAAGTTATTACTCTTTTTTTTGTTCATCTTGTATTGATTATAACTGTTTTGTGTAAAGCAGATGCAAAATAATTATCCTTTTTTCTTTTTAGGCAATCGCCCATTTTTCTTTAGCGCATTGTCAAGTAAATACAATATTTGCCCGTTGACACTGCGAAACTCATCGCTTGCCCATTTTTCAATGGCTGCCATTGTCTCGGTATCAATACGTAACACAAAACTTTTGGTTTTATTTACCTTATCTTCCTCCGCCATGAAGTCAATCTTTTAATTTACCTAATTTTTTCAATATTTCCATCAATTCTTCTGCTTTGCGAGTACCTATCAATAGTTTTCGACCTGTCAGAAATTCGATTTGCATGCCTAAATTTCCGGATACCGTAAAGGCTCGGTTGTTTATTATTTTCAAATTAAACAATTTTAATCTCGCAAAAACCGTTCTGTAACCCCAGCCTCTGTAATTTCTTATCGGATTATATTTTATTACGTCAACATTCGCAATTTCTTCCCAACGATATAACTTGTATCCAAACATGAAAGGAAATAATTTTACGTAAATTCCATCCTGATTGATAACTGAATGAATGGTAAAACTGAAAAACAAAACTGTAATTACCAACAAAACAGCACAAATAACGAGTAACATAATATCGCTTGCCGGATTATTTCCAAAAATTTCGCCATACACGATTTGTCGGATAGTTTTATAAATGAGAAAACTGTCAATAGCAATAATACTTATATCAAAAAAATAATTCGTTCTGAAACTTTGAGTTTCGGCAAAAACAATATCTTCTTTCATGTTTTGATTAATTGTACAATGTTCCTGTATTCACAATCGGTTGCGCTCGTTCGTCGCTGCAAAGCACAACAAGCAAATTTGAAACCATTGCCGCTTTTTTTTCGTCGTCAAGTTCAATAATTCCTTCGTCCGACAATTTTCCCAATGCATGTTTAACCATTCCCACTGCTCCGTCCACAATTTTTTCACGAGCGCTGATTATTGCATCGGCTTGCTGACGCCGTAACATTACGGCTGCAATTTCGGGAGCGTAGGCAAGATAATTTACCCGAGCTTCCAAAACTTCGATTCCTGCAATTGACAAACGTTCATTCAGTTGTTTTTCGAGAATTTCGTTTATTTCTTCTCCGCCCGAACGTAATGTAAGTTTTTCGTCTTCGTTTTCAAAATAATCATAAGCAAACATTCCCGCCACATAGCGCAATGCAGAGTCGCTTTGCACTTTTACAAAATTTTCATACGACTTCATCTTTGAATTTAAGAAATTAACTGTGCCGAGATTTGTTGTTCCCATCGATTTGTTGTCTATATCAAACGATGCTTTGTACGTATCGGCAATTCGCCAAACCAACACCTGACCTATCATTATAGGATTTCCTTTTTTATCGTTCACTTTTATTGGCTCTACATCAAGATTGCGAGCGCGTAAAGTGATTTTTTTTCGCGTGTAAAAAGGATTTACCCAAAAGAAACCGTTTTCTTTGATTGTTCCGTCATATTTGCCAAAAAATATTAAAACCTGAGCTTCATTTGGCTCTATGTGAACAAAGCCTCCCCAAAAAATGGTATTAACAATAAACAAAACAACATCTGTAATAATTAAACCTGTAAACAATGTTGTTGAAATATTGGCTGCAACAATCCATACAAATGCAGCAACAATAGCAATTAAAAACAGAAAATTGAACATTAACATTCCAATTCCCGATAATTTTACGTTCTTGAATTTTTCTTCTTTAGTTTTCATAATATTGAATATTTAAAATTAAAATGATATTAAAATAATATCACAAAGGTAAGCATATTTTTTATACTTCCAAAATTTTATATGTTTTTTTTATAAGTTTTTTATAAAATAATTAATTTCATTGTGTGTGAAAAATATTTAATATATTTGCATACAAAGTATTTAAAAAAATAATAATTCCGAGATGCCTTTTAAAATTTATTGATATTTACTTGTCTTTTTTTTATAAATTTTTGTCATATATTAAAAAAATATATAATTTTGTATTTGAAGATGTAATATTGTATGCTTGTGATAAAAAAAGCAAATAATACGCACATTTTAAGGTATATAAAATAGCATTTGCTATTATTCGAGTTACATGAAATCTCGACAATTTCAAAAAGTGCTATGGATAAAGCAATGAACGCTCACGTCGATTCTCGGCGTGGGCTTTATTCTCATTTATTTGGCACTTTTAGGTAGTCGAGAACCTCATGTAACAAGTAGTATTAGAGTTTTGTCCGCGCTTTTTTTATGTGCGTATTAAAATTAAAATTTTGAGGGCAATCGATGGAAAATTATTCTTGCAAAACCACCTAAAATTAAGAGAGCAAGAAAAACAAAATTGTTAATTAATGTCCGTATAAGGGACGGACGTAAAACAAATTTTAAAATAAAAAATTCATTATTTTTAAGTGTGTGTTTATTATTAGTTTTGAGTTGTTCTAACGAATTGAATGACCGTAACGAAATTAATGTAACAGATAACACCGTAACAGTAAACAAAGATGGGTACCTTGTATTTTCATCAAATCAAGCATTAAAAAATTATTTGGATGAAATAAGAAAAGGAGAAATGTCTACAATTATTCCAATTGTCAAAAACAAAAAAAAATTTAAATCGCTTTTGGAAATAAACGATGAACTTTCAGAAAGACCTAAAACAATGTCAACAATATCAACGTTTGATGGTATGGAGGCGATGGATGAAGATGAATTCCGTATATATTTGGCAGAAGAAATAGTAAAAGATCCTTTGATTTATAATATTGTTGATACTACATTGCGTATAGGAATAGGTGATAGTTTATATAAAATTACTAAATATGGCACTTTTATTGCTCCTTCTGAAAAAGAAGATGTTATAAATTATATTATAGCCAATTACTCGCAATTGACACAATATATTCAACCAACAGGAAAAGAAGATGAATATGAAATAACAATACCTCAACAGATGCCAATGAAACTAGTTGATCCACACGGAAGTCAGTTTATTATTGATGATGGAGGGGGTTCATCAGGCGGAAGCGGAGGTTCTTCTGGTGGAAGCGGAGGTTCTTCTGGTGGAAGTGGAGGTTCTTCTGGTTCAGGTAGCAATAGCGACAACAATGATGCAGATAACGAGGATGATGCCACTAACATAGAATTTGGCATAATGAGAACTCCCACTGAAATTAGTAGCACAGATAATGTAAATTATGGATTAAGGACTTATAAATGGGATGAACACACATTAGCAGGAAAATTATTGCATTGGTTAACAGGTTCCAGAGACATTGAAAGACATGTAAAGTTTAATAAAAATAGAAAAGTAAAATGTGAGCTTTTTAAAGTCAATTTTGGATTTTATGCCTCAACAGGTTTTAAGGTAAAATCACAAAAGCGCAAACATTTTTTATTTGTTCCTTATTGGACAGGTACAAATGCCAGTAAAATGGTTATTGGGATTGACCAATTAGATGTTGACATTAGATTTAACTCTGTTCCAAATTCAAGTGCAAATTTATTAGGTGCAGGTGGATATGGAATGTTTACATCTACATTAAATAATTATTCTGCAAACTTTATTATTAAAGCAGCAGGTGGAGTTGGTTTTTTAAATGATATGACAGAAGATATTATTAATTTTGTTGTAGGCGATTTTGTTGATAAAGTTCCTAACTCAATATATAATAAGATATACCAAGCGCCCGGCAATCAGGTTTACAATTTTTTTAAGAGTATAAATAATCAATTTATTTTCAATCCTATACAAAGGCAAATAAAACCCAAAGACGTTCGCTCTGCATATTTATGCTGGGGAGGAACTAATGTGGTAAAAACATATAATCAAGGCATAACAGAATATATAAATAGAGAATCCAAAACAATTTATTTTTCACAATCGTTTGGTTTTACTTGGGTATTTGGCATGTCTATGCCTCTTGGATATTTACCAGTTACATCTGAAATAAAAAAAGCAAATATATTCGGAGCTATTTATGATGGTGGAAAATGGTTAGGCATAAGGTTTGTACATAATATAAATTAATCATAAAACTAAGTGTATTCTAAAATTTATTGTTATTTTTGTTTGATAAAACATAAATATTATGAAAAAAATATTGATATTATTGATTTTAATCATTGATTGTCAACAGATATTTGCGCAAGACAACGAAAAAACGCATGTAAGCACACAATCAAATCACATTGTAGATGCAGGATTGGTTGGCGCATCTTACGCTTACGAATATGCTTTTGCCGATAAATTTACAATAAGCGGAATTGCAGGAATTGCAGGCTATGTAAGTTATACGTCATCCGACTTTTGGGGAGATTATTGGTCTTATACCTTTCATCCTTGCATCGCTGTCGAGCCTCGCTATTATTATAATTTGGAAAAACGTGCACGAAAAGGCAAGAAAACAGACGGAAATACAGGTTCGTTTTTGGCGGCTCAATGCGGATATGTATTTAAGCCTATAAAAAAACATAATGTTTACGACGATGTTTGCGGTTTTGCTGTTGCGCCGTATTGGGGTTTACGCCGTATTTGGTGGAATCATTTGCTTTTTGAGTTTCATGCAGGTTTGGCTTTCGGCTGGAACAATTATAATGATTCAAACGTAGGCATAACACTTGGTTTCCGTTTCGGATATAAATTTTAAACTATTATAAAATTCTGCATCTGATGCAAGAAATCAGATGCGGATTTTTTTAAAATATTAAATCATGAAAATAAAAATTACAGTATTGATAATAATATCACTGCTTTCATCTTCAATAATTTATGCGCAATTAGACGCTGCTTTTATATCAAAAACAACATCAATTACAACAGACGATTCTATAAAATATATATTGGATGTATTCAAACAAAATGACACGTTTTATTTTAATAAAAACAGTATTGATTTTGCAGAAAAATTTAAAACCATTATAACAGATGAAAAATATCCAAATTTTAATGATTTGTTATACGAAATGCGGCGACAACAAACAAAAAATTATTTGCAGCAACAATTTTTCGGTATTGACAGTTACAATAGCAGTATCGGCAAACAAATGAAAATGGATTTTGTTACAAATACTTTATTAAATATAAACGAGTCGTTGTTTCCTTCAAAAAAACAAAAAAAGAAAATAAAATACAAAGCGTGGTAAAAATTAATTTTACCTCGAAGTCCGTCAAGAAAACAGTTTGTTTATCATTCATTTGCGTTCTTTGCGAAATATATTTGCGCTCTTTGCGGTTAAATGTATTTGATTACTTGTTTGGATGGAGCAAACATTTTAAAATTTTGATGTGAAAAATATTTAATATATTTGCACACAAAGTATTTTAATAATATCACAAAAAAATGAAAAACGAATATTACGCGCTTGGTTTAATGTCGGGAACATCGCTCGATGGTTTGGATTTGGCTTTATGCAATTTTGGAAAAACCGAAAAATGGAACTATAAAGTTATTGCAGCCGCAACAGTCGAATATACAGACAATTTGCGCCAACAATTGGCAAAAGCGACAGAACTCTCTGCTTACGAATTTGTAAAACTTGATGTGAATTTGGGAAAATATATCGCCGAAAAAATAAATGATTTTCTGGCAACGCAAAATATTAAACCCGATTTGATTGCTTCGCACGGACACACAACTTTTCATCAGCCGCATATAGGATTAACTTCGCAAATTGGCAGTGGCGCAACTATTGCCGCTCATACAGGAATTACAACCGTGTGCGATTTCCGTACAACCGATGTCGCTCTTGATGGTCAAGGCGCTCCGCTTGTCCCTATTGGAGACGAATTGCTTTTTGGTCATTATGGCGCATGCCTCAATCTCGGAGGAATTTCCAATATTTCGTTTCGTCAGGATGGTCGCAGAATTGCTTTTGATGTTTCGCCTTGCAATATGGCGTTGAATTATTTGGCTAACCAAATTAATTTATCTTTCGATAAAGATGGCGAAAATGCACGTAAAGGCAATCTTGATATTAATCTTTTGAATAAACTTAATGAGATTGATTTTTATAAAAAAACAGGAGCCAAATCGTTGGGAAAAGAATGGTTTGATATGTTTTTTCAACCTTGCTTGGATGTGGCAGATATCTCGGTTTACGATAAACTTCGCACAGTTACGGAACATGTAGCCATGCAATTGGAAAACGTTTTGCGAGGAAATAATGCAGAAACAATGCTTGTAACAGGCGGCGGCGCACGGAATGTTTTTTTAATAGAACGTTTGCGCTCTGTAATCAAACAAGAAGTAATAATTCCAGATTCTCAAACCATAGATTTTAAAGAAGCTATAATTTTTGCTTTTCTTGGGATTTTGCGTATGCGCGGCGAGATAAATTGTTTGCGTGCGGTTACAGGCGCAAAAATTGATAATTGCGGAGGCTGTGTGTATTTGGGAAAATAAAGATTTTATCCAGAACTGCTTCAAAATAGACTTAATATTTTTTTGCGTACCTGTATTATGTTCTACTTAAAAAATAAGAAACAAAGATAAAAATGTAAAATCTTGCATTTCACTATCCTCATTTGTGTTTCTTTGATTCTGCAGAAATGAAAAAATATTTTTACCTTTGAGTCATATATACATTAAAGTATGCGCAAAATAATTCATATTGATATGGATGCTTTTTTTGCTGCCGTTGAGCAACGAAACAATCCGGAATTGCGCGGCAAGCCTGTTGCTGTGGGAAGCGAATCGGAGAGAGGCGTTGTATCTACGGCAAGTTACGAAGCGCGTAAATTAGGAGTACATTCGGCAATGTCGAGTGTTGTTGCCAAACGCCTTTGTCCGGATTTAATATTTGTTCATTCCGATTTTGCAGAATATAAAAATGTTTCAAATCAGATAAAATCAATATTTTACGAATACACCGACATGGTAGAACCTTTTTCAATCGATGAAGCGTTTCTTGATGTTACATCTAATTTTAAAGGTATGAAATCGGCGACTCTCATAGCAAAAGAAATACGTAAACGGATTTTTGAAACCACTCGGCTTACGGCTTCGGCAGGCGTTTCGTACAATATGTTTTTGGCAAAACTGGCTTCGGGTATGAACAAACCCGACGGTCTCACTGTTATACTTCCATCCGAAGCCGAAAAAATATTGGAAAAACTTCCTGTCGAAAAAATTTACGGAATAGGAAAATCAACCGCCGAGCGAATGCACAAATTCGGAATACACACGGGTTTGGATTTGAAAAATTTGTCGTTGCCTACGCTCAAACGATTATTCGGCAAAGCGGGCGAATTTTATTACAATATATGCAGAGGTATTGATGAGCGCAAAGTTACTCCGTATTACGAACGAAAATCGGTGGGAACAGAAAGAACTTTTTTGAAAAATCTTACAACTCACTTTGAACGTATAACCGAACTTTATCACATTGCAAAGGAACTTGACGAGCGATTGAAAGAATCGAACTTCAAAGGAAAAACATTAACGCTGAAAATAAAATTTCACGATTTCGACCAAATTTCGCGAAGTAAAACTTTTGATGATTTCATCGTTGATTTTCATTCGATTTTGACAAGTGCGAAAGACATACTTTCGAATATCAAAACCGAACGAACAAGCATACGACTAATGGGACTTACAGTTTCAAATTCAAATATTAAGCCTGCGAGTCGCCAGTTGACAATTGATTTTTAGGCAATTTCGGCAGTATTTTCATGTTATTCATCGACTTCATGAGTTTTTTCCACATATCCTGCATGTCAACAGCAAATGGAAATTCATCTTTACGTCTTTGCGTTTCTTTCGAATACGGATGCGAAATTTCAAAACGAATTAACGAATTGAGCGCCGAACCGAGCGTCATTTCGGTAATAGAAACAATGGGACGCGAAATACTTCGCCACATAGCAACGGTCATATCAACCAAAAAGGGGAATTTCTTTTTTCTATTATTTCTCGAACCAAAAAAATCATCAAACCCTAAAAAAAACTTTTTCTTCATCTCTAAAATATTTTTTTATATCTAAACACATTAAACAATTTTTGTCTTCTACTATATGATGCAAATATATAACGAAACGATGCTTTTTTTAATAAATTTGACTATTTTTAACATTGAGAACATTAAATCGTTAAAATCGGCAGAAAATTAATATATTTGCAGGCACAATAAATTATATCGAAATTATGCCGCAAAGATAATAAATAAAATTTGGTAAAAGATATAATTCAACTATTTTTATATGAAAATAACATTTTTAGGCACAGGAACATCTCAGGGAACGCCAATGATTGGCTGTAATTGCAAGGTTTGCAAATCGACCGATGAGCGTGATAAACGTTTGCGGTCTTCTGTTTTGATTGAAATTGACGGCAAAAAAATTTTGATTGATGCTGGTCCCGATTTTCGCCAGCAAATGCTGCGTGCCGGCGTTGTCAATCTGGATGCAATTCTTATTACTCACGAGCATATCGACCATGTGGGCGGCTTGGATGATGTTCGCGCATTGAATTATATCAACCAAAAGGCTGTTGACATATATGCCGAAATGCGTGTGCAGGAGGCTTTACATAAAATATTTTATTATGTTTTCGATACGATTAAATATCCCGGAGTTCCCGAATTTGAATTTCACACGATAGGCGAAAAAAAATTTCATATCAAAGGTATTGAAATTACGCCTGTCAGAGCGTATCACTACAAACTTCCTGTGTTTGGTTTCAGAATAAATAATTTTTGTTATATCACCGACACAAATAGTATTCCGCTTAGCGAATTAAATAAAATGTACAATGCCGATGTCATTGTTATTGATGCTTTGCGACGCAAACAGCATTTGTCGCATTTTTGCCTGCCCGAAACTCTTGAAATTATAAAAGAACTGAAGCCTAAACGCGCATATCTTACGCATATTTCGCATCAGTTGGATTTGTATTCCGCGCTTGAAAAAGAACTGCCTGCAAATGTTTTTGCCGCTTACGATGGATTGATTATAGATTGTTGATTTTATGAAATTAAAATAAAACAAGAATATCAAATATGCAGGTTAGCATATTGTGCTTTATTTAATTTTAATGCATCAATATAAAGCAATCAATGTTTATCTGTAAGAAAATCTATCATTTTGTTGATGGCTCGGGTGCATGCAGGACAAAACGGCGCATAATCGCGCATCATGCAGTGAACTTTGGGTCGATAAATACCTTTGGCTAAATATCCTCCGCCTTCAAAAACTCCTAATTTGTCGGCATTTTCCTGATTATCGGGTGTTGGAATCGGAGTGTTTGGAGGCAATAAATCTTTCCACTTGCTGTCGAAATCCGTCAATGTTGTGATATTTGGCTCCCACGGCTCGACTTTCAGATTGTAAAACTCGTCGTCATAAGCAACTTCCGAAGTAAAATATTCATCGGCAAGACCCGCAAAACTGTGTCCGAACTCATGTACAAAAACAACGGCTGTGCGTTCATTATCGGCAGTTCCCATTGCGTAAAGATTATACATTCCGCCGCCGCCGTATATGTCTGTATTTACCAAAATAAAAACAGCATCGCAGGGAACATTCCACACTGCATCACGAATTGATTTCATATCCTGAGTTGTCAGATAGCGTTCTATCCCTAAAGTGTAAAATCCTGAATTTAATGCTGTTTGTTTAAAAATTCCTTTCCCTGAAATATCCATTCCCGATTCTTCCGATTCCAATTCTACAGCCCAGATGTTAAAATCGTTGCGGCGCGTGTCGTAAGGCGGTATTTTGAATAACGATTCGGTAAAACGGTTTACATCGCTCAAAAATTTTTGCTGTTCGCCGGCTGTATAACCTTCGCCTATGAAAACTATGTCAACTTTGTCGGATATACTGCCGTTGTATTGAATTTTACTGACTTTGTTTTCTTTTAACCGTTCGCGATTGATAAAAATGCTGTTTGGGTCAATATCAATTTTCAATAATGAGTAAAATTTCATGTCAGCCTTATTGCGCCCGAGAATATCGACTGTTACGTTTTGTTTGGGATATGGAAAAGATATGCTGTTTGTCCACGCCTGCGTTTCGGTTTTTGCCTGATCTGTCGAGCGCCATTCTTCAAACAAAGTGTTAAATCCGCGTGAATATATAATATTTCCGCTCGTTTTATCGTACACTTTTACATAATATCCTCCGTAATTGAAATTATCAATCAAATTATGAACTGCGCCGCCCCAAACGGGTTCTTCGCGTATTTGCTGCAAGGCTGCCGTCTGATTTTCATAATTTCCTACAAGAGCAAAATCTATGCGCAGGCTTTTGTTTTCAAAATATTTATCGAAATTTGTTTGTCCGTAACATATCAATGCCGTTAAACAAAATACAGCCAAAATAAGAATTTGTTTTTTCATTAGTCGTAATTTTAATTTTTACTTAAATAAAACTCATAAATGCAATTTTGTCAGAATAAAAATACATTTTTTTGATTAAAAAATCCTGCATTATATTATCGTCCTAAAATTGACAAATATTAAATCAACAGCAAATATACATAAAAAAATGGTTATTGATAAAATGATTAATTGTTAATGACAATTCACTTTCAACTTTACAACTAAAGTATCGCATGACTCTCGCGGTGTACGGGATGGTTCTCGCGGTGTACAGGATGGTTCTCGCGGTGTACGGGATGGTTCTCGCGGTGTACGGGATGGTTCTCGCGGTGTACGGGATGGTTCTCGCGGTGTACGGGATGACTCTCGCGGTGTACGGGATGACTCTCGCGGTGTACGGGATGTCTCTCGCGGTGTACGGGATGACTCTCGCGGTGTACCGCTTTTAGTTATAAAGTTTGTAAAGTTGAAAGAGATTTATAATTAACCATTAATTTTTCATTTTTAATTCTTCATTTTATTAATCTCAATAGAAAAACCGACTCCGAATGAGCCGGTTAATCGCTGAAAAATGTAATTAGAAGTGTGAATAAACCTACTAATTATTTTTTATTATCGTCATAATTTAGTTTTTGGGGTTTAGCAATTTCCTGTATTCAGTTTTTGGAAAATTCGCCAAAAACACAGACAATGGATAGTTCTTTGGATTTTTTATTAACCAAAAGCAAGCCTTCGCTTGTTGAATATATATAGGTCTCAGTGCCTTTATTTCTGCTTTCAACGAGCGTTTCGGCTTTTTTGTCTTTTTTTACGGCTTCGTTTACATCATCTATTACCGATTTCATTAACTTGTCATCAGGAGCCGCTTCTAATGTCAATACTCTAAGACCTTTAAGTTTTGGCGCATCTTTTGTCTTTATATCCATCATTGAGAGAAAATCTAATCCGAATTCTACTCCCATTGGTCCGCTACCTATCGATGTGTAAGAGAATCGTTCGTTGGTTGAATACTTTTCGAACACTTTTTGAATGTTCTGCGCCTGTGCCGTGATTGCCATCATTAGCAATGCTGCGACTAAAATTGTTGTTTTTTTCATGTTTTTTATTTTTTAGTTTTTATAATATAATGTTTATTTTGTTTATATCGTTTTGTATTTTATTCATTGTGTTTTTGATTTCATTAATTTTTTCAAGAGGTTTCAGGTTTTCGTTTATATTATCGTTAACGTGTTTTACATGTTTCATATCAGATTCCAAATTTGCCGAAATTTTGTATAGCGCCGATTGTGCTGTTTGCAATGCCAGCGTTTCGTCGTTAATACGTTTGCCGTGAATAATGACATAACTTTCTTCTGCGTTTGTGTGGAAAATTCCAATCATTAGCAAAATGCTTGCCGCTATTGCTGTTGATATTATTGACATTGTAAATTGCTTTTTATGTTCCGACTGGTTTTTTATTTTCGGCAAATTTTCAGGATATTTTTCTGATTTTTCGGCGGCAAATGTTTCAAAAAGTTGCCGATATATTTTGTGTTCGGCAGCAATGTTCTGTGAAGCAAAATATTTTTTCAACTCTTGCTCTTGCTCAGTTGTTGTTGCGCCTGCAAAATATAAATCCAAAAGTTCGTTTATTTTTTCCATATTTTTCATCTGCTCCATTATTAATTTGTTATTAATTGTTCTCTTATTTTTTGTCGTGCCCGCGAGAGATTTACACGAATGGCATTTTCGGTTAATGATGTTATTTCTGCAATTTCGTCAAATTCCATTCCTTCTACATCTCTCATTCTTATTATTGTTCGTTGCAATTCGGGCAAACGGTTTATTAATATCGTTACCTGCGTTGCCATATCTTTTTTTTCAAGTTTAGAATGCGGATCGGCTTCACTGTATTCCAAAGTATCCGACAGTTCGTTTTCAATATATTTTTGTCGTAATTTATCAAGACACAAATTTCGCATCGACCGCAGCACAAATCCTGTAATATTCTCAATTTTATCCAATTCATTTCGTTTCTCCCACAATTTTAAGTTCAAATCCTGAACGGCATCCTGTGCTTCAAATTCGCTGTTCAAAATTGATTTGGCAAGTCGATAAGCGTTGTCTGCAAGTTTCAGTATTTTATTATTAAATTGTTTCGTGTTCATTTTTTACTTGTGCGTTTATATAAATAACGTAATTGCGCCGATTTTATTACATCAAAAATACATTTTTATTTGTAATAATTTATTTAATTGTTTTTAAAGTGTGATTAATATATTTACTGTCAAAATATTACAAATAAAAATGATTTCAAAAAATTACGAGATTTTTTATGTTTTAAAGTTAAAATCCGGCATTTTATCTCTTCTTTTTCTTTTGTGCCAAGCCAAATTAACAAGAAAAAAATAAAAATATGACAAAGCAAAAAAATGATTTTGCTATAAATTTGATTTTATAATAGACTATTAAATAATTGATTATAAATACACGTGCAAAATATTAAATTATATTTGGGAAGAAGATTTTTAAATGTTTTATAAAAATTTTGACTGTTTGAAAAATTTATTTATAACTTTGTGTTGATAAATGTAAATATTGTATGCTTATGATGTAAAAAACAGCAAGATAATACGCACATTTTAAGACTTTATTGGAAAAAGCGTTTAGCTTATACGTCTTGTTTTTCGAAACTTCGACAATTTCAAAAATGATTAAGAGTAAAGCGATGACGCTCATGTCGGTTCCGGCGTGGGCTTTACTCATTTATTTAATCGTTTAGGTAGTCGAAGACCTCGAAAAGCAGATATTAAGAGTTTTGTCCGCGCTTTTTTTATGTGCGTATTAAAATTAAAAATTTTGAGACAATCGATGGGAAATTATTCTTGCAAAACCACCTAAAATTAAGAGAACAAGAAAAACAAATTCTTCAATTATAATTGAAAAATTTATAGTAATTTTGAAAAATTAAAAATTGAATTTATTATTTAATTCATAAACAATATTTAGATGAAAAAGATTTTTTTAATATTATTAACTGTTTATTTTGGGTTTAGCACTAATATCAATGCTCAAGTACAACAAGTAGAATGGGAAATATTATACGGCGGAGTTGTAATTCCAACTAAAGATGTAGGATCGCTCGGAATAACATTAGGAACAGAAGTTAGATTTAATCTTTACGATGGCAAAATATCAACAGGAATGGAATTTTCTCTTAGTGGATTTTATCGCGAATATAATGTTTTTAATGATTATTACGGAAATATTGAATACACAAATGTAGGGACACATTTTTTGTCGTTTCAAGGTTTATGCGATTATAATTTTAAACCAAGAAATAAAATCGTGCCTTTTGCAGGATTTGGTTTAGGTTTTGTTGCATCTACCTATGATGACAATCCCGATGGTTTTTTTATTTCGCCAAGTATTCGTGTAGGTTGCGAATTTTATAAATTTTTACGAACTACTTTGGATTTCAGACTTATGAAATATGGATTTAATTATTTTTCATTGCGTTTGGGTTTCGTAATCGGCGGAAGAAATAAAAAAGTATAAGTTTAATCAAAACCATTCTGTACAGCATTAGTGCAGAATGGTTTTTTATTTACACATAAAATTATGAAAATAAAAATAATAATACTAACAATATTTGCAATGTTTGCATTTTCAAAAACTTATGCTCAACTTGACACTGCTTTCATATCTGTAACAAAATCAATATGTATTGATTCGATAAAAACAGTATCGGATATTTGGCGGTATGGAAATGAATTGAGTAAATACAAAAAAACAATTACAAACAAAAGCAGATATACAAAACCCGCGCACGAAGAAGTATCAAAACAGCCTCCGCGCGGCTATATTTACGAAATGTGGCGAATTGCGCCAACTCCAATAGATAAAAATGAAAACTACCTGTTGGAAGGCTTATTAAATGAAGTACTTCCCGCCTTGCTTTTTAAGTAAACGTTCAATTAACATAAAGCGGCAAAACTATGTTTGTTTTTGTTTATGAAGATTAAGAGATGGCTATTTTTTATTACATGTTAAAAACGCTTTATCGAAAAGGGTTATTTGTTTTGCCAAAAATGTATATTCCTTTTCACCAAAAGGTATATACTTTTTACCCGAAATGTATATACGTTTATCCGAAAGGCAGGGAGTAAAAAATCCAAACGCATATTAATAAAATTGTGTTCTTAAATTTCTTCGGTAGAAAGATGCGGATATTTGGACATATTTCAATTGGAATGTGTCTAAATTGTTTTTTAAAACATTTAATAAAAAACTCTACAATGGCACAACATATTGTTTCAGTTCCGGATTTTGCATCGACTTTGGTACGGAGTTGCGAATGACGTCTAAAATAATTTTGAGCATGGTTTTCCGCACAAATTCTTTGCTCACTATCACGCACACTTCTCGAACCGCGGTAAGATTTTCAAATTCACGCAGATTTTCTTGCCTGTCTTCATTCAGCGCCATTGCATGCATTTCGGGAATAATAGTTATGCCAGGATTACAATCCACAACATTTATTAAAGTTTCAATACTTCCCGATTCATATCGTATTGCAGCCTTTTTGGATGATGATTTGCGTTTACGAAGACACAAATGCTCTATCTGTCCGCGAAAACAGTGTTCGTTTTCGAGCAGCCACACAGTATTTATATCAATAGTGTTCAAATCAATTTTGCGGCTTTTGTAAGCCGAATCTTGAGGCGACACATAAGCGTAAAATTTTTCAAAATACACAGGATACTCTACAAGTTCGGGATGATTAAGCGGTCCTGCAAGTATGCCTCCGTCTAAAGTTCCGTTCATAATTTCCTGAATAAGATTATCGGTAGTGTTTTCTTTCAACGTGAGTTCAATATCGCTGTGCGCAGCAAGATGCTGATGCAGCAGTTCGGGCACAAGATAAGTTGCAATTGTAGGAATAATGCCGAGTCTGAATTTGCCTCTTACAATGTTTTGTTCGCTTTCGACAATTTCTTTTATTTGCCGTAAATTTTTAAGCGATATTCGAGCCTGCGCTATCACCTGTTCGCCTATAATGGTAGGTTCTACGGGATGTTTTGTTCTGTCGAAAAGTTTTACATCCAGTTCATCTTCCAGTTTTTGAATCATCATACTCAATGTCGGTTGAGTAACAAAACACATCTCAGCCGCTTTGGCAAAATGTCTGAAATTATCAACGGCTACAATGTATTCTAATTGTTGTATTGTCATATTATATAGATTTTATTTATGCAAAGATAAAAAATATCAGTTTGATTTATGTCATTAAATGGCATATTTTTGTAAAAATTTTATAAACATATTAAAAAATAAAAATTATGGAAAGTATTATTAATTCTCAATTGCCTGAATTTAAATTGCAGGCTTATCAAAACGGAAGTTTTAAAACAGTAACAAGCAGTGATGTATTAGGGAAATGGGCAATTTTCTTTTTCTATCCTGCCGATTTCACATTTGTATGTCCAACAGAACTCGAAGACATGGCAGATTTGTATTCCAAATTTCAGGAATTAGGCGTTGAAGTTTATTCGGTCAGCACCGATTCGCATTTTGTTCACAAAGCATGGCACGATGCTTCGGCAACAATACGTAAAATCAAATATCCAATGCTGGCAGACCATACAGGCGCATTGAGCCGCGCGTTTGGCGTTCTTATCGAAGAAGACGGATTGGCATATCGCGGTACGTTTGTTGTGAATCCGCAAGGAAAAATCAAAATAGCGGAAATACACGACAACGGCATAGGACGCAATGCAGCCGAATTGTTACGCAAAGTGGAAGCGGCAAAATTTGTTGATGAGCATCCAAATGAAGTTTGTCCTGCAAAATGGAAAAAAGGCGATGCGACACTTAAACCAAGTATTGATTTGGTTGGAAAAATATAAAAGGTGTTTACAGGCAGAACGCAGATTAAATTATTTGAGATTTTATCACATTAAAATAGTTACACATTGTTTTGTTTTATCTGCGTTCTTTTCTTTTTATTACAATTATGTTAGACAATGATATAAAACAACAGTTACAAAGTATTTTTGCAAACATGCAAGCCAAATATACTTTGGATGCAACTGTTCCCGAATTGCACGAAAACAGGAAAGAATTTGAAGAATTTTTAAACGATTTTGCTTCATCTTCCGACAATATATCCTGCAAAATCAATGATGGAACACAGTTGGCATTTTCGCTATGGAAAAACGAAAAAAATACGGGAATTAAATTTCGCGGAATTCCCAACGGACACGAATTTTCTTCGCTGATACTTGCTGTGCTCAACAGCGATGGACAAGGAAAAAACATTCCCGACGAAACCTTGATAAACCGAGTGAAAGCATTAAAAGGCAAAATAAATCTTACAACTTACGTGTCGCTTACCTGCACTAATTGCCCCGATATTGTTCAGGCGCTTAATTTAATGGCTCTGCTCAACAGTAACATTACTCACGAAATGGTGGATGGAGCATTGTATCAAACCGAAGTTGACGCTTTGAATATACAAGCCGTACCTTCTGTTTTTGCAGACGGACAGTTGCTTCACGTAGGTAAAGCCGATTTCGGAACATTACTCGAAGAACTCAATGCTCAATACGGTTCTGAAGTAGAAATAACTCAAACGGAAGTGAAATTTTACGATGTAATAGTTATCGGCAGCGGTCCATCGGGAACATCTGCCGCAATTTATTCGGCACGCAAAGGATTAAAAGTTGCCGTAATTACCGATAAAACTGGCGGGCAAGTGAACGATACCGTAGGCATTGAAAATCTGATTTCCATACCTTATACAACAGGAAAAGAACTTGCCGCACAACTTAAAACTCATATACAACATTATGCAATAGACTTACTGGAACATCGGCGAGTAGAGAAAATTACGGTCGATGGTACTGAAAAAATCATATCGACATCAAGCGGCGAAAGATTTACAGCCGCATCAATTATCGTTGCAACAGGAGCGACATGGCGAAAACTCAACGTTCCGGGCGAATCGGAATACATCGGACGAGGCGTTGCCTTTTGTCCGCATTGCGATGGTCCGTTTTATAAGGGAAAACATGTTGCAGTCGTTGGCGGAGGAAATTCAGGTATTGAAGCGGCGATAGACCTTTCGGGAATATGTTCAAAAGTAACGGTTTTTGAATATGCCGAAAATCTTAAAGCCGATACTGTTTTGCAGGACAAAGCAAAAAATCGTCAAAACATGGAGATTTTCACTAATGTGCAGACAACCGAAGTTATCGGAAACGGCGAAAAAGTAACAGGTATTCGCATAAAACGGCGTGATACGGGCAAAGAGGAAATAATCAATCTTGACGGTATTTTTGTACAGATAGGACTGATGGCAAACAGCGGAGTGTTCAAAGAATTTGTAAAAACAAACCATGCCGGCGAAATTGAAATTGACGGACATTGCCGAACAAATCAGCAAGGAATTTATGCCGCCGGCGATGTTACAAATATTCCTTACAAGCAGATTATAATTTCTATGGGCGAAGGCGCCAAAGCCGCATTAAGCGCATTTGAAGACGGCATGAGAAGTACGTCTTCAAATTAATATTAATACTAACGACAGTTACTTTATGCTTCCTCTCGTTTCCTAACAAGTGGGAGCATAATTGTTAAGCCACCCTTAACAGCATTGGTAAGGCACCCTTAACAGCATTGGTAAGGCACACCGATCAGCGCTGGCAGGTTTTAAACCCTGTGTCATGGTTGTCATATCCTTTAACTTTATAAACTTTTCGTATCTTTGTAATCAAACATGGATAAAAAATATGTCGATTGAAAATAGAAAGCCCGATTGGTTGAAAATAAAATTGCAGCACGACAAACTTGCGGTGCAGGTGAGCAAAATAGTAGGCAAACATCGGTTGCATACGATATGTACAAGCGGAAATTGTCCAAACAAAGGCGAATGTTGGGATTGCGGCACTGCTACGTTTATGATATGCGGCGATATTTGTACGCGGTCGTGCAAATTTTGCAATGTAAAAACAGGGCGACCGCTGCCTTTGGATTTGAAAGAACCTGAAAATATTGCAAATTCAATAAGATTGTTAAATCTCAAACATGTTGTGCTTACATCGGTTGACAGAGACGACCTTGCCGATTTTGGGGCTTCGCACTGGGCAGAAGTAATAAAAACAGTGAAAGAAAAGAATCCTGACGTAACAATGGAAGTGTTGATTCCCGATTTTCAAGGGAAAAAGGATTTGATAAATCTCATTATAAACACAAATCCCGAAGTGATTTCGCATAATCTCGAAACAGTAAAACGGCTTTCAAAAAGCGTACGAAGTCGGGCGACTTACGAAATGTCAATAGAAGTAATACGACAAATTGCTTTGTCGGGCATCATAGCAAAATCGGGAATAATGCTTGGGTTAGGCGAAACGCGAAACGAAATTCTTGAAACGATGGACGATTTGCTTGAAGCAGGATGTAAAGTTATGACGATAGGGCAATATCTTCGTCCATCAAAATCCAATATTGAAGTCGTTGAATATATACATCCCGAAATATTTGAAGAATATCATTGTATCGGGATAGATAAAGGATTTTCGCACGTTGAAAGCGCCCCCTTGGTAAGGTCGAGTTATCACGCCGAACGACATATTCAAAAATAAAACGAGATGAGAAAAACAGAACTGATAGATTTAAAAACATTGAATTACCGAGATGCGTGGGCAAAACAGGAGTTTTTACTTGAAAAACTCAAAGAAGAAAAGCGTCTTGGAATATACGGCGTAAATTATTTATTGCTGGTTGAACATCCTCACGTATATACGCTTGGACGCAATGGCGACAAACAAAACCTGCTGATAGACGCAATTCAACTGAAAGCAAAAAATGCCGAATTTATAAAAGTTGACAGAGGCGGCGATATTACATATCACGGCTACGGTCAACTGGTTGCTTATCCTGTCATTCGCATGGACGCTTTTGGTATCGGAGTGAAAGAATATATATCGATGCTGGAAGAAGTTGTTATTTGTACAATTGCAAACTACGGATTAAAAGGCGAGCGTCTGAACGGCGCTATCGGCGTGTGGATTGATTCAAATACAAGAGCAGCCCGCAAAATATGCGCTATCGGAGTAAAATGTTCGGGATTTGTTACCATGCACGGCTTTGCGCTGAACGTAAATACCGATTTAAATTATTTTAATTACATCAATCCCTGCGGCTTTGTCGATAAAGGCGTAACATCAATCGAAAAAGAAATAAGCCGTAAAGTCAACTTTGAAGAAGTAAAAAAACTAATTACCCAAAACTTCCGCAATGTTTTCGGCATGGAATTTATTTAGTTGTTTTTTTTGAGGGATTTATATTTAACCGTTATTAATAAATATACCTATCAATACACACGAAACAGTCAAAAAGTTTCTTTATAGACGTTATTGCTAACCTGAAAGGTGAAGTAATCCCTTGCTTGCTGTAGATTGGCTATGCCGAGCTCCGCTACGCTTTTTCTTGCTTCTCCACCTGTCACAATGACACTGTTGATAAGTTCTTTGATAGCCTTTTCATATTTTATATGTGAATTAATAACGATTTGGAATAAGGAGAAAAAACTGAACAAAGCGAAGTAACGTTTAATTTAGATTTTTTGTTTTATCTGTTGGCATAAGCCCATGCGGTGTAAAAAACCAGTTGTGCGCGGCGGCGAAGCACGGAATACGATATTTTATCAGGAATATCGGTTGATGAATGTACATCGGCATTTATTCCGCCTGTGTAAAAAATTGCAGGAATCATATCTGAAAAAATATAATGGTCGGATGTGGGATAAAATAAATCGAAAACCTGTTTGTTTCTGTAAAAATCATATTCTATGTTTAGATGAGTGTGAATTGAATTTACGCTGTCGCTTATTTGTCGATAAATGGGCGATAGCTTACTGTTTCCGAGCAAAAACACATAATTTGTTTCATTTGCTTTTAGTCCGCAGTCATCACGTCCGAGCATGTCCATATTCAGTAATATTTGCGTTTTTTCAATAGGTTTAATCGGATATTTTGAATAAATTTTTGAGCCTAACATTTCGTATTTTCCTGCGTCAAAAGCAATAAAAATTATGGAACGTTTTGGTCGTATATTGTTAGTTGCAGCGTCAGAAAAGGCTTCGGCAATTTCTATGAGAGCGGCAACGCCTGTAGCATTGTCGTCGGCGCTTGGAAATAATATTCCGCCGGCAGTTCCAAGCCCATCGTAATGACAAGTAATTATCACATTTTCATCAGGATATAAATATCCTTCAATCACGCCGATTATATTTGTTCCGTATTTTTCATCTTCTTTAAAAAATTGTTCATGCCAATTACCGTTTGATTTTGAAATATTACGTTTTTTAAATTCGGATGTAATAAATTCCATCGCTTTTTTATTGCCGTCAGTACCGAAACGTCTGCCTTCAAATTCGGGCGAACAAAGCGTTTTCACGATTTCCTCCAAGTCGTTTTTATTAATTTCAACCGCATATTTTTCAGCATCCGAAAGTTGATTGTATATTTTTGGAAATGTGTTTTCTTTTTGAGCAAATATAAATGTTTCCGAAAAAATTAAAATTCCTGCAAGTAATATTGATAATCTCATTATTTGTAATTTTTGCGGACAAAGATAATATAAATCAAAAAAACAGTACGGATTTTGAGTGTAAATAAATTTTTCTACATTTGCGTAAATTAAAATATTCAAATGAAAATATCGGCAAAAAATAAAGCCTTGCTTAATTGCGCTTGGAACATTATAAAACGGCATTACAAATTTATCGCTGCCGCTTTGCTGTTTTTATGGTTTTATTTTTGTATTCCCGAAAATCTATTTGATAATGTTTATTCAACAACAATCAGCGACACAAATGGCAGATTAATCGGAGCAAAAGTTGCTGCAGACGGTCAGTGGCGCTTTCCCAAAATTGACAGCCTTCCACAAAAATATGAAATTGCTCTTATCGAATTTGAAGATAAACGATTTTATTATCATACAGGTTTTGATTTTATATCAATAAGTCGCGCTTTCTTGCAAAACATAAAACATGGTAAAATTCGCGAAGGCGGCAGTACTATTACCATGCAAGTTGTTCGTCTTTCGCGTAAAAATAAAAGCAGAACAGTAAAAGAAAAATTAATAGAAGCGGTTTTGGCGATGCGGCTGGAATTACGCTATACCAAAAAAGAAATTCTTGCCTTGTATGCATCTCATGCTCCGTTTGGCGGAAATGTCGTTGGCATTGAAGCTGCCGCTTGGCGATATTTCGGGCGTTCGGCTCGTGAATTGTCGTGGGCTGAAGCCGCCACTCTTGCCGTTTTGCCTAATTCTCCATCGCTGATACATGTTTCAAAAAACAGAGAACAGTTACTCAAAAAACGCAATAATCTTTTAGAAAAATTACAAAAAAAAAATTATTTGTCCGAAGAAGATTTACGCTTGGCAAAAGCCGAAAACATTCCCGACGAACCTCTGCCTATACCAATGGATGCAATGCACTTATTCGATGCAATTGCAAAAAAACATGCGGGACAAAATATCACAACTACAATCAATTCAGAATATCAAAACAAAGCAACAGAAATTTTGAATCGTTATGCCGCCGAATATAAAGCAAACAGTGTGAATAATGCAGCCGCATTAATAATTGATGTGCGTTCCAATAAAGTTTTGGCTTATGTTGGCAATGTTGGCGATATTAATGAAAAAGAAAACAGCGAACATGTTGATATAATTACTGCGCCGCGAAGTTCCGGAAGTATTCTGAAACCTTTTCTTTTTGCTGCAATGCTCGACGAAGGCTCATTGTTGCCCGATATGCTTGTTGCCGACATTCCGATGCATATTTCGGGATTTTCGCCGCAAAATTACGATAAAACTTTCGATGGAGTCGTACCTGCGCATCGCGCTTTGGAACGTTCGCTGAATGTGCCTTCGGTGAGAATGTTATATAATTATAATACAGAAAAATTTCATTATCTGTTACGTCAGATTGGAATCACAACACTCAAAAAACCTGCAAACCATTATGGATTGTCGCTTATACTCGGCGGCGCTGAGGTTACTCTTTGGGATATTACCAATGTTTATTCATATTTTGCTCGAACATTGAATAATTTCAGAAAACACAATGGCAAATATGATTCATCGGCTAAACAAAAAGCCGAATTTATTGAGAGAAGCAAAGAAGAAAACGCCACGTTGCAAAATGCGGAAATAATAAGAGCGGCGGCAATCTGGCAAACATTAAATTCGTTGTCGGATTTGAAGCGCCCCGAAGAAGAAGCTTCGTGGAAATCGTTTTCGTCAAGTCAGAAAATTGCATGGAAAACAGGAACAAGTTTTGGCAATCGCGATGCTTGGGCTGTTGGCGTTACTCCTGACTTTGCAATTGGCGTGTGGGTTGGAAATGCAAACGGAGAAGGACGTCATTTACTGACGGGCGTAAATTATGCTGCGCCGATATTATTTGAACTGTTTGATATTTTGCCTAAATCGCAACATTGGTTTGAACAGCCATATGATGAGATGACAAAGATGGCTGTATGCCGCAAAAGCGGATATTTGGCATCGCATATATGCGAAACCGTTGACAGCGTTTGGCTGGTAAATTCGACACAAACGTCGCCGATATGTCCTTATCACAAACTTGTACATTTGAATAAAGATGAAACACATCGAGTAAATTCCGATTGTATCGCTTTGAGTGAAATTGTAAACAAATCGTGGTTTGTATTGCCGCCTGTGCAAGAGTGGTATTATAAAATCAAACACCATGATTATCGTCAGTTACCGCCGTTTATGTCGGGTTGCGAAGCCGAAGAATCGTCTCCCATTGATTTGATTTATCCCGTTCCCGACAGCGAAATAGTAATTACTAAACAAATAGATGGAAATATCGGCAACATTGTGTTTCAGGCTGTACACAGAAATCCTGATGCTACTATTTTTTGGCATATTGATAATGAATATGCAGGAACAACAAAAGTTTATCATCATCTTGCCGTTCAACCGAGCGCAGGCGCACACCGACTTATTTTGGTTGATGATGCAGGCAATACAAAACGCTTGAATTTTTTTGTGAAAGATGTTGAATGATATGATACCAAACAGCCATCAAAGTAGGCTTAAAGTTTTTTTGAATACCGATACTATTTTATCATTAATTTTTTATTTTCTCATTTTGTTTATGTCGAAAGGAGTCGCGAGTGGTTTTCTTTTTCAGATTTTCGTCAAAAGCCGTTTGTAAATCAATGCCTGTTTGGTTTGCTATACATATCAGCACAAACAATACGTCTGCAATTTCGTCCGAGAGATTTGGCTTTTCATCGTCTTTGAACGATTGTTCGCCGTAAATTCGCGCAATAACACGAGCCAACTCGCCAACTTCTTCGGTCAAAAGCGCCATATTTGTAAGTTCGTTGAAATAACGAATCCCATACGATTTTATCCATTCATCTACTTTACGTTGCAATTCAATCATAATTTATTCCTTATTTTTTGTGTCAATTAAAATTGTTACAGGACCATCGTTTATAAGAGCAATTTTCATATCGGCGCCAAAGGTTCCTGTTTGTACTTTTTTGCCAAGTTCCGATTCGAGAATCTCTGTGAATTTTTCATAAAGCGGAATTGCTATTTCAGGTTTTGCCGCTTTTATATACGATGGACGATTTCCTTTTTTGGTAGATGCATGCAAAGTAAACTGACTTACTACCAGAATTTCGCCATCAATATCTTGCACCGAGACGTTCATTATGCCTTGTTCGTCGTCGAAAATACGCAACTTGCAAATTTTTGCGGCAAGCCAATTCAAATCTTCGATTGTATCGTTTTCTTCAAAACTCGCAAGCATCATTATTCCTTTTCCGATTTGCGATTTTACAACTCCATCAATGGTTACGGATGCTTGCGATACTCTCTGAATAACTGTTTTCATTTGTTGTATTATTTAATTTTCAAACAAAAATATATAAATTTATTTTGCTACCTGCACTTTATATCCTAATTTGCGCGCACGATTTGCTATTTTTTCCAAATCATCGGAATTTATTTTTTGCAAATCACTTGCAGGCGTTTCTCTGTCGATGGTATAAATCATTATTTCGCGCGGACTGATTTTTTGTACAGCATCAATCCATGCGTTTATTTCGGTTTCAGTTGTATTGTCAATATATTTTCCTTCGTAAGTTCCACGCAAAAACATTGTTTGTAAAATCATTCTGTTTTTAAAAGCCTGCATATACTCAATTATTTTATCAATTGAATAACCGAATTGCGGTTTATCAATCAAAATTGCCGTTTCGTTTATTCCCGAATCAAGTTTTAATATTGCATTGTCGATTTTCAGCAATGCCGCAATAACATTGGCTTTTGCTATCATTGTTGCATTCGATAAAACTGAAATTTTTGCCAAAGGCGCATACT
This sequence comes from Prevotellaceae bacterium, assembly GCA_031274595.1. Taxonomy (GTDB): domain Bacteria; phylum Bacteroidota; class Bacteroidia; order Bacteroidales; family UBA932; genus JAIRKV01. The sequence continues at coordinate 13,071 of JAISPX010000138.1, read as the reverse complement.
TGTTTCTGAGAGCGATTGTGTCATCTACAATTTCTGCAAATTCGGGATGCATTGTAGGTTCTCCGTTGCCGGAAAATGTTATGGAATCGGGATATTTTTCTTCCGCCTGTAATGATTTCAATTTTTCTTCAAGCGCATTTTTCACATCGTTACGCAGATTAAATCTTTTTTTATCATCTCCTTTCGTATTCCATCCACATTCGCAATAGATGCAATTGAAATTGCAAAGTTTATTTCCCGTTGGCAACAAGTTGATGCCAAGCGATACGCCAAGTCTGCGACTATGTATTGGTCCAAAAACTATTTCGTTAAAAAGCATAATAATAAATTTTTAATTTTGTTTTTATAAAATTTTAGAATGTGAATCTTTTGTCAGCATCATTTTTCTCATATCAATATTATCAATCAAAACAATACCGGGCTTTTTTCCTCTTTCAAAAGTTCCGAAATTTTTATCAATTCCGAGCGCTTTTGCGCCGTTGACTGTCGCCCATTTTAATAATTCATCAATGTCGATGTTGTCGAAATTTTCCGAAATTGCAAGCATTTCTTCAATCATCGAAAGATTTGTATTAGATGACAAACTGTCTGTTCCTATTGCAATTTTTGCATTTTTCCGTCTAAACATTTCAACAGGCGGCAATTGATTTTCTATATATAAATTGGATTTCGGACAAAGCGCCCAAGTAATATTTTTGCTTACCGACATTGCAAAATCGCAATCATTTTCAGATGTAAAAGTGTTATGAACAAGCAAAATTTTCGTGTTTCCATCTACGTTATCCAAAAGTCGATGAATAGATGTTTTGCCCATTGGCAACGGATTGTCGGGCATTGCAAACTCGTTATAAAATTTCAGAAAATCGCCTGAATTATTTTCAAAATATTCATTTTCGGCTTGTGTTTCCTGATTATGATATGATAAGATTTCGTATTTTTCGGCGCGAATTTTTAGTTCCGAAAACAATCCATCGCACATCGAATATGGAGCGTGCAATGTCGGCGAAACCGAAAGCCCAAGCCGTTTGCCGCAATCGACAATATCCTGATTTTTTTGTAAAATTTTATCCGTTTCGCTTTCATCGCGCGAAAAAGATTCGACAAATGTATGATAAAAAATTTTGCTCTCTTTTTTCAATTCAAAAGTCCAGTCTTTATTTGACACATCGCCAACAGCAACAATGCCTTGCCGATACATAAAATCATCGTAAAACTTTGCCGATTGAATTTGTTCCGACAAATCGGTAATATTGCTGCGTTTCGATATTTCCTTTATAAAACCTATAATTCCGGTATGCATGGGAATTGAATTTTTTAAATGCGAAAGTTCCAAATGACAATGTACATTTATAAATCCCGGACAAATAATTCCATCGTAAAACTCAATATCGGCGCTCGTTTCCAAATTTTCGGAAAAAGTCGAAATATCTGAGATTGTTCCATCATCGGCAATCGTCAGCGCTCCATTTTTAATTGGTTGCGTATGAACAGGAAAAATATAATCGGCAGAGATTTTTCGCATTTAATTGATTTTTTCAAAATTTCTCTCCGATTTCACCGAATCTGTTTCTGTTTCAGGAGAAATATCTTCGTGAAAATTCAATAATTTTTCCACAACATTTTCAATATTTTCGGCATTTTCAAAATATTTTTTTACAGAAGACAAAGCATCCTTTATCGAAGCATGTAACTTGTCGATAATGTTTTTTGTAATGTCGGAAAATGTTTTTCGTTCCAAATTCTTCAACTTGGTTTCAAAACGTTTTTTTATGTTTTCGTATATTTTGTCGATAGTTTCTTTTTTGCCTGAATATACCCGCATCGACTTTTCAAATTTGTCGCGCGAGCATTTATATTTTTCAAAAATATTCTTATATCTGAAAATCGAGTCGGCGTTTTGTATTTGATTTTTATCGGTAAGCGCATGTATAATACCGTCAGACAAATGCATTTCAAACAAAATATCTTCGAGTTGTTGTTTGCTCAGAATGTCGTCCGTTTTGCACCCCAACAAGCATATTATCGGTATCAGAGCAAATAATATTAATTTAAATTTTAATGTCATACTATTGATTTTATAAATGCAAAAATACAATTTGAATTTCAATTTGCGAAATTATTATATAAAACAAAAAAGAGGCTGCCCATTTTCAGAACAACCTCTCTTCATCTATTTCAAACAATTTATTTAGTTTGCAGGAATATAATCTCCGTTGGATAATCCCACCAAACAATGAGTAAATTAGTTATTTAATATAATTATAATATTCGTCATCAGTTGCGCAATCCCACCAAATAGGAATACACCAAATATTAGTATCTTCTGCATGAGAATTGATAGCTCTTGCATTAGTAGCATTATAAGTTAATTCAAGCGTTGCAGGTAATCTCCATCTTCTCTGCCAATAAGTAGGATCTGTTTTGGAACCACCTGTAATCTGAGCTTGTCCTGCAAACAAAGGACCTCTGTCATAACCAGGATAAACAACACCAAAACTACCAATATTACCGGCGCTGAAATTAAAGCGTCTCATATCGTTCCAATTCTCAATACTGCAACCCATAGCAAGATATTTTTGTAACATAATATCAGCCATGGTCAAATCACCTGCACTTTGACAAACAGCAGCGCTGCTAATGTAAGCACTGATGTCAGACGCTTCCATAGGCCACATATCAGGATTTTGATAACCTGCCGCTTTCCATTCTGTCAATTTAGCTTGCATCATGTCAAGATGAGCTTGGATTCCATCCTTATAGGCTTGCAAAGCGGGTCCTGTTTGCCCTTGACGGAACAATACCTCTGCTTTGATAAAGCACATCTCATGATAGGTAAGAATTTCCTGATCCGAGTTGGGACGAACCTGAAACGAACCTGTAGAGCCTACAGCGCCAGCCGACATAGCTTGCGTTGTAAAATACCAGTTCATATCCATTTCCCCCACACTTGCATTACCTGTAAGGGTAGAGTTATTACGCAAATTAACATATACCGTATCACCAGCATATTTATAATCGGTGCTGTTTACATAGATAGAGCCTTTTGGATATGTTACTTCTACTACATCACCATCTACTGTATAGCTATGTACCAGTGCCGCAATAAACGCTGCACGAGCAGTCGCATTTTCAATATTATATTTAATAGTTACATCCGTGGCTGCAAATGTAGCCGCCTGAATAGAAGTAGCGCCGCCAGCCTGTAAACGAGTAGATGCTCCCGTGAAATCAACCCCTTTAGAACGAAGCCAATCGTATGATTGGACTTTATCGTTGGCATCTAATTTGATGTTGGACATACATGCAGGAACAATCTTACTCATACGTGGATCTAATACTCCCGAACTGCGCATATTTGTCAGCAAATCATAGTAATATTGCGAGATGCGCTGATTGCTGCCATAAGCGGCGTAATCCCAATTCCCATTTGTCATAATCGGGTCGCCAAAAAGCGGCTCGGTTGCATCCGAAGACTTATTATAACAAAGTACTATTGAATTATCAACATTCGATTGAGGGGCTTTTGCTAAACAGTCTAAGATATCCTGCGGGTTGAATTCTGCTTTTTTAGACAATTTCAGCAAATAGCGCGCTTTCAATCCATAACACAACTTTATCCATTTGTTCACATCTCCACCATTCAATATATCTCCTTTCGATAAAGCATGAGCAGTCGGTTCTTGTGTTTTTCCAAACAACTCTATTGCTTCATCCAATTTTGCAATGCATCCATTAAAGATGGTTTTGCCATCGTCATAAAAAGGAGCAGCAGAACCTGTCAATGCATCCGTATAGGGCATTTCTCCATAAAGGTCAAGCATTTCCATAAACCCTAAAGCGTGAAACACATTAGCGGCAGCCATATAATAGTATGCACCCTCTTTTTCTGCTTTATTGTACATATCTTTTATATTAGAAGATACTTGAACAAAAAATGTTTGATAAGGAGTAGTTGTATTTCCTGCTGCACAAGCCCAAGTTACAGCCAACGAGGCAGGATTGGCGCTGTTGCTATAATATACTCCTGCTGTACAGGATGTTCTGAAATTAGTAACTCCTGCTGTATACGTATACCAATGTATAATCCAAGGCAATCTAGTGTCTACAGCAGCGCTTTCATTAGTAGGAGAATTCGGATTTTCGTTAACATCTAACCAATCCGAACACGATGTTAAACTCAATGTGAGTATAGAAGCTAATATGAAAATATATTTTAAATTTTTCATGATATTTAATTTTTTATTAATTCTTAATTAAAATGTTATATTTACTCCAAATGAGAAACCGGATGTTGCAGGCACGCTACAATAATCAATACCCGTAGAGCCTGAACCGCCTGTGCCAAGCGCCATACTTACTTCAGGGTCCATTCCCTTGTAATTAGTTATTGTAAGCAAATTTGTACCTGTTACAGTTGCCGACAATTTTTTAATGATTTTTTGATTTTTAAGTAAACCTGTAAAGTCGTAACTGATTTGTACGGAGCGTAACTTTATCCAATTTACTGAAGTTGTATGGTTGAAAGAATTACTATTGTAATTATCCCAATATCTTTTAATCATGGCTTCGCCGGAATACGTCACACCAGCAATAACATAAGCCTGGCCTGCTTCATAAGTTTGAGTGTATTCCTCTCCTGTATTACTGTTTACGCCGCTAACGGTTACCGATTGACGGTCATTTAGCGTGGTCAAATTACTCAAACCATAGCTAACCAGATAGTGCTCTGTCCCATTGTAAACGACTCCGCCTTTACGGAAATCCAACAGGAACGACAGGGTTAAATTTTTATATCTGAATGTATTACTCAAACCTCCAATAAAATCGGGTTCTCGATTTCCGATAACCTCATTCTGCGAAGAAGATACTTTGTATAAACCTGTTGCAGGATCTACTTGATAGCGTCCATTTTTAATTTCATTACCATCTGAGTCCAATTCATACAAAAAACGGTAACCGGACAAGCCTAAAAAATATCCTCCGTTAGGAAATGAAGCAGCTCTTACGCTACCAAATTGCGCGTCTGTCGGGTAAAATACCTGTACTCCGTCTAAAAATTTACCCAATCTACCCTTATTATAAGAAGTATTCAAGGTAACGTCCCATTCAAAATCCTTTGTAACAACAGGTTTGCCTGTTATCGCAATTTCCATACCTTTGTTGATAACCGACCCAGAATTTATCGCAGTCATTATATAACCACTAGCATTTGACAAACGAGGAATAGCAATTTGGTTTTTAGTTTCACTGTGGTAATAAGTATAATCCAAACCAAGTCGCCCATTCAAAAATCGCAATTCGGTTCCTATTTCCCATGCTGTTTGTATTTCGGGTACTAAATTAGGATTTCCGCTCTCATAATAATTACCTGCTCCCATAAATCCATTATAATTAATATAGCCTGTTAAAGAACCTGTTGTTGCATAAGGGTTTGCATCCTTACCAACTTGAGCCCAACTTGCACGAACTTTACCGAATGAAAGGATATCGTTCTTGGGCAACAATTCAGTAAATACAAATGAACCACTAACAGAAGGATAAAAATACGAGCGATTTTTTACGGGCAGAGTAGAAGACCAATCGTTACGTCCTGTTACGGTAAGATAAGCTATATTTTTATAAGATGCGCGAAATTCTCCGTAAACTCCTACTAAACGCTTTTGGGTGATTGCATCAGTAAAAAATCTATTTGCAGGGGGAAAATTACCAAGGCTGATTGTTCCTTCCGTGATGAAATTATATCCCCAATGCGTTTGATTGAGGCGCTCTGTGTCTTCGGAAGTTGTTCCCAACAAGAGATTAAAATCGAAATCGCCAAATGTCTTATGAAAATTGGTCATAATATTAGTTGAGATATATGTATAATTATAATCGCTCTTATTTAAACGACCTCCCTGATAAATTTCACTAACAACAGAACCAGGAGCAATATATGTATAGGCATCTGTAGTATATTGGTCATAACCTACGCGTGCAGAAACATCCCACCAATCAGTAACCGTGAATGAAACATTCAAACCTCCAGTGAAACGTTTGATTTGGTCGTTTACTTTATCCTTATTTATAATCCAATAAGGATTTTCCCTGTCGGCAGCCAAATCCCAAATGCCATCGAACAAACGATATTTAGTGCCATCAGCGTTGAGATACTTTGACATATCTTCGGTTTGAGGCCAGCTGTAAACTGCCTCCATAGCGCCATTACCGCCACCAGAGTACAAACCTTGATAAATCAAAGTTTTGTCTGTCTTTGCAATAGAATATGCAGTATTAGCGCTAACCGTCAAACGACCATATTTTTGCTCTCCGTTGAAACGAAAAGTTGTTTTGTCATAGCCTGTTGTTGCAACAATACCTCCCTGTTTATAATTTGAAACAGATAAAAAGAAAGATCCGTTTTTTGAACCTCCTGATACGCTTACATTGTTGTCAAAAACGGTAACACCTTCAAAAAAATTACCGATATTATCGTATAATTTAGTTCCAGCAGCTATGGGTTCGTCACTCCACGATTGATACGTAACATCAGAAAAAACACCTCCATTTGAATAAAATCCTCGTCCAAATCGGGTTTGGACTTCTGGCAATTTATTTGCCCACGATGTACTAAATTTACTGCTGAAATCTACTCTTACAGTTCCTTCTGCTCCTTTTTTTGTCGTGATAATGATAACTCCATCGGCAGCACGAGAACCGTAAAGTGCAGCAGCGGCAGCGCCTTTCAATACCGACATATTTTCAACATCTTCTGGATTAATATCCATAACGCGATTTGAATAGGATGTGTTGCTGCGTGTCATACCATCAGTTCCTGAATTACCAACAACATTGGTTGAATTGTCGTAAACGATTCCATCTACTACAAATAAAGGTTGATTTTCGCGACTATCTGATGTTGAGTTACCGCCGCGAATAGTAATACTAGAGCCTGCTCCTGCGGCTCCCGAAGATTGTGTTACGTTAACACCTGCTATTTTACCCGCCAAAGAGTTAATAACATTGGTGTTTTTGTTCTTCAAAAGTTCTTCGCTTTTGATGTCTTGTACTGAATATCCAAGAGCTTTTTTCTCTTTTTTGATACCCATAGCTGTTACAACTGCTTCGCCAATTTGAGTTGCTTCTGTTTGCAGTGTAACATTAATCACATTAGCATCTCCAACCACAATTTCTTGTGCGGTATAGCCTATTGCCGAAAAAACAAGAGTTTGACCCTTGTCTGCTGCAATAGAATAATTTCCGTCAATGTCGGCTGAAGCGCCTTTAGTCGTTCCCTTAATCTGTACAGATGCGGGAATCCCAAGATTATCATCGCTACCGATGATTTTGCCTGTTATTGTATTGGTTTGAGCAAATACCGAAACCCCTGACAATAAACATGCAATTGAAAACATTAGAAATTTCTTCATAATAATTTTTGTTTTACATTAGAATAAATTTGTCCTATAATTTACATTATGTTAATTTTGGCTACAAAACTAATTTATTTTTCAATAAGTTACAAATTCTAACTTTTTAATTTTTTGCGTGCCAAAATGCTTATATCGCTGATATTGTTGTATTTAAAACTTAACATAATGTAAATTATGGGACAAAATTTTTTTTCGGAAGTGTTAAAATTTTACAAATCAAGGTAAAATTGAGAAAAAAATGGTTAATAATTAGTGGTTACTGATAAATGGTAATGGATTGCCTCACCTTACAGGTTCGCAAATGCCTCCAAATCACTTTCAACTTTACAACTAAATAAAATGGTTAATGATTTAATGGTTAATAACAGAATCGTAAATAAAAAACAAAAAACATTATACGTACATTGATGGTTGTTTGTTATTATTATAATTTATCGTGTTTTAAGTTTAAATAAAATTGTTATCTATTGTAGATTTACAGAAATCACGGTTAGTTTGACAATAAAATATTTCAAAGCAATGCAAGGCGATATAATTCTATCAGGATTTTGTTTTGCAAAGACATAACCGGCAATAATTTTAAATGCATTTACATTAAATTCATGTAAATATTTTACATATTCGCAGGTAATTCAAAATATTTCATGTAAATTTGCGGCTTAAAATTTTATCAAAATCATAAAATTAAAAATTATGGAACAAATTATTTCAATTCATGCGCGGCAAATTCTTGATTCGCGCGGAAATCCAACAGTAGAAGCTGAAGTTACTACCGATACAGGCATAACAGGTCGGGCAGCAGTTCCTTCAGGAGCATCAACAGGAATACACGAAGCAGTTGAGTTACGCGATGGCGACAAAAGCAAATTCAACGGAAAAGGAGTACTTAAAGCTGTTGAAAATATCAACACTGTAATCAACGAAGAACTTTTAGGTATGAGCGTTTTTGAACAGCGTTTAATTGACAAAAAACTTATCTCGCTTGATGGCACAGAAAACAAATCACTGCTTGGCGCAAATGCAATTCTCGGAGTATCGCTGGCTTGCGCTCATGCTGCGGCAAAAACACTCGACCAGCCATTGTATCGTTATGTCGGCGGAGTAAATGCTCATGTGCTGCCAATTCCGATGATGAATATTTTGAACGGAGGTTCGCATGCCGATAATTCAATAGATTTTCAGGAATTTATGATTATGCCTGCCAATGCCGAGCGTTTTAGCGATGCTTTGCGAATGGGAGCCGAAGTTTTTCATAATCTTAAAGATGTATTGAAAAAGAAAAATTATTCTACAAATGTCGGCGATGAAGGCGGTTTCGCACCTAATCTTAAATCTAACGAAGAGGCAATAGAAGTAATTTTACAGGCAATCGAAAAATCGGGATACAAACCGGGCGAAGATGTTTTTATTGCTCTTGATCCGGCATCGTCCGAATATTATTTGACAGACGAAAAAGTTTATCACCTTCATAAATCAAGCGGCGAAAAACTTACGTCAGCGCAAATGGCGGATTATTGGAAAACATGGGTCGAAAAATATCCCATAGTTTCAATTGAAGATGGAATGGCAGAAGACGACTGGGACGGATGGAAATTATTAACTGAAATCGTAGGCAAACGTTGTCAACTCGTAGGAGATGATTTGTTTGTTACCAACACAGCGCGTTTGCAGATGGGAATTAACGCAAAAGTTGCAAATTCGATATTGGTAAAAGTAAATCAAATAGGTTCGCTTACCGAAACAATCGAAGCAGTAAATCTGGCTTACAACAATTCTTACACTGCAATTATGAGCCATCGTTCGGGCGAAACCGAAGATACAACAATTGCCGATTTGGCTGTTGCGCTTAACACAGGTTTGATAAAAACAGGTTCGGCATCGCGTTCAGACAGAATTGCAAAGTACAATCAACTTTTGAGAATAGAAGAACAACTTGGAAAACAAGCAAGTTATTTGGGCAAAAATTTCAAGTTTCTGAAATAATATAAAGTTATTTCAAATAATTTTTAAAAAGAGCGAGGCTGATTTTTGCAGCCTCGCTCTTTTTATTAACCAATATATAATTACAATTTAATTATACCTCAAATTTCGTCCTATTCTTAGAATTGTTTTTGGTGTAATTTTATTTAATGCGCAAATTCGTTTTATTGATACTCCTGTGCGTTGCGATATTTTGCCGAGCGTATCGCCTTTCTTTATTTTCCAATAACGGGCTTTTGCCTGTTCTATCACATATTCAAAAGTTTTTTGACTGCTCATGCAATATACTTCCGACTTTGGTTTGCGATTTTCAAAATCAATAATATCTTCCGGATTTATGGGATTTCCCAAATATCTCATTTCCCAATGCAAATGCGAGCCTGTTGAGCGTCCCGTATTTCCGCCGAGAGCAATCACATCGCCCGATTCTACAATTTGATTTATTTCTACAAGAATTTTGCTGAGATGACCATAAACAGTTTCCAAACCGTTGTAATGACGAATTACAATAAAATTTCCGTAACCTTTTCGTTTTCCATTATTTCCGACAACGCGCACCATTCCGCGCATTGGCGCAACAACAGTATCTCCTGTTAATAATTTAAGGTCGATTCCGTTATGACTTCTGCCTCGACGATAACCGAATTTTGATGTTATATGCATAGGTTTTAACAAAGGATAAACAAAATCGTACATTTCAAACCTGATTGTATCTTGCATTTTGGTTACATCAATTTTGTACGGATTTACTGTCGAGTTTGACCACAATGGATAAATATCCGATGCGGGAATATTGTAATTAATGATTGAATCTGTAAGTTTTAAAAGTTTTTCTTCAGAATATATTTCCGCATCTTCATATCCGCCGATGTCTATTTCATCATCTTCTACATCTTCATCGCTATCAATTTCGTTATTGATTGTATTTGTTGCCAGTAAATGAACTTCATCCGTATAAATGGTGTCGAATATTTTTTGAGAAATTTGGTTTTTGAAAATTTTTATTGCATAACCGTCTAAAAAAATTGTGTCATTCACATTGATAACTGTATCGCGTTCATTTATCAATGAATGTACTGTTCTCGCTGATTTTGTTGTAATTGTATCTGTTTTTATTTCATCTGCCGAAATTATCAACGGTAGAAATAATACAATAAAACTTAACAGCGTTTTTTTGTAATTTATCATGTCGAAAATTTTATGTGTCAATATTTGCATATTTTGCATGTGTTTCAATAAATTCGCGGCGTGGCGGAACATCGTCGCCCATGAGCATCGAGAAAATTCTGTCGGCTTCGGCTACATTGTCAATTGTTACCTGTCGCAAAACTCTGTTTTCCGGATTCATTGTTGTTTCCCACAATTGATCAGGATTCATTTCTCCCAAACCTTTATAGCGTTGTACGGTTATTCCCGATTCTTTTCCTTTGCCCATCTCGTCAATTGCTCTAATGCGGTCATCTTCCGTCCAGCAATAGCGCGAGTCTTTACCTTTTTTTACTAAATATAACGGTGGCGTTGCTATGTAAAGGTATCCGTTTTGTATAAGTTCTTTCATATAACGGAAAAAGAACGTCATAATCAGAGTATCAATATGGCTTCCGTCAACATCGGCATCTGTCATGATTACTATTTTATGATAACGAAGTTTTTCTATATTCAGCGCTTTTGAATCATCTTCGGTTCCGATTGTAACTCCAAGAGCAGTATATATGTTACGAATTTCTTCACTCTCAAAAACTTTATGTTCCATTGCTTTTTCAACGTTCAGAATTTTACCTCTGAGCGGAAGTATTGCCTGAAACATTCTGTCGCGTCCGCTTTTTGCTGAGCCTCCTGCCGAATCGCCTTCGACTAAAAATAGTTCGCAACTTGCAGCGTCTCTGCTTGAACAGTCGGCAAGTTTACCCGGCAATCCGCTTCCTGAAAGAGGCGATTTGCGTTGAACCATTTCGCGGGCTTTGCGTGCTGCATTACGTGCTGTTGCTGCCAAAATCACTTTTTCGATAATGATTTTGGCATCTTTGGGATTTTCTTCCAGATAATTTTCGAGCGCTGCGCTTGTCGATTGCGATACAACTGCCTGAACTTCGCTGTTGCCGAGTTTTGTTTTTGTTTGTCCTTCAAACTGAGGCTCTGCAACTTTTACAGAGATAATAGCGGTTAATCCTTCGCGAAAATCGGCAGGGTCGATGTCGAATTTCAATTTTGCGAGAAATCCGTTTTTTTCCGCATAACTTTTCAGTGTTGTTGTAAGTCCGCGGCGAAAACCTGTGAGATGTGTTCCGCCTTCTATTGTATTAATATTATTAACGTATGAGTGAATATTTTCGGAATATCCCGAGTTGTATTGCATGGCTATTTCTACAGGGATTCCTGCTTTTTCAGTTTCGAGATATATTGGCGTTTCCGTCAAACGCACGCGATTGCTGTCAAGGTATTGAACAAATTCTTTCAATCCATCTTTAGAATAAAAACTATCTTGCGCAAACTTTTTTTCTTCGGTTCCTTCAACTTCGATTTCGTTACGATAATCCGTAATGTTAAGTCGAATACCTTTATTTAAATATGCAAGTTCGCGCAATCGTGAAGCAAGAATATCATATTTATATTCCAATGTTGTCGTAAAAATCTCGGGGTCGGGATGAAAAGTGATTGTAGTTCCTGTTTTATCGCTTTCGCCGACAAGTTTTACATCATATTGCGGAATGCCTTTTCTATATTCTTGTCTGAAATGTTTACCGCTTTGAAAAACGTCGGCAACCAAAAGTGTCGAAAGTGCATTTACACACGATACTCCCACTCCGTGCAAACCGCCGGAAACTTTATAACTTCCCTTGTCAAATTTACCGCCTGCATGAAGCATTGTAAGAACAACTTCCAATGCGGATTTATTTTCTTTTTTGTGTATTCCCGTAGGAATACCGCGTCCGTTATCGCTTACGGTTATCGAATTATCTTTATTTATATAAACGTCTATATCAGTACAGTATCCTGCAAGCGCTTCGTCGATTGAGTTGTCAACAACTTCATAAACCAAGTGATGCAAACCTCTTTCGCCAATATCGCCAATGTACATCGAAGGGCGTTTGCGAACAGCCTCCAATCCTTCCAAAACCTGAATATTATCTGCCGTATAGTTTTCGGTGTTTTTAATGTTTTGTAACTCTAAATCTGTATTTTCCAATTCAGCCATAATTTTTACAATTTCGTATAATATATTATATTTTTAACCTGCAAAGGTATAAAAATACTTTCAATTTACAATTTTTTTTATTAACATTATTTGTTATTATTTTGAAAATAAGGATTTTACGTATTGATATTATGATTTTAATTGTTGCTTATATTATTATACAAAATATATTCGTTGTTTTCTTCTTATTATTTGTTCGGTTTATCCTACAAGAGTCAAATTTTATTAATTGACGATTGCACTACGCTCCACTTAATGGTTATTATACCAAACCGCTATTAAAAAATGGTTAATAATAAAAATAGTAAATCTTTGACTACTTTAAATTATAAAAGAGGCTGTCTCGTAAGTTTTAGGAGACAGTCTTTTTTTATTAGAAAAGATATGTAAAAAATTTGCATATATGGATATAATTTTGTATCTTTGATGCAGTAAATCAAGAGCATGAATTATGGCAAAGAAAAGTTTTAAGGAATACAATCAGGG
>JAISPX010000083.1 GCA_031274595.1 Prevotellaceae bacterium | reverse complement strand
AATTCTAACTGTTTTTCTGCTTTTTGCATTTCCCGGTGTGCGTCAAGTAATTTTTGGTAATTACTGCGTAAATTTTGAAAATCGGTTTCTATATTGCTTTCTTCCAACATATTTTCTCGGATGAACTTATCCAAACTTGTCATTGTTTTCAATCGCATTGTCTGGTCAAAAAGTGTAAGTGCTTTAGGCGAACGCATACCAAAAACTTTTAATAATGCTTCGGCGTATTTTGATGGTCCGTCTAAAGATAGTATGGTTTCTTTTGTTCCGAATTTTGGATACGTTTTAGTTAGTCGTCTTAGCCATTCGCCTTTGGCATCAAAAGGAGAAAAATCCTTTTCAATGCTCAGTGGTTTGAAGGCTATGATGAATTTGCGTTTCATTTCACTGCCTGAAAAACAACGTGTTTGCGCAAGGGTTACGTATTGTTCTTCGTTTTTGAAAACCGCAAGTAAGATGGAATAGGCAGTCGATTTGTTATCTCGCAATCGCTGTACCTGCCGACTGCCTTCGTCAGTCTCTATATCGCCAAATTCGCCGACAACATAACTTTCTTCTGTCCGTTGGTGTTCATAAAAGCGATAACGTTTTTCAGGCACAATCAGTGTCAGTAAACCTTGAATATAAGTGGTTTTACCGGAGCCGTTTGCGCCGGTAATCAAGGTAGTGTTGCACTGCGGAGAAATGCGAAAGATTTCTTTGTCGAAAGTTCCCCAATTATACGCTTCAAAATATTGCAAGCGATAACCTGCTTTATCTGATTTCGTGCTGAATATGCTATACATTTTGTTCCAATTTCCTTTTAAATTCTTCTAAAACATCATTAGTTATTTTTGCCTTGATAATTCTTTTTACTTCATATCTTGTTTCATCTTTTGATTTATTATCACTACTAATCTCTTTTAGGAAGCCGAGTTTCACAATACTGTCAATATGTGTATCGAATTTTGATAACCACTTGACTTTGTTTCCTTTTTCCTTAAAAAACAACTCAATATTATCTTTCAATTGTTTATGCGTTATGTAAAGATTTCTTTGGTCAACATTGTTGATTTCAAACTCATCTAACATTTCACGAAGAAAAACACAAATCAAGGATACTTCATATTTCAGTGAAATGCGCCGGATAAGCCCAATTGTGTTACCTTTTTCATCTATTTCAATCTGTTTGAGGTAAGCATAGCCATCTTTTTTATCTACTATCAACTCAATGGCGATTTTTTCAAAAAACTGTGTTATTTCAATTTGGTAATGTAACAAATCGTTCCAAAGTTCTTCGTTTTCATCATAAACTATTCCGTTCAGTAATTTCACTATAATGTGAGCATACGGTTCGTATGTAATATTTTTGTTTTCCATTATTTGCAAAAAATTATTTGTGGTACTCTTAGATATTTTTCGTTTTCGAAATCAAATTTCAAGTATTCTGTTTGTTCTTTGTTGAGCATGAATTTTTCATTCATTTGTAAGAGAGAAATATAACCTAAAACTTCTGCCAATCCTTTGGTAATCGGGAATATACTTATAACTTCTCCTAACGTAATTGTTTCTCTTTCATTCAATAAATTTTCTATATTATTGAGTAATTCTTTGCGGTTTATATATCTCAAATTGCTGAGGATATCCAATGATTCTAAATCCAACATATTTTTGGCTGATTTCGGCTGTTCGTTAAATTCTGAATAAATTTGTTCTTCACCTAATTTTCTTTCCATCGGCAAATTGATTTTAGCATCGCTGTAGATATTGATAAACGTGTCATTTGAAAGTTGTTTATCAATTATTTTAAGTGCAAATTGTCTGATATTGTTAATTGTTTCTTTTACTTTTTTGCGTTCCTCCAAATTTTTTTCAGCAATGATTCGTGTAAGTTTATCTGCTAACAAATTATTAGAGTCCCAAACTTTCCTGCCAGACGAATGTAAAATTGTTTTTGCTTTTCGCAAGAATCTGTCATTGTGTTCAATTTCTCTATCTTTAAGAATATTATACACCTCATCTACAAGTGTTTTTAATTCGTCTTGACTTGCGTCGTCTACTAAAAAGTTCCAGAAAGCATAAAAACTTTTGCCTTGGTCTGTTGTTTTCAATTCATCTAACGAATCAAAAGTGTGTTGCAATAATTTACCTTTTGAGAGAGAATTGTCAGCTTGCTTTTCAATAATACTTCTGACAATTATTTTGAAG
The DNA here is from genome assembly GCA_031274595.1 of Prevotellaceae bacterium. GTDB lineage: Bacteria > Bacteroidota > Bacteroidia > Bacteroidales > UBA932 > JAIRKV01. The sequence goes on along the minus strand of JAISPX010000083.1, from coordinate 691 downwards.
TTGTCTTCTACCTCTCTGAAATCGCCGATTAACTCATTTGTCAGTTTGGTTATATCTTCAAATCGTGATTTGATCTGGTAGTTTTCAAAGGTACTGACGGTTTGTTCCCGCTTAATTCGTCTGATTTCATTTTCGATTTCTTTCTTTTGTTGCTCTAACTTCTCAATTTTTTTGATTGGGTCATCAATACTGTTTTCTATCAGTTCCCTCAGTTTGTTGAAGATATCTTTGAATTTTGATTCTGTGCCTACAAATTTTCGTTCTTTCAAAATTTCGATAATTTGAAACATGCGCGAAGTATATTTGGTAGGGACAACCATTACTTCTTTTGAATTGTCATCGGTATAGATACTCAAATATCTATGTTCTTCATCAGCCCACTGCTCAATGTATTTCTTTGCTTTATCAAGTGAATCCAATCCTAAATTGTTCAAATTTATTTCTTCTTCATCTTGATAATTCAAATCGTCGAGATAATTGGCAAGTTTCTGTGTTAAAATATTGTGATAAATAGGTTGTTCATTTGTTTCTTTAAATTGTATAAGTAAAAACGAAATTATCAATGTTGCATTTTCTCCGCGCAATATTTTTATTGTTGGAGAGTGCTTAATCAGTATTTCTATTTGCTCGTAAGGTGTCATGTTAACTACAAATTAAAATCCAAATTTTTCCCTATGCATTGCAATATTCC
>JAISPX010000016.1 GCA_031274595.1 Prevotellaceae bacterium | reverse complement strand
TATAACTAAAATAGAATATCCCGTTAGGGATTTAAGTTCGGTAGAAAATACGGATAAAAGCAAGTTGCGCACGGAGCATTGTCTGTTTTTCATGGAACGGACGGCAACCCGTGCGCCGCATATTGGTGTTGCGTTTTTCTACCAACCTTTCATGCCTACGGCATGTGATAGAGTGAAGAATGAAAAATGAAAAGTGAAAAATTAATGGTTAAATGATACAATGGTAAATCGTAAATAACTTTCAACTTTATAACTTTATGAACTTTATAACTAAAATAGAATATCCCGTTAGGGATTTAAGTTCGGTAGAAAATACGGATAAAGGTAAGTTGCGCACGGAGCATTGTCTGTTTTTCATGGAACGGACGGCAACCCGTGCGCCGCATATTGGTGTTGTGTTTTTCTACCGACCTTTCATGCCTACGGCATGTGATAGAGTGAAAAATGAAAAATGAAAAGTGAAAAATTAATGATAAAATAGTAAATCGTAAATAACAAAATAGTAAATAATATAATGGTTAATGATATAAAAATTCCCCTCTGTGGAGGGGTGCCCGAAGGGCGGGGTGGTCTTCTGCGGAGTAGGGTGGCAACGACAAATCAACAAATCAACAAATCAACAAACATACAAAAAAACAAAAAACAAAGAAATGAAAAAAACAGTAAAATTATTAAGTTTAATTATGTTGCCGGCGGCGTTGATGCTTGCCTGTGCAACAACAGATGAACAGGTCAGCATGACCTCTGCCCAAAGCAAAATAGAATTTTATATAAATACAGACGCAACAGGCATACACATAGATTGGGGAGATGGTACAAAATCAAATACTAATGATGGCGACCGCTATGAGTATTATGGTGATTTAGTGTTATTCGCATTTTCTCACAAATACACAGATGAAAAATCGCATACCATTGTTGTAAAAGCAACTAACTTTAAACATTTAGCTTGCGCCCATAATCAATTAACGAGTTTGGATGTGAGCAAAAATACTGCGTTAACCAAATTATGGTGCGAAAGCAATAAATTAACGAGTTTGGATGTCAGTAAAAATACGGCGTTAACAGGATTATCCTGCTTCTTTAATCAATTAATGGATTTGGATGTCAGCAAAAATACGGCGTTAACCGAATTATCTTGCTCCATTAATCAATTAACGAATTTGGATGTGAGCAAAAATACGGCGTTAAAAGATTTAGATTGCGGCGATAATCAATTAACAAATTTGGATGTGAACAAAAATACGGCGTTAACAGGATTATGGTGCGGACATAATCAATTAACGAGTTTGGATGTAGGAAAAAATACGGCGTTAAATGAATTAGATTGCAGTTATAATCAATTAACGGGTTTGGATGTCAGCAAAAATACGGCGTTAACCAAATTATGGTGCGGCAGTAATCCATTAACGAGTTTGGATGTGAGCAAATGTCCAAAATTAGAAACTTTGGATATAAGCAACTGCAAACTGCTTGCAAGCCTGTATTGCAACTACGATAAGGTAAAAGTTATTGCCGATGGCTGCGATGCATTATCTATGCTAAATTCTAAGTGAAAAATGAAAATAATAATTAACGATAAAATAGTAAATCGTAAATCGTAAATAACAAAATAGTAAATAAAAAACAAAATTATGGCAATAAAAAAATGTATTATTTGTGGAAATTGCAGAAGCCTCGTTCATGGCGCTGCACAGGGAAAATGCCCCGTTTGCGACGGCATTTATACAGGTAAAGAAGTCGGGGTTCCAGTAACGGTAGAAGTGCAAATGAAGAGCCGTCGTCCCGAGCGTGCTGAAATTGACAAACTGAAAAACGCGCCTTTCGCACGAAAATCCGCATCAAAAAGCGAAATAAACACAGCCGTTGGATATATTCTTATGGGCATTATTGTGTCTCCTTTAATGCTTCTTTTCGGCTTATGGGTGATTAACGGTTTCAAAGGACCGGGAGTGCTGGTTTTCGGATACGGAGCGGTAATAGCCGCGCCAATATTGTTCATTGCTCTTGTTATAGGGGGTATCTACATGTTTGTAAGAGACCCTCGAAAAAAAACCGTAAAAGACGTATTTAACTGGATTTGGAGTGAATCGTATAAAGAGGCATTATTCAATGTAAATGATAAGAATAAAGGTTATGAATACGCCTACGGCTCTGTTATACGCTGCGTTCCGAGTGTTTTAAGCAATAGGATAAGTAAAGACATTTTAGCCGCGTATCTTTCTAAAATTCAAAACTCATTCAAAACAATCATAGATGAAAAATTTGATACTTCGTGCAAATGGAAAGACGGCTCTCCTGTAGACGCTTGGAATAGCCGCTGGGATGAACCTTTAATAACCGCGATTGGCGAAAATGAAATAGAAAGCGGACTTAAAGCGGCAACGATGAATATTACTGTAAAAAGAGTTCTTAAACAGGGTGTTTCTAATGACGATGCGTATGAGATTGATGTTGCATACCTGTCGGTAAAAATTAATGGCTATTATATAAAAAACGGGAATTATTGGATTCCTTATGACCTGATGCCTGAAATAATAGAAGAAAAGGAAACAAACAATATTAAATGAAGAATTAAGAATGAAAAATGAAAAAATAATGGTTAATCACTTTCAATTTTACAAACTTTATGAACTTTATAACTGAATAAAAAATTAATCGTCCCCGCAAAGGGACACAAAAATGAAATTATCATGAAAAAGATAAATTTAATTTTATTGATATTATTGCTGATAAGTGCAAGCGTAAATGCACAGAAACATATATCCTCTGCACAGCCTTTCCGCAAAGGTTTTGCACAAGTGAATATGTCTGACAGCAAAGGCAATAAAAGCCATTGTTTTATTGATAAAACAGGTAAACGTGTATCTGATTATTTTATATCCGACAAAAAATTTTCCGACGACTTGGACTTGGCACAAAAAGAAAATAGAAGTTGGGTTCTTATTGACAAAACAAAAAAAAATGTCATGTCACTGCCTGATTACTTTTATGTCGAAAGCCTTTCCGAAGGATTGGCGCGCGTAGAATTAAACAGCAAATGGGGCTATATTGATGAAACATTAAAGGAAATAATTACTTGTAAGTATGATGCTGCCAAAAATTTTTCCGAAGGACTTGCTGCCGTAGAATTAAACAGCAAATGGGGCTATATTGATGAAACAGGAGAATTAGTTATTCCTTGTACATATAATGCTACATGGAATTTTTCCGGAGGACTGGCTGCCGTAAAATTAAACAGATCTTGGGGTTTCATTGACAAAACAGGCGAATTAGTTATTCCCTACAAATATGTGGATGCCAAAAACTTTTCCGAAGGACTTGCTGCCGTAGAATTAAACGGCTCTTGGGGTTTCATTGACAAAACAGGCGAATTAGTTATTCCTTGTCGGTATAAGTATGTCCTTAATTTTTCCGAAGGACTGGCTGTCGTAGGATTAAACGGCAAATGTGGTTTCATTGACAAAACAGGCGAATTCATTATTCCTTGCAAGTATGTGCATGCAGGTAATTTTTCCGAAGGACTGGCTGCCGTAGGATTAAACGGCAAATGTGGTTTCATTGACAAAACAGGTGAATTAGTTATTCCTTACTATTATGATTATGCAGAAAACTTTTCCGGAGGAATGGCGCGCGTAAGATTAAACGGCATATATTTATACATTAATAAGGAAGGACAATCCGTTATTCCTACTGAAGGAATGGGCGAAAAATATCATGAGCCAAGTTTTAATCCGAAAGACCCTGTGCCTGCAAAGAAAGGAGGTAAATATGGTTATGTAGATAAAAACGGCAACGAGGTAATTCCATTTAAGTATCTTTATGCCGAGCCTTTCAATCACGGAATTGCATTAATCGAAGATGTCGTACACACCGGCGGAACTACCACTACATACGGTCCTATCATAGGAGGCATGCAGAAAGTAACAACTCGCTATTCACCCAGAAGAACTTCACGTGTGTCTTATTATATTGACCGCAAGGGGAAGGGGTTAAAATATGAAATCCCTGACAATAGCTATTTTTCCGATGGATTGCGGCGAGTTTACAAAAAGAAATATGATGGTTACGTGGACGAAAATCTAAAGGTGGTTATCCCGTTAATCTATCTAAATTCAAGCGATTTCAGCGAAGGGCTTGCCATTGTACAAACTAAAAAACAGGAATGGATAATTATTGATAAAAAAGGAAAGAAAGTTGCAGATATAGATTTAAATTAAAAATAAAATATTAACCGTCCCCGCAAAGGGACACAAAAATAAAATTATCATGGAAAAGAAAAAAGAAATAAAAAAACCCTCTCTGCTATGGGTAGCGATAGGGTTTGCAGTAACAATTTATTTGTTCATAGACTGTATTGAACAAATTGAAGACATGTGGCATTTGTTTGTCCTGTTTATACTTTGGGATATAGGGAGTTTGGCAAGTTACTTCGGAAAACTGAACGCTTATAAAAAGGCGCAGCAAATTTCGGCAGAAGTGCAGGAAAATCAGGTTAACAGCGTTAAATTTACAAATCCTGCCGTAATAACGGTTGTTCGCAAGTCAAGCATATTAGGCGCAATAATTTCGTATCATGTGTATGTCAACAATGAATATTCGGGCAAGGTCAAAAACGGTAAGAGTTTGGAAATACTCACATTCGTTTCGCATAATATAGTTATGATAACCGACCACGAGGGAAATCCATTTAAGGGAGAAAAAATTATAGATATTTCCGAAGGCGGACGTGCTGAAATATACGTTAAAGCCGGAAGATTTGTGAAATAATTGAGCGAGGTAAGTGATTTTTAACTTGTCATTTGTTTGCTTATTGCTGTTGCGAACTGCGAAGCAGGAAGCAATACATTATAATTAGGTTGAGATTTCGTCACTGCTTTCGCAAAGGCGAGCCAATAGACCTTTTGAGACAGTCTTTCGCCTGATAACACGAATGAAGCACGGATTCATACCAACGAAGGAATTTTTTCATCCTCATTCCAAGTTAAAAAACAGCCTGCCGAAGAGGTTTTTTTGCCTAAATTGTAAATTATTGTTTTATCGCGGCTTAATCTTTGTGCGGGGAACGCTTAAAATTCTCCGCACAAAGATTTTTTACAGATGCAAAATTGCGGAAAAGTTGATTAACCATTTCTTAATAAAAACCACTTTCAACTTTATAAACTTTCAACTCTATGAGCAGCTAAGGCTGAATAACATAAATTCGGCGAAAAACTGTTAATTTTTATTATCAATAAGAAATTGTTTGAGTATTTTTGTATCAATAATAGATAATTTATTAAAGAAAAATTACCTTTGTGTTTTATTTTATATAAAAATGATTAGATGAAACTTATACAAAAAATAATTGCATTTGCCGTTTTGTTCGCAATTCTTGTTTCGTGTTCAACCAAAAAGAATACGGCAACATCACGCGCATTTCATAAATTCACAGGACATTATAATACTTATTTTAACGGCTACGAAAGTTATAAAGAAGGTTTCAAAAAAGCCGAAGACACATATCCTGCATCGTTTGATGAATTGCTGCCTGTATTTTCGTTTTCATACAGCGAAACAGCAAACAAAGTAATGTCGGATATGGACAGAGCAATCACCAAATCGAATAAAGTGATACTTGGTCATTCAATAACTGCAAAACCGAAATTGCCGCGCGGAAAAAAAATGGATAAAGAAGAGCGTGCATTTTACAACAAAAAAGAATTTAACGAAAAAATTCCTGAAGCCCACATGCTTATAGCAAAATCGCAGGCATACATGCAGGATTATACAGGCGCTGCGTCAACTCTCGAATACATGGAATCGCAATATGCAAAAGACACTGTATTGTATGAATCGCATATTTGGAGCGCAATAATTTCAACCGAACGCGGCGATTTGGAAGATGCCGAAAACAGACTGAATGTAATAAGCAGAATACGAAATTATCCGAAACAGCATCATCAAATATATCATTCGGCTTGGGCAAATTTGCTTATGAAACAGGAAAAATACGCAGAAGCCGCAGAACGTTTGCAAAAGGCTTTGGAATTTACGAAAAAACGTCTGATAAAAATAAGATATACTTTTCTGCTTGCTCAATTGTATCAAAAAACAGGAAATAAAGAAAGTTCGTTAAAATATTTTACAAAAGTTTCAAAAATGAACGCACCCTACAATGTGCGTTTTGCAGCGCAAATTCAAAAAGCAAATTCATTCGACCCAAATACGCAAGGCAACGAACTGAAAACGCTTTATACAAAAATGCTGAAAGACAAAAAAAATGAAGAATATTTAGACCAGATTTATTATGCGCTCGGAAACCTTGAAAGAATAAATAACAACGAAAAAACAGCAGTTGACTATTATCAAAAATCAATAGAAAAAAATATCGACAATGAGGTACAACTTGGACTTTCGCACAAGGCTCTTGCCGATTTATATTTTGTAACGCCCAATTTTGTAAAATCGTTTTATAATTATACCGATGCCCGAACATCGCTGCCGCAGGCGCATCAAGATTATGCATCGGTTGTGCAAAAAATAGATATACTCGAAATTTTAGCGCCTAATCTTGAAATAATTGAACGAGAAGACAGTCTGCAAAACATCGCAAAAATGCCGCAGGCTGAACGCGATAAAATGATAGATAATCTGATTGCCGAAGTAAAAAAACAACAGGTAGAACAACAACAGGCAGAACAAAATCGTCAATATTATGTGATGCAGTCGGATATGGAACGATACGGAACTCGTGAAAACGCCGCAACTCAAAATTCGCGGGGAAGCAACGCAAAATGGTATTTTTATAACACGGCGCAATTAAATCAAGGTTTGACGGAATTTAACATGCGCTGGGGAAGACGCAAACTCGAAGATAACTGGAGACGTAAAAACAAAGGAGTTTTTGAAGGCAGCATGTTTGACGAAATACAGGAAGATCAGGAATTGACGGCAACAAACGATACTGCCAAAACCGAAAACGATGTAAACAAAAATGAACAGAAAAAACCTTCGCTGTCGCCCGACCAAAGAGAATATTATTTAAAAGATTTACCGCTTACGGCAGAAGCAATAGAAGCATCCAACGATAAAATTATGAAAGCTTTGTATTTGGCAGCATCCGCTTACAAAAACGATATGAAAGACAACAAACGCGCAGCCGAAACATTTGAAAAACTTGTAAGCCGTTTCCCCGATTGCGAATATATTGCATCGGCATATTATAATCTTCACAATTTATATACCGAAATGGGTCAAATATCGGAAGCAAACAAATATAAAGAATTGCTTATAAGTTATTATCCCGACAATATTCTTACGCTGTCGATTATTAATCCAAAATATTTACAGGAACTTGAACGCAAAGAGCAGCTAATTGAAAATGCTTACGAACAGGCGTTAAGTCTATATAAAGAAAACAGAAATACGGAAGCCTTGAATTTGATAAATTCGGTGATTGCAGAAAACAAAGATATTAAAATTATTTCACGCCTTGAATTATTAAAAATTCTGGCAACAAACTACGAAAATAATTTTATCTCATACAAAGATGCGCTGACCAATATAACAACAAAATACAGCGGCACCGAAACAGAAAAAACAGCAAACGAAATGCTGAAAATTCTGCAACAAAACGAAGTTAAAATCATGGCTTCGCAAACCGAAGACAATACGCAGCAGCAAATACCTGCACAAAGCGAAGATTATTTGCCAAGCGACAAAGAACAATATATTGCCGTACTTGTTGACAAATCGCTTGATGTGAATTTGGTATCTTTTGAAATAATTCTGTTTAATGCCGACAATTATCTCGACAATAATTACGAAACAGCAACAGAATCGTTCGACAATAAATATCAACTGATACTCGTAAAAACGCTTGCCGATAAACAAAGCGCAAACGCTTATTATAAAGAAATGCTGGCAAAATCAGGTTTGACGGCAAAACTTAAAGGCTCGGAATATCTGCATTTTATTATCAGTCCCGAAAACCTGCAAAAATTGATGCAAAGCAAAAATATTGCCGAATATATACAGTTTTTCAAATCGAATTATTAACATAAAATGTTTTCAATTGAAATACCCGATTTGACTAAACTCAGCGATGCCGTAAGCGTTTTGCTTGGTGAAATAGGCAGCAAACGCATTGTCGCATTTTACGGAAAAATGGGAGTCGGCAAAACAACAATTATAAAAGAAATTTGCCGACAGATTGATGTTACGGATGTAGTCAACAGCCCGACATTTGCGCTTGTCAACGAATACCATTGCTCCGATGGAAAATCTGTTTTTCATTTCGATTTTTATCGTATCAATGAACTTGATGAAGCTTACGATTTAGGCTACGAAGAATATTTTTACAGCAACAATCTTTGCCTTATAGAATGGGCTGAAAAGATAGAACCGCTTTTGCCCGAAGATGCTGTTGCCGTGAAAATTGAAGAAACCCATAACGGAAAGCGAGTGATAACAATTTACAAGTGATTTTTTGAGAAAAACAGGAAATATAATCAACAAAAAACATGATATAAACACTCCCGAAAATCCATTTAAAACAAATAAATGAAAATGGCAGAAAAGGAAAGAGCAAAACGAAATAAAACAATTTATTTAACGGAAAATGAACATATTTATTTTTCCAAAAAAATATATCGCTCGGAAAAATGTAATAATATCAGAATCGAAGATATTTTGAACAAAACCATTAATAATGATTTGTTTGATATTATTGATTATCTGCCAAAGCAATTTGCCGACCTCATTGTTATTGATCCTCCTTATAATTTAACCAAAAATTTTAATGGTTTTACATTCAAATCGTCATCAAAAAACGAATATTTGGACTATCTCCGCTCTTGGTTTCCCAAAATTGTATCCTTTTTGAAACCCAACGGTTCATTATATTTGTGCGGCGACTGGAAATCTACATCCGCCTTGCAGCAAATAATGGAAGAAAATCTCAACGTAATTAACAGAATTACATGGCAGCGAGAAAAAGGAAGAGGCGCACTAAATAACTGGAAAAATGCAATGGAAGATATTTGGTTCGGAGTAAAAAACATAAAAGATTATTATTTTAATGTTGAATCGGTTAAACAAAAAAGAAAAGTAATTGCGCCATATAAGGAAAACGGAAAACCGAAAGATTGGGAAGCAACTGCCGAAGGAAATTTCAGACTGACATATCCATCAAACTTTTGGGATGATATCAGTATTCCTTACTGGTCTATGCCTGAAAATACAGACCATCCCACGCAAAAGCCCGAAAAATTAATCGCCAAATTGATTTTATCCGGCTGCCCCGAAAACGGAACAGTATTCGACCCTTTTCTTGGCTCGGGTACAACTTCTGTTGTCGCCAAAAAATTGAACCGCCAATACGTAGGCATTGAAATGAATGAAGAATATTGCTGTTTGGCAGAAAAACGATTGGAATTAGCCGACAACAACCGCAACATACAAGGATATTCAGATGGCGTTTTTTGGGAAAGAAATACCGCATTGCAAATTGCGGAAAGCAAAAAAAGGAATTGGTAATATTACAAAGATATTATGTTTGTAATGATATATAAATAATCTAATTAATGTACATATTTCTATATAAATTTACTAATTCCGAAAATATTAATATCTTAAAATTTTTTGGCTTAATAGACAAAAGGAATGGTGTTTCAGGGCAAAAATCATTTAATAGACAAAAGGAATGGTATTTTTCCCCATAATGGCTGCCAATTGGCAGCCATTATGGGGAAAAAGTTGCTCT
>JAISPX010000009.1 GCA_031274595.1 Prevotellaceae bacterium | reverse complement strand
TACACCCGCAAATATTATAGATTATCCTTTATAAACATATTATATAATAATTTTAAAACAAAAAGTGATGGCAAATCAAGATTACATCCCGCAATCTGACGGGAAATTTTTGGAATGGGTGAAAATTCTTTTTACCTACGTTAGAGCGCATCTTACGGAATGGGGTTTGAGCGAATCGCTCCTTACGCCCATTGATGCGTTGATTGCTAAATTTGACGCGGATTACGCCCGCGCCGAAGACCCCAATCGCGGCAAAGCCGATGTGTTGGCGAAGAATGAATCGCGCGATGCGCTGAAAACTTCTGTACGAGCCTTTGTAAAGGCATATTTAACTTTCAATCCTCTTGTAACCGACGAAGATCGCGACCGCATGGGATTGCCCGTTCACAAAACCACGCGCACGCCTGCGCCTGTGGCTCATACCTATCCCGATTTGGATGTTGACAGCGGCACTATACGCCGCCTGACAATCCACTTCTACGACCAAGGGAGCAAGAAATCTAAGGCGAAACCCGCAGGACAGCACGGCGCAGAAATCAAGTGGGCAATACTCGAATCGCCGCCTGCAAGCCTCACGGAGTTGACAAACTCGGGATTTGACACTCATACTCCGTTTACGCTTGAATTTGACGAAAACCAGCGCGGACAAACCGTTTACTTCTGCCTTTGCTGGGAAAACACTCGCGGCGAAAAGGGACCTTGGAGCGAAATAGTTTCGGCAATAATACCTTAATTAATGAAGAATTAAGAGTGAAAAATGAAAAATTAATGATAAATGTTATAATGGTTAATGGTAAATACAACGCCGTCATTGCGGGCTTGACACGGTATCCCTTGAAAGAGGGGATTCCCGCTTTCGCGGGAATGACGAACAAAAAAATTCCCCTCTGTGGAGGGGTGCCCGAAGGGCGGGGTGGTTGTTCCTGCGAAACAAATAAAATGGAAAATGAAGAGCGAAAAATGAAAAATTAATGATAAATGTTATAATGGTTAATGGTAAATACAACGCCGTCATTGCGGGCTTGACCCGCTTATCGAACTTGTTCGCTTGGCTTGCCAAGAATCTCCTGAAAGAGGGGATTCCCGCTTTCGCGGGAATGACGAGCAAAAAGAGGATTCCCCTCCTGTGGAGGGGCGTCCGCAGGACGGGGTGGTTGTTACTGCGAGACGAATAAAATGAAAATTGAAGAGTGAAAAGTGAAAAATAATGATTAATGATAAATAACAACTCAACAAATCAACAAACAGACAAAAACACAAAATAACAAAAATGAAAAAAACAGTAAAATTATTAAGTTTAATTATGTTGCCGATGGCGCTGATGCTTGCCTCTGCGACAACAATATTTGCCACCGAACAGGTGAGCATGACCTCTGCCAAAAGCGAAATAGGTATTTCTATAAATGATGATGCAACAGGCATAAGCATAGATTGGGGAGATGGTACAATATCAAATACTAATGATGGAGGACTGTATTATTATCTCTTATATTTTTCTCACCAGTACACAGATGAAAAATCGCATACCATTGTTATAAGAGCTACAAATTTAAAAAAATTAAATAGCACCGAAAATCAATTAACGAGTTTGGATATGAGCAAATGTACGGCGTTAACCGAATTCGCGTGCGGACAAAATCAATTAACGAGTTTGAATATTAGCGGATGTACGGCGTTAACCAAATTAGAATGCCAAAATAATCGATTAACGAGTTTGAACGTTAGCGGATGTACGGCATTAACCCAATTATATTGCTACAATAATCAATTAACGAGTTTGAACGTCAGCGGATGTACGGCGTTAACCAAATTAGAATGCCAAAATAATCAATTAACGAGTTTGGATGTTAGAGGATGTACGGAGTTAAAGGAATTATATTGCTACGAAAATCAATTAACGAGTTTGGATGTAAGCAAATGTCCAAAATTAGAAACTTTGAGTGTAGGGAACAACAAATCGTTGACAAGCCTGTATTGCAACTACGATAAGGTAAAACTATATACCGATGGCTGCGATGCATTAGCTCTGCCCAATCCAAAGGGAACAATATCAGTAAATATGCGCAACAGTAATAGTGGGAAGACAGTCATTGACCCCTTAGATTGCCGTGGCGGTTTCTATATAGAAGACGACAATTTTGTTGGTTATAACTTTGCAAGAACAGGCAAAGTAAAAGGCTTGGGTAACGTACCTGATGGTCGTACTGTAGAAACAGGCTGGACAGACAAGATGTCTGTAACTCCGGGATACGGGTATGTAGGCAATTGCAGAGGCAAGTATATGAGGATATATGTTGTGAGGTATCTTATAAGCGCAAAAGATGACAAGAGTATTATAGGCGCAGAAATAGAATATGTTGTAGATTAATCCCTGAGTAATGGTTAATGATTAATGATTAATGATTAATGATTAATGATAGAATGTTTAACTACAAATCAACAAACAAACAAATCAACAAATCACCAAAAAATCATTAACCATTTCTTAGTAGCGGTTTAGTATAAAACAAACCTGCAAATCCAACAAACATACTTCAAATATGCAATGTATATTGATGTTTGAAATATAATTCTATTCTTCGTATCCACACCGAAATAAAAGCAAGAGCAAGTCGTATGATTATCATCCACCATAGTGATGCGCCGATTGCAGCAAACAAAAACACATCTTCCAAACTGCTGTGCGAGATTGCAATATGATGGTTCAACAAGTCGGCTTCTATTTTGTCTATTTTTCCCTGTTTTGTTTCTTCAATCATCACTGCGGCGCCGTAAGCCAGTCCGAGCGTATTTGCCACAATCCACAGGAAAGATGTTTTTATCGGAAGCCCAAATACACGCAGCAGCGGACTTAATACTTTCGATAATATTTTCATTATTCCCAATTCGTTCAAAATACGTTGCAGAATGGTAAGCAAAACTATAAGCGTTACCATTCGTATCACAAGTATTACTGTCGTTATTCCCCACTCGCGTAATATTTCCAAAATATTATTTGCAGCAATGGCTTCTTTTGCTTTTACAACCGATGTTTCCGGCAAAATAAGGTTAAGAATGAAAGCAGAAACAAATGCTGCAAGCGTTCGCAGGATACACATTCGCACGGCAGACGAGCCTGTCTTTTTTTGCACTGCGGTTTCGATAATCATATTGTGCGAGCAAAGACACATCACCGCAATAATGGTTATGGCGCGAAAACTTAAATCCAAAGTGTTAACAACGGCAATGGCTGAATAAATATTGACAAAATATCCTGTAATGTAAGCCAACGCCGCTTCGCCTGTCAATCCTATATGCGTGAACAGCGGAGTTGCAATTTGCGAAAACCATTTTACAACGCCAAAATAATCAAGAACAGTTACCATAAGCGATATGCCGACTGTGAGTTTCACGACCCACCAAGCCGTGCGTAAAGCGCTCGGCAGTGAGTTTTTTATTGAATTTAGCAGTCGTTTTCCGATAGTTGCCTCCGACATTTTGTTGATTTTAACCGTAATTATAATTTATTGTTTTTGAAATATTCGTTTGCCGCCTTCATAATTTTGGGAGACAAGGCAATCGTTCCCGTTATAGTGCAAAAAGCCATCAGTCCGTACATCGTATCTATAAAACACACAACAAGATTTACAGAACCCACAGCCGCAAAAATCAACGTAAGAACGTAAATATAATTGTAGTATTTTGCATATTTTACGCCGAATAAAAACGAAGCGCATTTTGTTCCGTAATACGATGATGTGAATAATGTTGAAAATGCAAATATCAAAGCCGCTACAAGCAAAATGTATTTCCCAAAGTAAGGTATTGCCGTTTCGAATGCGGCAAGCGTTATTGTAATTCCTTTCACATCCTGACCCGCAAACTGCTGCCACGCGCCTGTAACCAAAACAGAAACGGCAGTGAGTGTGCATATAAGTATTGTGTCGATTGTCGGTTCAATCATTGCCACTAAACCTTCGCGTATTGGCTGCGGATTTTTTGACGCTCCATGCGCCATTGATGCAGTTCCAACTCCTGCTTCGTTGCAAAATACTCCTCTTCGCACTCCCATTAATATCAGCGCTCCCAAAGCGCCGCCCGAAACGGCATCGCCCGTAAACGCATCATTAAAAATCAATGTAATTGTAGGAATTATATTGGAACTGTATTTTATCATAATAATTACAACTGCCGTAAAATAAATTACAACCATTGCTGGAACCATTGCCGCCGCTACTTTTCCTATACGTTTAATACCTCCGAAGATAACCAGCGAAACAATTGCGCATATCAAAACGCCAATAATAAAATCGGATTTTATGCCTGTTTCAACTCCCATAGGAACAAGAAATCCACTTCTGATAATTTCGGTCAATTGATTTGCCTGAAACAGACATAAACAACCGCCCATGCCGCAGGCGGCAAATATTATTGCCAAAGGTTTCCATTTTCTGCCGAGTCCTTTGGTTATAAAATACATTGGACCTCCCTGCAAAACGCCGGCGCTGTCTTCTCCCTTGTACATAACGCTAAGCGAACATGTGAAAAATTTTGTCGCCATTCCCACAATTGCCGTAATCCACATCCAAAAAATGGCGCCGGGTCCGCCCATTGTGATAGCAACCGCAACGCCCGCAATACTTCCTAATCCTACGGTTGCTGCAATCGCCGTTGATAGTGCCTGAAACGAACTTATTTGTCCCCGCTCATTAGAATTTTCGGAATCGTATTTTCCGCGCAAAACCTGTATGCCGCGATAGAAATAACGAAAAGGCAAAAATCGTGAATATATAAGAAAAAAAAGACCGCCGCCGATTAATAACGCAAGCAAAGGATAAGACCATACCCAACCGCTTAGCGTGTTCATAAAATTTTCGAGTTGTTTCATACCAAATTGTCAAAAAATATTTAATTGGCAGCAAAATTAAGTAAAAGTTTTAGAAACAAATCCTGTTACGTGAAATTAAAATAATTTTCCGTTCTTCACCTTTCATTATTCATTTAATAATGTCGTCAATGTGGAAATTTTCTATTTACTATTTTATTCCGCTATAAAGTTCATAAAGTTTGTAGAGTTGAAAGTGAATTGCCATTAACCATTATATCATTAATCATTTTTTAATAGCGATTTGATATAAACAGGAAAATCCCGAAAAATATTTTTTCAACAAAAATGAAAAATAATTATTGCTAAATGCCGAATTATTTTTAACTTTGAGCAAATTTGAAAAAAACATCAATATGTACGGGAAAATAAAAAACTATTTACAGCAAACGCTCGCCGATATAGAATCGGCAGGACTTTATAAAAATGAACGCATTATAGTGTCGTCTCAAAAGGCGAATATAAAAGTTGATACAGGCAAGGATGTACTTAATTTTTGCGCAAACAATTATTTGGGTTTGTCCGATAATCAGCGATTGATTGATGCCGCCAAACGAGCTATGGACACTCACGGTTTCGGGCTTTCGAGCGTAAGATTTATTTGCGGAACACAAAATATCCACAAAGAACTGGAAGCCGCTATTGCAAAATATTTCAAAACAGAAGACACAATTTTGTATGCCGCCTGCTTCGATGCTAATGGAGGCGTTTTTGAACCTTTGTTCGACGAAAACGATGCAATAATTTCGGATGCGTTAAATCATGCATCAATTATCGATGGAATAAGACTTTCAAAAGCAAAACGCTATCGTTATGCAAATGCAGATATGGCGGAATTGGAAAATTGCCTGATTGAAGCGCAGGCTCAACGGCATCGCATTATTGTTACCGATGGAGTTTTTTCGATGGATGGCAATGTTGCTCCAATGGACAAAATTTGCGATTTGGCAGAAAAATACGACGCTCTGGTTATGGTTGACGAATGTCATTCGGCAGGCGTTGTAGGAAAAACAGGTCGCGGCGTAAGCGAGCAGTTTAATTTGTACGGACGCATTGATATTCACACAGGAACACTCGGAAAATCATTCGGCGGAGCAATAGGCGGATTTACAACAGGACGCAAAGAAATTATAGATTTATTGCGTCAGCGTTCGCGTCCTTATCTGTTTTCAAATTCAATACCTCCGGCAGTTGTAGGCGCAGGAATAGAAATGTTCAAAATGCTTGAAGAAAACAATGAAATTCATTCAAAACAACAACGCAATGTTGAATATTTCAGAAATAAAATGATAGATGCAGGCTTTGATATAAAACCTACGCAATCTGCCATCTGCGCTGTTATGCTTTACGATGCAAAACTTTCGCAAACATTTGCGGCGCGAATGTTGGAAGAAGGAATTTATGTCGTAGGATTTTATTATCCAGTTGTGCCAAAAGATCAGGCGCGTATTCGCGTACAAATTTCGGCAGGACATGAAAAAGAACATCTTGACCGTGCAATAGCGGCATTTGTAAAAGTCGGCAAAGAATTAGGCGTGATAAAGTAATCATTATTTACATAAAAATATTTTCGGATTTTTTTATAATTTCCGTAAAGTTCATACTTTTGTTGTATAAATGTACATTATGAAAATATTCCGAATCATTGCAATAACTGTTTCTTTCGTATTTTTTAATACGGCAGAATCACAGCAATTGAGCGACAGCGCTCATGTTTCCCTGCTCACCTGCGGACAGGGAAATCAATTGTATTCTACTTTCGGTCACAGCGCAATCCGCATTTGCGATAAAAAAAACAATATTGATATAGTTTTTAATTACGGAACGTTTGATTTTAACACTAAAAATTTTTACCTGAAATTTTCGCGAGGCACGTTAATGTACATGCTTTCGGCAAATAATTTTCAAGATTTTTTGCAAAGTTATGTGCATGAAAATCGCAGCGTTTACGAACAAAAATTAAATATCTCGCACGCCGAAAAGGAAAAACTTTTTGCCTTGCTGATAGAAAATTACAAGCCTCAAAACAGAAGTTATCGCTACGATTTTTTCAAAGATAATTGCTCTACGCGTATTCGCGATATTTTTCAGAAAGTAATAGGTCAAAAACTTGACTTTTCAAATCAAAATACAGATAAAAATAAAACATTCAGGCAACTGATTTATCCTTATCTCGAAAAAATGGCATGGAGTAAATTCGGAATTGATATTTTGCTCGGAATGCCCACAGATGTTCGCGCAACCAATGCCGATTATATGTTTCTTCCGAATGAATTGATGATAAATGTTGACACAGCACGAATAGATGGGAAAAATTTCGCATCCAAACCTGAAATTCTTTATCTCGCTCAGGATGCAGGAAATTCCGCTTTGTTGTCGCCGAATATGGTTTTTTGCATATTCATGCTTATTGCGATTTTATTGACTTATTTGGATTTCTGCCGTCTCAAAAAAAGTAAAAAATCGTGCGGCAAAATTTTTGATAAAATATTTTTTCTAACAATGGCAATACTTTCGTTAATAATTTTATTGATGTGGATATTTTCGCTGCATTATCCTGTTCGCAATAATTTAAATATACTTTGGCTCAATCCTTTGTATTTATACGTATTTTGGAAATCTGAAAAAAGCAATTTATATGTTCTGATAATTTGCGTCATTTGCAATCTAATCGCTTTGTGCGGACAATATTTTTTACCGCAACATTTCAACACCGCATTTTTTGCAATAATTATCGCTGCAACCTTGCGCTTAATAATGATGATTACAAGAAAAATTCATCAGTATTAAAACACAAAAAGTAAGGCTTAATAGACAAAAGGAATGGTGTTTCAGGGCAAAAATCATTTAATAGACAAAAGGAATGGTATTTTTCCCCATAATGGCTGCCAATTGGCAGCCATTATGGGGAAAAAGTTGCTCT
>JAISPX010000004.1 GCA_031274595.1 Prevotellaceae bacterium | reverse complement strand
ATGATGTTTAGTCACGGCATGCAGAGGATAGATTTGTAGTGATTGCAACCTCTTCAAAAAAATGTCTAAAAAGTCGATTGGGTACCACAATCGGCAACTTTTCACTACATTTTACTTGTTATTAATTGTTGTATGGCCATTGTTATGGACTGTCGGCAGGGGATTATATTTACTTTTATTATAAAAATAAATGAAAAAAACAGTATCGAAGGAAGAAAAAACGCTCAATATGATGGAGCACATTGAACAAATTATTTCTATCAGCAAAAATTCAGGTTTTACGCCGGAAAGTCTGGAACCTGTAAAAACGCATACCGACTTTGTTTGTGAAAAATTGGATATTAGCCCTGAACAGGCTGTATTGTTGGCAGCCATTATCAATAATTCCGATGATGGAAAGTCCAGATTAAAGGAGATTGCTTATCATTTCAACTGTACAAATATACGATTGATGTGTCACAGAAAAGATTTTGATGCTTTAAAAGCAAAAAAACTGATTAAATATTTACATGAACCCGATCCTTTCGGTGGGTCGGAAAGCTTTATATATCTTGTTCCTGAAAGAGTGCTTGAGTGCTTGCAGAAGGACGAAAAATATGTTCCGGAATCGTATAAAAATTACACGTCAGAACAAGTTCTCAATTTGCTGCAAACATGGTTTGAACGATTGAGAAATTATAATTTGCGTTATGAAACTTTACAAACAAACATTGACGAATTGATATCAAGTAACCGTAAATTGCCGTTTTTCAAAAATTTGAAACAATATAAACTAACAAAACTTGATCGGTTGATTCTGCTCTTTTTCTGTCATCAAGTTGTAAATGAAGATGATAATGAAATCAACATGCGTGAACTATCCTTTCTATTTCGAGGTGTGATTTCCGGAGAGCGGATGTCGTTTAAAAGAGGAGAAAGTCAGTTGTTCTTGTCGGAATTGATAGAATATAAAAAAACAGAAGAATTGGCAAATCCGGAAATATATTCTTTGACTCAAAAGGCAATAGATGAACTGCTTAGCGAATTTGATATTGATGTGCAGCAAACCAAAAATTTCAAGAATGTAATAACACCCGAAACAATTACAGCTAAAGTATTGTATTACAATGCAGAAGAGCAGAGGCAAATTACCCGGCTTGTTTCTTTATTGAAAGAAGATAATTTCAAAACAGTACAAAACCGCCTCAAAGAAAATGGGATGCGAACGGGTTTTGCCTGCCTGTTTTATGGAGGTCCCGGAACCGGAAAAACTGAAACAGTGTATCAGTTGGCTCGTGAAACAGGTCGCGAAATTATGTTGGTGGATATTTCAGAGACAAAAAGTATGTGGTTTGGCGAAAGTGAAAAAATAATCAAGAGCGTATTCAGTCGCTATAAAACCATGCTGAAAGATAGAAGATTAGCTCCTATTTTGCTTTTCAATGAAGCAGATGCAGTGATTGGAAAAAGGAAAGAGATGAGTGGTCGCAACGGCTCGGTTGAGCAGACCGAAAATACCATCCAAAACATCATCCTTCAGGAAATGGAAACATTGGACGGTATCATGATTGCCACAACTAATTTGACCCAAAATTTGGATGCTGCTTTTGAAAGAAGGTTTTTGTATAAAATAAAATTTGAAAAGCCCAATATCACAGCCAAACAAGCGATATGGCAAACGATGATTCCGGCTTTGTCCGAAACGGACGCCAACCGGCTTGCTTCTCGTTTTGATTTCAGCGGCGGACAAATTGAGAATATCGCACGTAAACGAACCGTTGATAGTATCATTACCGGCATGGAACCCGATATTGACGCCTTGGTTTCGTATTGCCAAAATGAATTGATTGACAAAACAAGAAAAAGAGTAGGATTTATTTAATGAGGATAAGAATTTCAAAATATTTACAAAACAAAAATCAATTAAAATGAAGGAAAGTATTGCCGCAGAAAAAGAACAAAATAGAAAGATTCAGGATGGTTTTAATTCGTTTTATCCATACATTCCACTTTTCTGGGAAAACCGAGAAATGATTCTTAACGAGCCGCGCTATTACAGCGTTAAAGCTTCTAATGCATTTCTTGGCGCAATGTATATGCTGCCTGCCAATCCGGTTGTTACATTGGGTGAACTACTACAAATATGGGAAAAAGAGTCAATATTTCATTCTCATTGTGAAAAATGTGGTGGCGACTCGGTTGTCTATCGCTTTGGAGGGAGTCCGCTTTCGGGATGCCTTTTTGAATGTAAAAACATTTGTCTTCAATGTGGAAATTTTGGCCAAGGAGCCGGCACTCATCTTTTTAGCGAATTGTGGAGAACTCGGGCACAATATCGGGCTATTATGCCGCAAGCAGAGGTTCCAGCCTCCTATTCAGAACTCATAGCCGCATGTAAGAAAGAAGCACATAATCCTGAAAATCAAAATGAAAATCCGGAAATTGATTTCTCAGAAAACGATAATTACACGGTAACAATAGGGCATAAGAAATTGAATACCAATGAATTTACAAATTTATTGGTAAAGGAAAATACAAAGACTGATTAAAAAATAAGTATATGCAAAATTGATAGTGGCTATTGTTTGTTCAAAATTAAGCACTTCCACCAGTCAATGGTAAGCAATA
>JAISPX010000070.1 GCA_031274595.1 Prevotellaceae bacterium | reverse complement strand
AAAGCCATAGCCATTGACCCTGAAGATGCAGACGCATACAATAATATGGGAAACGCTTACTATGGTTTAGGAAACTACAGCGAACAAAGAAACTGTTATAAAAAGGCTGCGCGATTAGGAAATACGAATTCACAGGAATGGCTAAGAGAAAACGGCTACAGCTGGTAAAATTAATGAAGAATTAAGAGTGAAGAATGAAAAATTAATGGTTAATGATAAAAAAAATAAAAAAACCTTATTTATCCAAGTAACCTCAGTAGCAAAGAAAACGACAATAAAAACGTGCGGAGCAGCAAACAACAATAGAAACACATACGTTGACCCGCACGACATGTAGAATGAAAAGTGAAAAATAATAAATCGTAAATGGTAAATAACAAAATAGTAAATAGAATAGCCCTGAAAGGGCGAGATTTGCATAACCGTAGGTTAAGCGATAGCGCAACCTACGGACAAAAACATGCCTCTGCCTGTCGTGCGGGGACGAAAGAATGAAAAATGAAGAATGAAAAATGAAGAATGAAAAATAATAGTAAATAACAAAATCGTAAATAATAAAATAGTAATTAGCAATATGAATTACAAATTAAAAATAACAAATATTAATTTCTAAAAAAAAAGACAATGGAAAAAAAATTAATGAAAATTGCTGCTATAGCAGCATTAGCAGGGCTTGTAATGACAAGCTGCGGAAGTAGTAAAAATGTAGCAGGAACATCTGCGGGAAATCAACCTGTCCAATCTGGACAACAGGTTCAATCTGGGCAACTTCTTAAACCCGATCAGCCTCCTCCAAGTGAGACGGATCGCGAAGTTGAGAGAATTAATAATAAGAAAAAGATTGATAGCGCAAATGTAGAGGCTAAAATCAAGGAAAATGAAATGGCTGCAAAATTACTCAGATCAGAAGCTGAATTAGAACGTTTAAGAGAACAGGTAGGAAAATCAACGCCAATTCTGGAAGTGCAAATAATAAATATTCCATGTTTCGCAGAAGCGCTGGACAAAGAACCGGAAAAGTATATAACGGGCTTTGGTATTGGCGAACCGGGTAAAAATGACGATCCGTTCAGCCAAGCGCTGGTTTATGAGAATGCTTTGGTTAGGGCACGAAACACTATTGGAGACAAGTGGCTGGGCTTTATTAAGAACATATCCAATAATTATTACAACAGAGTGAATGTGCCTTCAGGAACGGAATCAACACAAGCCAACTTTGAACGCGCAGTTCGCACCGGTGGAGAAAAGGCTATCAATAATTTTAACGCTGTACTGTGTCAACAGATGACAAAAACAGAGCGCGGTACTTATGTTTGCTATATGGCAACAAGAGTTTCGCTGGAAGAACTCAAAACAAAAATAGCAAATGAGTTTGAAACACTCAAAATAAAGTACGACCAAAATGTTTTATTCGAGACATTAGAAGAAGAACTTAAAAATCAAGCTGCGAAAGAAAAAGAAGATCTTTGCAAACTGAGACCTGCTATTTGTTCACAGGCGCCACAAATACAACCGTAAAAGTAAATATGAGGCTGAGGATACTGTTTGGTTTATTTGGTTTGCTCTATGTATGCAATGCAGTTGGGCAAGTTCCGTTATGGGTTAGCCGTGTCCCTAAGGGTACGGCTACCTATTACTATCGCGTGTCGCAAGGTACGGGCGATACTCCCGAAAAAGCCATTACCAAAGCCTTTATAAATGTAATATGCGAAAGCGCTTTTGCAGTAGATTTGCCTGCGAATTTGGAACAGTTGCAAAAAATGCCGGAAGACAGCGTTTTGGTAAGTTATGGGAAGTTTTCGCGCATACCTGTTAACAAGGTATGCAGCTACACCGAATTACTGATAACGCGCACCGGCTATCGAGCATACGTGCTTTGCCAGGTGGCAAAAGACGTTAATATTAAGCCAGTATATAATACATTCAATTGTTTATTAAATAAGGAAGAATAAAAATGAAAACATTTACAAAATTATTATTTTTTGCTGTTTTCCTGCTGTCGCTACAGGCAGTGCAGGCAGAATCGCTACGACCCAACCCCCGTCCCTATTGGGTATGGGAACAGCCTGTTCCGCCAGAGGGAGCAAATTATATATTTATATGTGGTGAAGGCACAGGCAAAACAGAAACTGAAGCAGAACTTGGAGCATGGAAAAATGCTTTATACAGCGCATTCAATGAAGGCGGGCTACTCAACGTTACCACACAGGCAATTACGTTAAATGAAGCTGTGTCGCTGGACTCCTTGAATTTTCTGTTGGATGCTAACCGTTTGCAGCGCCGTCGCGTGTGCCAAACCCCGCCTATACCTATGTTAAGTGGAAAAATAATAGTTTACGTATTGCTGCAAGTGCAGCGAGACGCTACTAAATCTCCAGATTTTTACGATTATCCTATCGCAATAGACTGTGAACCCGCTGATTTTAGGAAAGAATTAGAAAAATGGAATGAAATGATAATGAAAAAGAAGTTAGAAGCAGAAAAAAAGGAGTTAGAAAAAAAAGCGGAAAAAAATGCGTTTGACGAAATAAGAAAAGCGTTTGACGAAATAAGAAAAGATATGGAAAAAATAGAGTGGACAGAAGACGAAAAGAACGAAATAAAGACGATAGAAGACAAAATAATGGAGGTAGAATCCAGAATAATGTTTATAAGGGTCAAAAGAGGATTTAGAAAAATCAAAGAAGAATTAGAAAAAAAAAGGGGATGTACATTTAAAATTAAGGAAGAATAAAAATGAAAACATTTACAAAATTATTATTTTTTGCTGTTTTCCTGCTGTCGCTACAGGCAGTGCAGGCACAGCAAACAGAACCCCGCCCGGAGTGGGTTAGAAAACCGCCTTTTCCGCCAACAACCCAAGCAAACCATATATTTGTATATGGTATGGGAACAGGCAAAACAGAAACTGAAGCAGAACTCGGAGCATGGAAAAATGCTTTATACAGTGCATTCAATGAAGGCGGGCTACTCAACGTTACCACACAGGCAATTACGTTAAATAAAGCTGTGTCGCTGGACTCCTTGAATTTTCTGTTGGATGCTAACCGTTTGCAGCGCCGTCGCGTGTGCCAAACCCTGCCAATAACTATGATAACAGGAGAAATAAAGGTTTATGTGTTGCTGCAAGTGCTGCGAGACGCTAGAGTGCTTAACGATTTTTACAATTATCCTATCGCAATAGACTGCGAATCCGATGATTTTAGAGAAGAGGTAAATAAATGGAATGCAGATAGAATAAAAATAAAAAGCCTTGATGAAATGGAAGCTGAATTAAGTGTAAAAGAAAAGAATTTAAATAAGTTAAAAACTGAATTATCTGATAACGAAAGGAGATTAAATAAGTTGCAAACTGAATTATTTGAAAAAGAAAAGGCTGTAACTGTATTAAGCAATAAAGACGATAAAATAAAGAAACTGGAAACAGCCATAACGAAACTACAAGATGAAATAACAGTTTTAACAAGAGAGGGAAAAGGACACTGGCACGATTATTTTGCATGGGGCGTAATAAGCTCCGGTTATCCATTACATTTTAGCACGAGTTTTTTGGGCAGACATGGCGGACGCAATTTCGGAATAGGCTACAGTCTTAGTCTTGGAGTTGAACGCGCAGGACTTGATTTCGGTGGAAAGAATGATGCTAACAATATTTACCCTTTCCATTATTCGGCGGGGATAAAACTTTTCCCGTATAGACAATTCTTTATTTCAGGCGGTTACAGTACGCTGGGTTGTAAAAAAGTAAACCGCTTTAACGATAATGAAGGACGCTGGGGAACAAGCGGAATACGGCAGGGAAAAGGATTTTACGTAACAGCAGGAGTTGATGCGCTGTTAAATAAACCAAAGACAAAGCCAATCATATCATTGGAATTAGGAATGTCTTACGATACATTTACCAAGAAATGGGAGCCTTTGCTTATAATAAAATGGGGACTTGCATGGAGGTGGTGAACTAAATTAAAATAATATTAAAATATAAAGAAATGAAAAATATAATTTTTTTTACAATATTGATATTCGTTTTTGCAGGATGTTCTGACGAGTACTATAATGAAGGTTATGTAAAAACAATTAACGCTACGGACATAACCAATCAATCTGCAGTGTTAAATGGAAATATAGAAACTGTTACAGAGGGCAGTAAAGCAAACTTAAAAATTGCAAGACGCGGTTTTGTTTTTGATACAAACATTAGTAATCTTACTGCTATAAGAGATCCTTCACATGGTATGGTATATGACGAAATAGCAAACGAAGGTAATTTTTCGGGAAACGTAAGCGGATTATTGCCCAACACCAAATATTATTCAAAGGCTTTTGTGGTGTTTGCTCAAAGTAACAAGAATGGCAGGGTTGTATATTATGAACAGAATGGAAAATTGATATATCTGTACGAAGGAAACGATATAGATTCGTACTATTCAGAAACTCAGTATTGTGATGTGGATGTATTTTACGGCAATACCATAGGATTTATAACCTTACCTTAAAAATGGTAAATGATGTAATGGGTTAATGATTAATAATAAAATAAACTGCGTTATTTGCGCTCTTATTTCAAATTAGCAAAGAATCATTAACCATTATATCATTAACCATTAATAAATATTCGCTTTTCTGAAAAAATATATAAACAAGTTGCTTTCAACATTAAATTATCATTTTTTTACTAATTTTACGCCCTTAAAAATAAAAATGTTGGAAAACACACAATTAAAATATATCAAATTAGAAGGCGTGAGAGTGCATAATCTCAAAAATATTAATCTTGAGATTCCGCACAATAATTTGATTGTTATCACAGGTTTGTCGGGGTCGGGAAAATCTACTTTGGCTTTCGACACTATTTTTGCCGAAGGACAACGCCGATACGTAGAAAGTTTATCATCGTATGCGCGACAGTTTCTCGGAAGAATGAACAAACCTGATGTTGATATGATTTCGGGAATACCGCCTGCAATTGCTATCGAACAAAAAGTAAGCACACGCAATCCGCGCTCAACGGTTGGAACTTCAACCGAAATTTACGATTATATGAAACTGCTTTATGCGCGAATAGGACGAACATTTTCACCTGTATCGGGCTGCGAAGTAAAATCGCACAGCGTAAGCGATGTTGTGAATTACATTCTTGATTTTCCTGAACAAACGCAAATGCTTGTTCTCGCTCCGTTTGTGAACAAAAATTACAGCGGCTTGGCAGAATGGCTCACAAATCTTGTTGAGCAGGGTTTTTCGCGCGTAACGGTTGATGGAAAAGTGATGCAAATAAGCAGCGTTTTGCCCGAAATCGACAAACTAAACAAAAAAACATTTTGTCTTTTGATTGACAGAATTACCGTTGCCGACGATTCCGAATCTCTTGCTCGTTTTGGCGATTCGGTGCAAACGGCTTTTCACGAAGGCGATGGTGAATGTATAATTTCAACTTATTCGACAGAAAATAAAAAACAAACGACAAAAATATTTTCTTCGCGTTTTGAAGCAGACGGAATAATATTTGAACATCCCAACGAATATCTTTTCAGTTTTAACAATCCGATTGGCGCTTGTCCGCATTGCGAAGGCTACGGAAAAACAATAGGAATTGATGAAAATCTTGTCGTTCCCAATCAAACGCTTTCCGTTTTTGAAGATGCCATTGCATGCTGGCGCGGCGAAGTTCTGAAAAAATACAAGGAAGATTTGATTTTTTCGGCATCAAAATTTAATTTTCCCATACATCGTCCTTATTGCGATTTAACAAAAGCCGAACGCGATTTGTTGTGGCGCGGAAACAAATATTTTTGCGGGATAAACGATTTTTTCCGAATTCTCGAAGAACAAAAATATAAAATTCAAAATCGTGTTCTTATTGCCCGATATACAGGCAAAACTGTTTGTCCCGAATGTGAAGGCTCGCGCTTGCGAAAAGAAGCCGGCTATGTGAAAATCAACGGAAAAAATATTTCGGAACTTGTAATACAACCTGTCGAAAAACTAAAATACTTTTTTGATAATATCAAGTTGACCGATTACGAAAAAACAATCGCATCGCGTACGCTTATCGAAATAAAAAACCGTTTGCAGTATTTGCTTGATGTAGGTTTAGGTTATCTTACGCTGAACCGTTTATCCAATTCGCTCTCGGGCGGCGAAAGTCAAAGAATAAATCTTGCAACTTCGCTCGGAAGCAATCTCACAGGTTCGCTTTATATTCTGGACGAACCGAGCATCGGTTTACATTCGCGCGATACGCAACAGTTGGTAAAGGTTATGAAACAACTGCGCGATTTGGGAAATACCGTTATTGTTGTCGAACACGAAGAAGAAATTATTAAAGCAGCCGACCAGATTATAGATGTAGGACCTTTTGCAGGACGTTTCGGAGGCGAGATTATTTTTCAGGGAAAACCCGAAAATGCCAATGACGAACAAATTGAAAAATCGCTCACACTGTCGTATCTTTTTGGAAAGAAAAAAATTGAAACGCCGCAAATCAGACGTAAATTGAATAATTATATAAAATTGCTTGGCGTTGCCGAAAACAATTTGAAAAATATTGATGTTCGTTTTCCGCTTGGCGGGATTGTTGCCGTTACGGGAGTCAGCGGTTCGGGGAAATCGTCGCTTGTGAAAAATGTTTTGTATCCGGCTTTGTTCAGAAAATTAAACTCGTGCGGCGACAAACCCGGAGTTCACCGAGCCATCGAAGGCGATTTGAGATTTATAAAAAACGTTGAATTGGTTGACCAAAATCCTATAGGAAAATCATCACGGTCAAATCCTGTAACCTACGTTAAGGTTTATGATGAAATCAGAAAATTGTATTCAGGCTTGCCTTTGGCAAAAGCCAACGGATACCAGTCATCGCATTTTTCGTTTAATATTGACGGCGGACGTTGCGAAGAGTGCAACGGTGACGGATTTATCAGAATAGAAATGCAGTTTATGTCGGATATAATTCTTGAATGTGAAGCCTGCGGAGGTAAACGTTTTAAGTCGGAAATTCTTGAAGTAAAATATAAAAATCTGAGTATTTCCGATTTGCTTGATTATACCGTTGACCAGGCAATAGAATTTTTTGCGCGGCAAAAAGAAGCAATGGCAAAAAAAATATGCGACAAACTCAAACCTTTGCAGGATGTAGGTTTGGGATATATAAAACTCGGACAATCATCAAATACGCTATCGGGAGGCGAAAGTCAGCGGGTGAAACTTGCATATTTTTTGTCAAAAGAAACAGGCGCAGAACCCACGCTTTTCATACTCGACGAACCAACAACAGGATTGCATTTTCACGATATAAAAAAATTAATGTCGGCGCTTAATGCCCTTGTCGAAAAAGGACATTCAATAATAATTGTCGAACATAATCTGGATGTGATAAAATCGGCAGACTGGGTAATAGAACTTGGCTTGGACGGCGGCGAACAGGGCGGAAACCTGTGCTTTGAAGGAACTCCCGAAGAACTTGCAAAACGCAACGATTTGTACACAGGAAAATATCTGAAAGAAAAATTATAGATTGGAGAATGTTTGCGCGAATGTGCGCAAGTTCGCCGCAGCGTGCGGGACGTTTGCGCCAACGGGCACAAGTTTGCCGCAGCGTGCGGGACGTTTGCGCCAACGGGCGCAAGTTCGCCGCAGCGTGCGGGACGTTTGCGCCAACGGGCGCAAGTTTGCCGCAGCGTGCGGGACGTTTGCGCCAACGGGCACAAGTTTGCCGCAGTGTGCGGGACGTTTGCGCGAACGCGCGCAAGTTTGCCGCAGCGTGCGGGACGTTTGCGCGAACGCGCGCAAGTATGCTCCGCAGTGGGAAGACGTTTGCGCCAACGCGCGCAAGTATGCTCCGCAGTGGAGGACGTTTGCGCGAACGCGCGCAAGTATGCTCCGCAGCGGGGGACGTTTGCGCAAACGCGCGAAACAAGTAGAACTAATATTTATCGGCTGTTAATTTCCCGATAATTCCATCGTGAGTTGTGAAAATAACCTCGCTGCCATTCAACGGCGTCAGCGTGGCAATTATTGTATTACGAAATTTGTGTTTCCAGAGTATTTTGCCGTTATCGGCTTTTAATGCAACAAACATTCCGTTTTTAGTTACAAAAAATACTGCGCCATCTTTTTCAACAGGCATCGAAGGATTTATATCGTAACTGTAACCTGTTTTTGCAAACCACAATTCTTCAAAATCTTTTGCAGTAGACGAAATGCAAAATACCGTATCGACAAAACAACGGGCATACACTCGGCTTTTATCTTCGGAAATGCCAATAGTTTCGCGAACTTTGTGTTTGTTTGTTCTCCACACTGTTTTTCCTGTCGATGCATCGATGGCGGTCATAAAGCGGTCGGGAGCGACAATAAAAATCTTTCCATCATTAGCGACAGGAATACAGGCTGCGGGCGAAAAATGCAAACGAGGATGTCCGTTATTCCATTTCCACGCAAGTGTTCCATCTTTTTTATTTAAGGCGTAAAGATTTGTATCCCATGCCCCAAATATTATTTTATTGTCATATATCAGCGGTTTACTTTCTATGTATCCCTTTATTCCATCGAATTTCCAGATAATTTTTCCGTTGTTTATATTTATTGCCCTGAAATATCCGTCGCTGCCGCCGATATATACAATTTCGTTTTCTATAATCGGAGTTCCCATTACCGTGTGATTTGTTTTAATTTCCCAAAGTTTTGTGCCGTTTTCAATATTTAAGCAATAAATACTGCTGTCGCACGAACCAAAAACCACACTGTTTTTTTCTATTGCAGGCGTTGAATATACCGAATTGCGCGTTTTGTATTTCCAGATAATTTCTCCGTTTTCGGAATTTACGCAATAAACTTCGCCAAGTTCGTTTCCTGCTATTACTTTGTTACCTGCAACGGCAGCCGAATTTGTGATAATGCCGCCTGTTTCGGTTTGCCATTTTATTTTTACGTCAGGATATAATGAATTTATTGAATCGTTGCCCAAATCATGCTTTTCTGCCTGCGTGGAATAATATTCTTTTGTCATCGATAGCGAATGCCAATGTTTTTCTGTTTTCTCTATGGGATTTCTTTCAAAAACTTTCAAAGAATCCGCATCAACCGTAAAAATGCTGTAACCTCCGACAGGTTTTTTATCTCTTAATGTTGAACGGCAAATTATGGCAGGAATTTCGTCGGCATCAAGTGCGCGGTTGTGATGATAATGTCCGTTGAGAATTACGCGCGTATTATATTTTCTAATAATATCGGCAATTTCATGTCCGTTATCTATTTGGTCGGCAGGTTCAATCAGCGGAACATGCGTGAATACAATCACAGGCTGTTTTATGTTTTCCATCGATTGCAAAGTATTTTTCAGCCAGTTAATTTCTATTGGCGAAACATGCGCATCTCCCATACGCAAAACAGGACCTGATGAAAATCCTACAAATTTAATTCCGTTATGTTTAAATGTAACTTTATTGTCGCCGAATACCTGTGCAAAACGCGTATGTCCCGATTCCGTCCATTTTGTTTCGTGATTTCCTGCAATTGCATAATATTTTTTATTGAGTTTGTCGAGTCTGTTTTTCACTGTTTCAATTTCAGAGTTTAATCCGTTTTCCGTAACATCGCCGTTTATAATCACAAAATCAATATCGCTTTGGGAATTTACATCTTCAATGCAACGCATCAAATCTTCTTCGGATGTTGCGGTGCCTGTGTGTATATCTGTAAAAAACGCAAATTTAAACGGGTTAAATTCTTTTACATAAATTACGTTTGCCACGCGGCGTTCACCGTTATGGTCAAACAATCTGTTATCGCTCGGATAATTTACAATTCCGTTCTCGTTTTCACCGCTTATGTACATTGCCGACGAACCGCCGCCGTCAAAATTCATTGCATCTTTGCAATTCAGCGCTTTCGCCAAAATGTAAAGTTCGTTGATACTCATTCCTGCGGCATTTGTATTTCTGCCATCAACAACAACCAGCAAAACATTTCCGTTCGTTTTTGTTGCAACAAAAGTGCGCGGATGACGATTTTCGTTAAATGCATTTTTTTGAAGTTTCGCCGACATTCCGTTTTTCATAATCAAAGGTCCCGCTACGATTACATTTTCGTAATTCAAATTATTTTCCCAATTATTATCGGTTGTATCGCGTTCGAGTATTTCCACTTTGTATTTATCAATTACAAGAGCGGCGTTGTTTCGCTGTGATATTTTTGTTTTGTCATGAAGAATTTTCTCGTTTACGCGAACAAAATCAACAGCGCCTCCGTTTTTCATATCAAAAAACGAAGCATTAACGCCTGCAACGGCATCAACCTGTTTGCACAGTTCGCTTGTAACAATCAGCGTATCGCTTACATCGTTTATTCCAAGCCTAACGTTTGCCGATGGCGTGATTTCCAAGATATTTATGCTTTGTTTCGACTCAAAAATATTAATCAGCGCTTGTTTAAATACAATGTTTTCTGTTATTTGTTTGGTATTCCAATTAGTTTCGGATATGATTTTTGAAACGTCGCTTACCGACGACTGCGCAAACGTTTGAAATGTAATTATGGAACAAATGAGCGTGAATATGATTTTTTTCATTGTTTTATAAAATTTGTTTAAAAGGTGAAATATAAATTATCGCAGCAAAGGTAATGATTTATATACTAATATTCAAAATAAAACGGTATTATTGTTTGTGCCTCTTATTACCACGCGAGGCTGAAGCCCTGCAAAATAGCAAGGCATGAGACATATCTCACACCAACAAAAGAAGTGAAGAATTAATGGTTAATGTTATAATGATAAATCGTAAATTAAATATATATAGTAAATAGTCATATTGCTTCTTTGCTACACTCATAACAATGACGTGTTATTCATAGGTTTAAAATTACGGCAAAAAAGCAAATAATAAATAATAAAATAGTAAATGATTTTAACACTTTCCAGAAATTTTTTGTCCTATAATTTACATTATACTAAGTTTTAAATACGATA
Source organism: Prevotellaceae bacterium (assembly GCA_031274595.1). Taxonomy (GTDB): domain Bacteria; phylum Bacteroidota; class Bacteroidia; order Bacteroidales; family UBA932; genus JAIRKV01. The sequence goes on along the minus strand of JAISPX010000070.1, from coordinate 13,046 downwards.
ATATCAGTAACATATATATTTTAGTACGAGAACCCCCATTTTGTTAAAATTTGCAGTAATAGAAAAATAAATTAGTTTTGTAACCAAAAATTAACATAATGTGAATTATAGGACAAATTATTAATTTTAATGTAAAGCCCCAAGAAATTATGAAAAAAATCTTTTTTGTAGCGTTTTTAGCGCTTTTAAGTATGGGTGTTGTGTCAGGACAAACAAAAGTTACAGGAAAAGTAACAGATGCCAGCACCAATGATCCCATATCGTATGTATCGGTTGTCGTTAAAGGTTATAATACCGCAGGTACTTTTACCGAAGATAACGGCAACTACACTATCAACATGCCTGCAGGCAGTACAACAATTGTGATTAGCTATATCGGCTATAAAACACAGGAAATCGTTGTAAACAACCGCAGCATTATTGATGTAGCATTGGAACCCGATGCTACGCAAATTGAAGAAGCATTTGTGGTAGCCTATGGTACTGCAAAGAAAAGTACTTACACAGGTTCAGCCGCAGTTGTAAAGAGTGATCAAATCAAAGATGCGCCGAGCGTTTCACTTGAAAATGCGTTAATAGGTAAAGTTGCAGGTATGCAAATAACGTCGCCATCAGGACAAGCCGGTTCTGTGTCAAGTATTCGTATTCGCGGTATTGGTTCTATGAATGCATCAAATGATCCTCTATACGTTATAGATGGCGTTCCTGTTACATCTGGCGATGTGGGACAAATGGCAAGTTACATTTACACATCTAATAATGCCATGAATTCATTAAACAATGCGGATATTGAATCAATCACGGTATTAAAAGATGCTGCTTCTGCGGCTCTGTATGGTTCGCGTGCCGCTAATGGTGTGATTATTGTTACAACCAAAAAAGGTGCAAGCGGAAAACCTAAAATTGATTTTAAAACACAAATAGGAATAACGCCATCATTTGCAACCGACAACTGGGAAGTTGCAAGTCCTCAACAGCAAATTGAAATGGAATATGAAATTTTCTGGAATGGTTATATACGGGCAGGACGTAGCGATGTAGATGCAAATGCGCGAGCGATTACACAATTAAACAACAGATTCAACAGGCATGGATATACTTTCTCAAATACTGGTAATACAGTAGAAACTCTTAAAGTTGAAGGCTTGACAGATGGAGTTGAAAATAGAGATGGAAAATATTTTAACTGGGATGATGTTTTGTTTAGAACAGCAGTTTATCAAACTTATGATTTATCCGTAAGTGGCGGTAATGACCGTACAACGTATTATTCGTCTATTTCTTATACAAAAGAGCAAGGACGAAGTATCGTAAATGATTATGACCGTATATCAGGACGTTTGAATTTAAATCAGAAAGTTAATAAATATATTGAATTTGCCACAAATGTAGGCGTTGCGAAAAGTGAAAAAACAGGATTTAACGATACGAGAAATACAAGCGCAAATTATTTTCTCCAATCTCGAAACTTATTGTGGCCTCTTTACTGGCCTACCAATTACAAAACAGGAGAACCATGGACAGACCGATATTCCAGTTACGCATACAATTCTGTTTATTATAATAACGAATGGGAAAATTGGTCGAAATCATTACGTACAACAGTTAATGAGACTATGACAGTGAAGATATTGCCAGAATTGGTATTCAAATCTATTTTCTCTTATGATAATAATCATGTTTCCGAGCATTTATATTATAGTAAAAATCATTATAGCGGATCATCTGTTGGCGCGTCTGTAACTGATATTTCAACAGATTATACGAATTGGGTTTCATCTACAACATTAAGTTATGATAATACGTTTGCAGAAAAACATAATGTTAGTTTATTGGCTGGTTTTGAAGCTACGGAAAACAACACTGTTTATATATTGGGGAATGGCACAAATATGCCATCCAGCGTTCTTCATACGGTACAAACGGCAGGCGTATTATCTGCATCGGGTTATAGCTGGGGTAATACAATGGCTTCTATTCTTTCGCGTGCCGAATATAACTATGATTCAAAATATTTTGCATCTGTATCATTTCGTCGTGATGGCTCTTCAAAACTTGCACCTGAAAAACGTTGGGGAAATTTCTGGTCTATTTCCGGAGCATGGAATATTAAAAAAGAAAATTTTATGCAGAATATCGACTATATAAGCAATCTTCGTTTCAGATTATCTTACGGTATAAACGGAACTCTACCGACAAGTAACTATGGCTGGCGCTCTTTGACAGGATATACTCAAAAATACCTTGAAAATCCGGGCGGAACACTTGCAAACATAGGAAACCCTGACTTATCGTGGGAACGCAATTTTGTAACAGATGCAGCCGTAGAATTTGGATTTTTTAATAACAGACTGCGTGGAACAATAGAATATTTTGACAGAGATACTAAAGACTTGCTACAATCGGTTCCAATTTCAATGGTTACAGGTTTCTCCAGTATTCTAAGAAACGTAGGTGAAATAAATAACAAAGGTTTTGAATTTGAAATCGGCGGCGATATTATCAAAAATAAAGATTGGACGTGGAATGTAAACATTAATGCATCCTTGTTAAAATCAAAAGTTACAAAATTATATGAAGGCCAAGATGTTGTTTGGAACGACCCGACAGGTGGAGATGCTCGTTGCAGATTTATATATCGTGAAGGCGAATCCACTCTCTCATTATATGGATTGGAATGGGCAGGCGTTGACCAGACAAACGGTAAAAATGTTTGGTACACAAACAACGATAATGGTACTGATATTTTAGGCAATGGCAGAAATGCTTCATACTCGTACAGTGATGCAGATCAGATTATTCTTGCCGATATGCATCCAAAAGTACAAGGCGCTTTCAGTACGGGAGTAACATGGAAAGGAATTTCACTGAATCTAAACTTTATATACAGATTTGGCGGATATATGTACGATGGCTTTAGCAAAGATGTAAACGATGATGGTTATTATTGGGAAAGAATAAGAGCTGCTGATACTTATGAAGGAAGATGGACGTATGATAATATGAATGGAAGATATCCGATGCTTGATGATCAAGATTTGATGGATGCTATGCAAATCAGTTCGAGGCATAAACATCCCGGTAGTTTTGTACGTTTGAAAAATATAACTTTAAGTTATAATCTACCTAAAGATATAGTAAAAAAAGTTGGATTAACCAACACAAGATTTTATTTTGTAGGCGCAAATTTATTAACTATTTCGGCATATAAAGTATATGACCCTGAAGGCAGCGCCTATTATACAAAAGGATGGGAAATGCCAATAGGCAAAACATATACCTTTGGTATAGAATTAAGTTTTTAAGAATTACATACTAAATTAAATTATAATACAATGAAAAAAATAATATTATCTTCAATATTTTGCATTTTAACATTAACATCATGCAATGATTTTTTAGATGTAAAACCGACAAATCAGATTGATAATACCGAATCAGTATTAACGGTATTTGACGCAGAAGTTATGTTGACAGGTTTGATGCGTAAAATGACTGCATCCGACTATTATGGCAGAAATTTTGTAATGTACGGAGAAGCTAAAGGCGGTTGCTTGGTTGTTCCAAGTCAAGGGCGCGGATTAGATGCTTTATATACTTTTAATCATTCGGCTTCTACAAATTCATATTCAGGCTATTGGTTGCAAATATATAATTGTATTTTGCAAGCCAATGTTTTAATTAATAGTATTGATAAACTTATTGATGGCGGAAATACAAATAATCTTTTGAAACAATATAAGGCTGAAACGCGAACGGCGCGAGCAATGTTTTATTATGATTTGGTTCGCCTGTATGGAAAACCTTATGATATGGATAAAGCATCTTATGGAGTTCCATTAACGCTTGAACAATTGGAATATAGCGCAAAACCGACAAGGGCATCTGTTGAACAAGTTTATTCTCAGATATTAAAAGATTTAACAGAAGATGCAGCATCGCTTTCAAAAAGCAAAAGAGATGGATTTATAAGCTATTATGCTAATCTTGCAATGCAGGCAAGAGTTTATTTGCAAATGCAAAATTATGATGAAGCCCTGGCTGCCGCAGAAGAAATAATCAATTCAAGTCTGTATAAAGATAAATTATATCCAAATGCAGAATGGGTTGATTCATGGAAAAAACAATTTGGCTCGGAATCAATTTTTGAACTTGGAGTTTTCCCTAACGAGGCAGATTTAACAACAGCATCTTTAGGATTTTATCTGCGCCGTAGAAATCATGGCAGTAGTAGCGCATCAGGTTGGTTTATTGCAACTACTCCATTTATCGACTTACTTGGAGAAGATGCAGATGATGTACGCTGGGGAGTTATGGATTATGACGAAAAATCCTCATCTCGGCTTGGAGCATGTTACAAATACAGTGGAGGCGTGAATAAAAGCGTTACAGGAACAAGCGCAACTTTTCCAGGAGATGGAAAAGCCACATCTACTGCTGTTAATATAAAAGTAATTCGCTTGTCGGAAATTTATTTGATTGCTGCCGAAGCCTCATTGTCAAAACCTTCACCAGACAAAGAAAAAGCGGCAATATATTTGCAGGAAATTCGCAAACGCGCTCCAAATCTGACTCCCGCAGATGAAAACAATATTACTTTGGATATGATTATGGCAGAAAAAACTAAAGAATTGTTTGCAGAAGGGCATCGTTATTTCGATATGATACGTCTGAACATACCAATAACATTTAGTGATGTTGACATAGAAGATGGAACTGTTACTATTCCAAGTCGTCCTGTTACTATTGATAGAACTTATTATAAAACAATTTTACCTATAAGTTTAGCTGAAATCAATGCAAATCCTGAAATCAAAAACCAGCAAAATCCGGGATACTAAAATTAAATAGAATTTAATTACAAATATTAAAACAAAAAACAACTGCTCAAGAATATTGGGCAGTTGTTTTTTTGTGTTACAAACTGAACTTTATTAAATCATTTTATTATCAACCATGATTTGATTTACTTTGCGTGTTGCATCTGCGGATGCTTTGAATGCATTTTTTTCTTCTTCGCTGATTGGAAAATCAACAATTTTCTCCCAGCCGTTTTCGCCAAGCACAACGGGAACTCCGATTGCAAGGTCTTTTTCTCCGTATTCGCCTTCAACCACTACGCCGCATGGAATAATACGTTTTTGATTTCTTACTATTGATTCAACCATAGATGCTGCCGCCGCTCCGGGCGCATACCATGCCGAAGTGCCGAGTAATTTTGTAAGAGTTGCTCCGCCGACTTTTGTTGCCGATACAACTTCGTCAAGTTCTTCTTTCGACAAAAATTTTGTTACAGGCACGCCTCTGTATGTTGCAAGCGATGCAAGCGGAACCATTGTTGTGTCGCCGTGTCCGCCTATTACTGTCGCTTCAATGTCTTTGGAATTAGCGCCCAACGCTTTGCTTAAATAATATTTAAATCGCGAACTGTCCAAAGCGCCTCCCAGTCCCAGAACTCTGTTGCGTGGAAGTCCCGAAGTTTTTGCCGCAAGATAGCACATTGCATCCATCGGGTTGCTGACAATTATTAATATTGTATTTGGCGAGTATTTAAGAATATTTTCAACTACACTTTTTACAATTCCTGCATTCACGCCGATTAATTCTTCGCGTGTCATTCCGGGTTTGCGCGGAATGCCTGATGTTATAACAACAACATTTGAATTGCCTGTTGCCGCATAATCATTTGTTACGCCTTTTACGCAGCCGCCAAATTCGGCAAGCGCTGCCGTTTGCATAATATCCATTGCTTTGCCTTCGGAAACTCCTTCTTTGATGTCAAGAAGAACAACTTCCGATGCCACTTCGCGTGTAGCAAGCACATCGGCGCAAGTTGCGCCTACGTTTCCTGCTCCGACTACTGTTACTTTTATTGCCATAATATTTTTTGTGTTTTAATAATTAAATATTCTTATTTTAAAATGTGGCACAAAGGTAAGATTTTAATTTATAAAATTGAAATCTGTTAAATCGTAAATGGTATTATTTAACGTGAAATAAACTTTACGCATCAAATAAAAACTTGTTAAAGAAAAATGACTATACATATATTATTTTATTCGTTTTACCGAAAAGGATTATTCGTATTATTAAAAATGAATATACATTTTGATAAAAAAGTATATTCGTTTTGCCTAAAATGTATATTCCTTTTACCAAAAAGGTATAATCCTTTTACTGAAAAGGGTTAACTCTTTTTGAGAAAAGCAGCGGACAGTGAAAATAATTAATACTGACTATCCGTAGAAGTATGTAAAAGATATAATCAAATATTAAATATTTTTAGTTTACATAAAATAAAACAAGAGGATATAAATCAGATATTTATTATGCATCACTCCGGCATGATAAGAAATATTCATTAAAGAAATACAGACGTAAATACCCTTACTTTATTTTTTGACGATTATAGATTGTTTTTAAAAAAATATTATTAGAAATGATATTTTTTCGTATCTTTACACGTTTTTATTAAAAATAATATATGATATTTTAACAAAAATTGTAACAACGTTAACCGATTAAACAAATGATATGAGCGGAGGATTATATTCGATGGAGGGTAAGGATTTTGACCGAACCCTTGACTTAAAAAAGATAAAACCCTATGGCGATACAATGAACGATGGTAAAACTCAGTTGAGTTTTACGCTGCCTGTTCCATGCAACGATGAAGCCATTGAAGCGGCAAAACAATTGATAAAAAAAATGGGATTTGATAACCCGCAAGTAGTTTTTTATAAAGAACTGACACAGGGTTTCACATTTTTTAATTGTTATGGTAATTGTAATCATACGGTAGATTATACAAATATTCATGTTCCGAAAGTTGAAAGCAGTGTGATGGACATGCATGCTTGCGACGAATTTGTGAAAGAACGGATTGGTCGTAAAATTGTTGTTGTAGGAGCAAGCACAGGCACTGATGCTCACACAGTCGGCATTGATGCCATTATGAATATGAAAGGCTATGCAGGGCATTATGGTATTGAACGTTACGAAATGTTTGAGGCATTAAATATGGGAAGCCAAGTTCCTAACGAAGAATTTATTGCAAAGGCAATAGAAATGAAAGCGGATGCCTTGCTTGTTTCACAAACCGTAACACAGAAAGACGTACATATTAAAAATATGATAGAGTTAGTAGAACTTTTGGAAGCCGAAGGATTGAGAAATAAGGTAATTCTTGTCTGCGGAGGACCGCGCATAAGCCACGAATTGGCAAAAGAATTAGGTTATGATGCAGGTTTTACAATGAATTCGTATGCTGACGATGTTGCTTCGTACATTGCACAGGAACTTGATAAACGTATAAACGGATAAATATTTTGAAATATTAATTATTAAATGACATATACTTATGGATAAAAATCAAATTAGAGAAACCATCGCTAAAAGATGCGCTTTGGAACTGAAAGATGGTTATGTAGTAAATCTTGGAATAGGTTTGCCGACATTAATACCCAACTATTTACCCGAAGGCATTAATGTAATTTTGCAATCCGAAAACGGTTTATTGGGAATGGGAGCAACGCCCAACGCCGGCGAAGAAGACAAATATCTTACCAATGCAGGCGGCGGATATATTACAGCATTATCGGGAGCATCTTCGTTTGACAGCGCAACATCGTTCGGCATAATTCGCGGCGGACACGTTGATGTTACAATACTCGGCGCATTGCAGGTTGATGAGAAAGGAAATCTTGCAAACTGGATGATTCCGGGCAGCAAAACTCCAGGAATGGGCGGCGCTATGGATTTGCTTGTAGGAGCAAAGAAAGTAATTATTGCAATGGAACATACGGCAAAAGGAAATCATAAAATACTTGAAGAATGTACCTTGCCGCTTACCGCTTCAAACGAAGTTGACTTGATAATTACAGAAATGGGAGTTATGGAAATCACGCCGCAAGGCATTGTTCTCAAAGAAATACATCCTGAATTTACAATAGAACAGGTACAAGAAGCAACAAGCGCAAAATTAATTATTGCAGATGACCTTAAACCAATGCAAATATAAATTATTGTATTATTTTACATAAAAATAAAAATATGAAAGAAATAGTAATAGCAGGAGCAGTAAGAACTCCTATCGGAAAATTTGGAGGTACACTGGCTTCCGTTTCAGTTCAGGAATTAGGAAGCATAGTTATTAAAGAAGCAATAAGACGAGCAGGCATTACGGTTGAAAACGTTGATGAAGTAATTATGGGCAATGTTTTGCAAGCAGGACTCGGACAAGGCTCGGCGCGACAGGCTGCCGTAAAAGCAGGAATTCCTTATGAAGTTCCTGCAATGACTATAAATAACATTTGCGGTTCGGGATTAAAAGCCGTTAATATTGCCGCTTCGTTGATAATATCGGGAGATGCCGAAATTGTAGTAGCAGGCGGAATGGAAAATATGAGCGCAACGCCGTTTTTGCTAAATAATGCTCGCTGGGGTTATAGAATGGGCAAAGGAGAATTGGTTGACAGTATGGTTTACGATTCTCTCACCGATGTATTTGAAGGTTATCACATGGGAGTTACAGCAGAAAATGTTGCCGAAAAATTTAATATATCGCGCGAAGAACAAGATGAATTTGCAGCATGGAGTCAGCAAAAAGCAGAAAAAGCGTTGAGCGAAAATCGTTTTAAGGAAGAGATTATTCCTGTTGAAATAAAAGAAAAGAAAGGAACAAAAATTTTTGATACCGATGAATTTCCTCGTTCGGGAGTTACTGCCGAAAGCATAAGCAAACTTTCGCCTGCCTTCAAAACCAATGGAACTGTTACCGCTGCAAATGCTTCGGGAATAAATGATGGCGCAGCGGCATTGGTTATTATGAGCGCTGAAAAAGCAGCACAACTTGGAGTTAAACCTATGGCAAAAATCGTTTCGTATGCTTCTGCCGGCGTTGATCCTAAAATCATGGGAATAGGACCTGTTTATTCAACACAAAAAGCGTTGAAAAAAGCAGGATTGACAATCGGCGATTTAAACCTTATTGAAGCAAATGAAGCATTTGCCGCACAGGCTGTTGCTGTTGGCAAACAACTTAATTTGCCAAACGAAATACTGAACGTAAACGGAGGCGCAATTGCATTGGGGCATCCTGTCGGAGCAAGCGGAGCGCGTATTTTGGTTACTCTGCTGCACGAAATGCAAAAACGAAATGCAAAATATGGACTTGCAACGCTTTGCGTAGGCGGCGGAATGGGAGTTTCAACGATTGTAGAAATTATAAATTGAGAATGAAATATGGATTTTAACTTAAATAAAAAACAAAAACTTTTTCAGCAAATGATTCGCGATTTTGCAGAAAAAGAAGTAAAACCGCTGGCTGCCGAAGTTGATGAACAAGAACGTTTCCCGATTGAAACAGTCGAAAAAATGAAAAAAATCGGACTGATGGGTATTCCTGTTCCAACACAATACGGCGGAGCAGGCGGCGATAATATTATGTATTCTATTGCAGTTGAAGAATTGTCGAGAGTTTGCGCGACAACAGGCGTTATTCTTTCCGCTCATACGTCGTTGTGTCTTGCGCCAATATTGGAACACGGAACAGAAGAACAAAAACAAAAATACATTCCTAAACTTGCATCAGGAGAATATATAGGAGCATTCGGACTTACCGAGCCAAATGCAGGAACAGATGCTTCTGCTCAACAAACTATGGCTGTTGCAGATGGAAATAAATGGATTTTGAACGGAAATAAAATTTTTATTACCAATGCAGGATATGCACAGGTTTATGTGATTTTTGCAATGACCGACAAATCGCAGGGAGTAAAAGGAATTTCAGCGTTCATTGTTGAAAAAGGAACCCCCGGATTTACTTTTGGTAAAAAAGAACTGAAAATGGGAATTCGAGGTTCGGCAACAGCCGAACTGGTTTTTGAAAATTGTATCATTCCCAAAGAAAATCTTCTTGGAAAAATCGGTGGAGGATTTGCTATTGCAATGAAAACTCTCGATGGCGGACGTATCGGAATTGCTTCGCAAGCGCTTGGAATAGCTCAAGGCGCAATGGACGAAACAGTGAAATACGTAAAAGAACGTAAACAATTCGGAAAATCGCTCAGCAAATTTCAGAACACTCAATTTCAGTTAGCCGATTTGGAAACAAAAGTTCAGGCTTCACGATTGCTTGTTCGTTATGCTGCGTTTAAGAAAGATAATCACATTCCATATTCCGATGCCGCAGCGATGTGTAAACTTTTTGCTGCCGAAACGGCAATGGAAGTTACAACGAAAGCCGTACAATTTCACGGCGGATATGGTTATACTCGCGAATATCCGGTAGAACGCATGATGCGCGATGCAAAAATTACCGAAATATACGAAGGCACTTCGGAAGTTCAGCGTATGGTTATTGCCTCAACATTATTGAAGTAGGAGATGAGCATTATTCGTAATTTTAAAGAGTTTTATTTGGAATAAATTGCAGAAATTGATAAAAAATGTTTATATGTTTGCCAAAAATAAAATAAACAATTTAAATATATCTATAAATTAAAGATTAATAATATAATTAAAAATTAAGTATTACATAAAAGTTGATGTTAATTTAATAACACTTATCAAAACACTGAATATAAAAACTAGATCATACAATAAATATAAGGAAGATGAAAATAATAGTATGTATAAAACAAGTTCCTAACACAACAGAAATAAAAATAAATCCGGCAACAGGAACGCTTATTCGAGACGGAGTTGTAAGTATTATGAATCCCGACGACAAAGGAGGCTTGGAAGAAGCATTAAAACTGAGAGATAAATATAATGCGCATGTAACGGTTATAACAATGGGTTTACCGCAGGCAGATGATATTTTGCGCGAAGCGCTTGCTATGGGAGCCGACCGTGCAATTCTTCTTACTGACAGAAAACTTGGAGGCGCAGATACTTTGGCAACATCAAACGCATTGGCTGCAGCATTGCGTCAATTGGAATTTGATTTGATAATTACAGGACGTCAGGCAATAGATGGCGATACGGCACAAGTTGGACCTCAAATTGCAGAACATCTTGATTTGCCGCAGGTAACTTATCTCGAAAATCTTGAATATGACGGCGAAAAAACTTTTACCATAAAAAAATCAACCGAAGAAGGTTATCAGATTCTTGAAGTTGATGCTCCTTGCGTAGTAACGGTTTTGGCTTCGGCAAACAAGGCTCGTTATATGTCGGTGCGCGGAATAGTTGAGACTTATGATAAACAGGTTGAGATTTGGGGATTCGACAAACTCGGTATCGAAGAAGAAAAAGTAGGATTAAAAGGCTCGCCGACAAAAGTACACAAAGCATTCACACGAGGAATAAAAGCCGCAGGCGAAGTGTATGAAGTAGATGCTGAAGAGGCTGTCGGTATTATTATCAGTAAATTAAAAGAAAAATACATTATATAATTTAGATAAAATATTAAATACGAAATAAATATGAATATTTCAGAATACAAAGATGTTTATGTTTTTGTTGAACAACGCGAAGGAAAAATCCAAAATGTAGCTCTCGAATTACTTGGAAAAGCACGTGATTTGGCTGATAGTTTAAATGAAAAAGTTGTAGCAATACTGCTTGGATACAATATTGACGATAATAATACGAAAGAACTTATTGCCTACGGCGCTGATATTGTAATCTGTGGCGATGACAAAGAACTTGAATATTACAACACCGAACCATATACTCAGGCAATTTGCAAAATAATATCGGAAAGAAAACCAAGTATTGTGCTTATCGGCGCAACGACTATCGGTCGTGATTTGGGTCCACGGCTTTCGGCGCGTTTAGCGACAGGTCTTACGGCAGATTGTACAAAACTTGAAATCTCGGAAACCCGCGAATTGCTGATGACGCGTCCTGCATTTGGAGGCAATTTAATGGCTACGATATTATGCACCGCTCATCGTCCGCAAATGTCAACAGTGCGTCCGGGAGTGATGCGCGCTCGCGAAAAAGATGATTCACGCAAAGGCGAAACAGAAAAAATATCTGTAAACTTTGATAAATCAAAATTCCGTGTACGCCTTGTAAAAACGGTGAAAGAAAAGAAAGATATGATTGATATTACCGAAGCAAAAATATTGATTTCGGGTGGGAGAGGAGTCGGAACCGAAAAAGGATTTGACGAACTTCGCGCACTTGCCGCTGCAATTGGAGGAAAAACAGAAGTTTCGTCATCCCGCGCAATGGTTGATGCAGGAGTTATGGAACATGCCCGTCAGGTAGGACAAACAGGAAAAACGGTACGCCCTAATTTATACCTTGCCTGCGGAATTTCGGGAGCCATACAGCATTTGGCAGGAATGGAAGAATCGGAATTTATAATTGCTATCAATAAAGATAAATATGCGCCTATCTTTCAGGTTGCCGATCTTGGCATTGTTGGCGATGTGCATAAAATTATCCCGCTACTTACCGAAAGATTTAGTAAATAGGAAACTGTCATGTCCTGCTATATATCGACATCAAAAAAGGACAAAGATATGACAAAACAGGTTTCAAAAAAATCAGCAAGTTCTAACGCCGAGGTAAAAGCCTTACAAAGAGAAGTACAACGCTTAAAGTTGGCGTTGGCGGATGCGACATTGGAGCGCGATGCGCTGGAAAGTTTGTTGGAAGTAGCCAACGAGTATTATGGAGTGGATATGACGACGTTAAAAAAGACTTCGAGTCCCTGCAATCCTGCATTGTTCCGAAAATAAGAAACAAAGTATAAATCGGCTGTGTACTTGTTTCGGTATCAGTAGGAACGGGTATTATAAGCAGCCCACAAGAAACAATAAAAGATGAATAAAAAAATAACAAAAAGAGTAATAACTTGTCAACTTTTTTCAGGATGGGACAATAGCACACTCGTTAAGAAACGAGTGTGAGCAAAGTCTGAATTATTGATAAAATAATTACTAATTATTATTACAAGTATCTTTTTTATCAGGGTCAACGCATTAAAAATGGAGTAATCTAATGAGATATTCTTTATTCCAAGCGGCTTTTAAGCGTTTGGAAACCAGGCTTGCTTTTGTGGCGGTATCCTTTTTCAGCAAATTCAA
>JAISPX010000029.1 GCA_031274595.1 Prevotellaceae bacterium | reverse complement strand
CAAAGGTACAAGAAAAAAATGACATTATATATCTGTAAAACAGATAGTTATTAACAGGTGAGGGATCCTTTTGTTAACAACCCCTCATTTAGTAAATTTTTCGTGCGTTGACCCTGCATAAAATCGGCACAAATTTATAAAATATTTTATAAACAACGCAAATTTATCAACAGATTTTTGTTTTTTTTTATTTGGATATTATTCTTACATTTGCGCTCATGTCGGGAATTTATGTTCACATACCGTTTTGCAAGCAATTGTGCTATTATTGCGATTTTCATTTCAGCGTTTCGCTTGAGCGGAAAACCGACATGCTTTGCGCCGTTGCAAAAGAGATACGCATGCGTGCCAATGAATTGCCGCAAAAGCCCGAAACGCTTTACTTGGGCGGCGGAACGCCGAGTATTTATTCGCCAGCCGAACTTAAAATTATTATCGATGAGATTAAAAAAAGTTTTTGTGTTGATAATTTTTGCGAGTTTACGATAGAAGTCAATCCCGACGATTTGGATAAAAAATATCTGGAAGATTTGTATCAACTTGGCGTGAACAGATTAAGCATCGGCGTACAGTCTTTCGTTGATGAGCATTTGCGTTTTATGAACCGCCGGCACTCGGCAAAGCAGGCTGTGGAATGTATAAAAACTGCGCAAAATGCGGGTTTCAAAAATATTAATATTGATTTGATTTACGGGCTTCCGCAGCTCACATTGCAGCAATGGCGCAAAAATATTGGCATTTTCATGGATTTGGATATTCCTCATCTTTCGGCTTATCATTTGGGAATTGAGCCGCGAACGGTGTTTTATAAACGTTTTGAAAGAGGCGAACTGAAACCGATTGACGAAAAATTGAGCGAAAAACAATACGAAATGCTTGAAAAAATAACATCCGACAATGGCTTTGAACATTATGAGGTTTCAAATTTTGCCAAAAACAAATTATATTCAATTCACAATACCGCATATTGGCAAGGCAAGCCATACGCGGGTTTTGGAGCATCGGCACATTCGTATGACGGAAATAAAACCCGCCGCTGGAATGTTTCAAACAACCGAAAATATATCGAGGCAGTCAATGCAAATCAAACGTTTTGGGAAACCGAAAATTTAAGCCCTGCGGAATGTTACAACGATTACATTCTCACCTCGCTGCGAACGGCTTGGGGGCTTGATACGTCTTACATGAAAACAAATCTTGGCGAAGAGTTTTACAATTATTTCGCGAAACAGTCGCAACGCTTCGTGCAGCAGGGATTGCTGACAGTCAATGGCGAACAAGTAAAAATTCCGCCTAAATACTTTTTACTGTCTGACGGAATTATGCGCGAACTGTTTTGGTCAGAATAACCATTTTTTAGTAGCGATTTGGTATAAATTTCAATTAATTTATTTACTTTTACAAAATAATTAAACACTGTTTTGAATATGAATGTAACCGATAATAATGCAATTAAAACATGGGAAAAACTGGCGCTTTTTATAGCGGCAGGCATATTGATTGTGCTTTCGCTGCCGCGAAATTCAGCATTTCATTACGAGTTTCAGAAAGGCAAAGAATGGATGTCCGAAGATATTGTTACGCCGTTCGATTTTCCAATATACAAGACGGCGGAAGAACTGTCTGCCGACCATAATAAAATTCTGAATACATACAAGCCGTATTTTCAGCACGATGCATCTGTGGAACAGCAACAGTTGGGTATGTTTTCCGAAAATCTGGAAACGCGGATTGAACAAAAATACAATCACGAAAAAAATATATTGCTCAACCTGCTGAAAGATGCCTACCGACGATATATAGTGCAAAAAACCGATATTCCTCAAATATTCACAAGCCGCCGTCAACTTGTAATATCGGTTGTCAAAAACAATATTTACGAAGATTATCCTCTGTCCGAACTGTTTACGCCAAACGATGCGTATGAATATATTTTTGCGGAATTCAGCAAAAAGACAAATGCCGCCGCGCGTCAATACATCTTTTCAAAAATAAATGTGGACGACTATATACGAACAAATATCTCGTTTGACGAAGCGGTAACAAACAAAATAAAAGAACAGTTAGTCGAAAATATTTCGACTACAAAAGGCGTTGTGCAGGCTGGTACAAAACTTATTTCAAGAGGCGAAACCATAAATTCCAAAAACATACAGATTCTTGAATCGTTTAAGAAAGAATATATAAATGTAGAAGGATTTCTCGGCAGCTTTTGGATTGTAGCGCTGGGACAGATTTTGCTTGTAGCGATATGCTTGTTTCAACTTTATTTGATGCTCAACTGGTATCAGCCCGAAATTTTCAAACGGGCGCAGAATATTGTCTTTATACTTTTGCTGATTGTTGCGGCGGTTTTCGGCTCGATGCAGGTTCTTAAATCAGACATAAACATATATTTTGTTCCGCTTACGATTATTCCGATTTACATAGGAACGTTTTTTCGTTCGCGCACTGCGATATTCATATATCTTACGGTCATTGTACTTGTGTTTATTTATGCGCCCAACAGTTTCGAGTTTGCCTTTGTGTCGCTTGCGGCAGGCGTTATATCGGTTTCGCAGTTTCGCACATGGTACAGGCGCGGGCGTTTATTTGTTGCAATAGGATTGATTTTTCTGTTTTATGCGCTGTCGTACATTACCGTTTGCCTGATAAAAGATGGCTTGTTTGAAAATATCAACCTCAATACGCTGCTTGTATTCGGCGCAAATGCCATATTTGTATTATTTGCATGTCAGTTGATTTATGTTTTTGAAAAGATTTTCGGCTTTTTGTCGAACAATACGCTCATGGAACTTTCGGATACAAACCGCACTCTGCTGCGTCAACTTGCCGAAAAAGCGCCGGGTACGTTTCAACATTCCATGCAGGTTGCAAATCTTGCCGAAGAAGTCATGCGGCAAATCAGCGGCGAAACTTTGCTTATTCGCGTAGGCGCTCTTTATCATGATATAGGAAAGATTATGAATCCCGAATATTTTATAGAAAATCAGCAAATAGCAGGATATTCGCTGCACGAAAAAATAAGCCCCGAAGAAAGCGCAGAAATTATTATCAAACATGTTGAAGACGGAGTTACGCTTGCCAAAAAATATAGCCTGCCCAACAAAGTTATTGATTTTATCAAAACCCATCATGCAAAATCAAAAACCATGTATTTCCTGTCGAAATATAAAGAGAAGCATCCCGATGCAACCGATTTTCGGGCGTTTTCTTATCCTGGACCAAATCCTTATTATAAAGAACATGCAATACTTATGATGGCAGATTCTATTGAAGCGGCTTCGCGCAGTCTGCAAACCATAACTCCCGAAACAATAAGCAATCTGGTTGAGGAAATTGTAAATTATCAAATATCAAACGGCTACCTGAATGACTCCGATTTGACCTTCCGCGAACTTATACTTGCAAAAGAAATATTCAAATCGAAATTGAAAAACATTTACCACGCAAGAATTGAATATCCGAAACAAATGTAAAGATATGATGATTAGAAAATAATATAAAATATGAATCATGAAAAAAAATATTTAATATTATTAATTTATTGTGTGTTTATTCAATCATGTGCAGATTTGAACAAAGTACACTATTTTAAGGCATCGTCAGACAAATGGCAACGATATTCAAAAAAACTACACATATCTATATTTGATGACCACTTTCCTGATAGATGTGACTATTTCTCATATACATATAATGGAGAAAACAAAAAAACTGTAGTATATCCTTTAGTTCAAAACATAGAACTTTTATGGGGACCTATAGTTATTCCATTTATACCGGGTCCATCTTTATTTTCTACATCGGGTAAGTATAGAGATTTTGAAATGAAAGTTGAGCAAAATTGCACTATCCCTCCCGATAATATTGTTTGTATTATTGATGGCAAAGAGGTATATCCTTATATAATACACATAGGACTAAGAAACAATAAAGATGGAAGAGTGTCGGAACGATGTTTTTGGCAATCGGATTCAACAACAAATGAATCTCCATATAAACCGGCAAAAAATTGGGGTAATTTCATGTTTCCCAATGATTATATAAAAAATCGCATTAATGATCTGTATGCGGATACTATATATTCAAATGAAGACCGAAAGTTTTTGATAAATAGTAATAAAGATTATATTATCACTGACACCACTGCATCAGTTTTTTATACTTATAAATATCATATAAGACATTCAGGTATAGAAGAAATACAGATTTATTTTAAGGATAATTCGGCTCCACCCTTATTGTTGAAACGCAAAAAAGGATTACAGTATGCTTTAACTCCATTTCTCATATATAGATAATATTTAGCAATGAACCTTCTGCCTTGCCATATTACTGCCAATACTTGCTTTTGCCGCAAATGCTCGTGTATAAAAAAATTAAATGATTATCCCTTTGATATCCTAAATAATAATTATCTTTGTAAAAAAAAGAGCGATGAATCTACTAAATTTTAGCGAACATTATCCAGACGAAGCCAGTTGTATCTTAAAGTTCA
>JAISPX010000007.1 GCA_031274595.1 Prevotellaceae bacterium | reverse complement strand
TCGGTGTTTTTGTTGCATACGCCTCTGCTTTGCACAACCTGCATTTTGGATAGAGAAAATTCTACCGTTTCTATCTTCTGTCCATTTATGCAAGCAGAAAGTATAAGGCTGTCGGGTTTCAAATGGTATTCATTCGTAAATACGCAATGGTGCATTATATCTCCCTCCTGCATAATTTCTTCCACACTGTCAAGCATTCGCACCTCAATAAGTCCATCGTCAAATTGAATACCGAAAAAACGAGATTTCATTTCTTTGAAAAACGCCTCGTTTTCCAGCGCTTTCTTTCTTGCTTCTTCTCTGCGTTGATTTTCCTGCCATTCCTTCTTTTTACTTACATATTTGTCATGTTCAGCGTTCAGGTCGGCGGGACATACATATTTGGCATTATGCAGGTCTTTCCCGAAAAAACGCAATAAATCAATATAATCGCGCCAAATAGATACATCTTTAATTTGATAACCGTTGCGCATGCATATTTTTATTGATGCCCAATACTTGTCTATGTGTCGAAAGCCTGTGATTGTAAAAAATTTCAATACTTTTGTTTCGCCTGATTTTAACAGGGTTTCCGCCCTGCTGTCCGATAACAGTGTGTAAAACAAATCAAATGGAGTAAGGTCATGAAATTGTGCGTTAAATCCGCTGCGTTTCAATTCGGGTATCAATCGCTGACGTGGATAAATACAGGCGGGACTGATGTTATATAACTGTCTTTCGGGACGTATTTCCATCTGGCTTTGAAAATTCCATGTATCCATGAAATAAGTCGTTGGTCTTAATTTTGCTACTGTTGCATATCTACCTGTGGGCGCAATCCACCGCTGAACCACTTCGGAATGAAAGTAACGCGCTTTTTCCCCAACTTTGGCATAGTATTGAATGTAAAAAAAACGCAACACCTGAAAGCCATCGCAGGTAGTAGCAATACAGAAATATTGATAATTTTTGAATATCCGCAGCCTTGTATCTGCAATTTGCAGTTTTGTGTTGCAATTCGGGCAGGCACATCGTTTATCCGTTGTGGTATCTGTCCATGAATGACCGCACTCCAAGCATGTTATAATGCCTTTTTTCGTTCTTCGTCCATTGTGTTGAATACAATTATGATATGCCCATTTTATTTGCGTTTTGGATATTGGCAACAGTTTTTTGCTTAATGCCAAAACTTGTTTTTGAAATTTATTTTTCGGTTTCATAATTCAAAAAGGTTTGGTTGGTTAGTAACTGAGGTTTGTTTCGTTTGAGGCTTTCTTTGGGCTTGTGTCAATTTATTATATGCCTCGTTGTGCGCTCGCTGTATAGCCTCTTGACGCGCCTGCTCTTTTTCTTCTGCGGTCAATTCTACCGTATGATTAACAACTACATTGCAATTCATGGGTTTTCCAACCTCAATATTTTCTTCATCGTAGTAATGTATTGCCATCGAGTAAATTTCATCGTCTGTAAATCCGTTGCAACCGCTTTTCTGTACGGTATTCAAAATGTAAATAATGCAGTCGTCAATACTCTTGTTCGGTTTTTTGAATGAAACGGCAAATAAAGTATCTTCTATTGCCCGCTGTTCCAAATAATTTTGAATTGTCTGCTTAAAATGATTTGTTGATTTCATATCTCTTTGAATTTTAGAATTAAATAATGATTACCATTGAATATTCCACCAACCGCAGGCAGTACCTCCGTTGGGTGTGATTGTACATAACTCGCCTTGAACATAATTATCAATTAAACAATTAGTAATATGTTCAATATCCACTTCCGACAATTCAAGTCCTCTGCCATTCAAACGCCACTCAATATTGTGGGCGCAAATTCTTTCTGTGCCTGTTGATACGGCTTGTCTTCTTTTTCTTGCTGTTACTTTCATACTTCTTTATTTTTGTAGGATTGGAGTGTCCCTATCCCTTGTTAATACTCTTGTTTATTTATTTGTTTCCTGTTTAACCATTTATCCCGCTTTTCCCTGCATTTTTCCAAAGTCGGGGCAACTGTCGAAAATAATTTGCCGTCCGTATCTCTGTAATCGTATTGATAAAATACGGTGTTGGGGCGGTGTGCAGGGCGGAATGTCGTATAATTTTCCTTGCCTGCCTCACAAACGGAACAGCCGTTGTGATTGATTGAATTTGCTGTTGTGTTCATATCTCTGTAATAATTTGAATTAGAATATTAATAATGAAATAATTAAAATCAAAATCCCCGCCATGCCAACGGAAACTAAAATGACTGCAGCCAATCGGAAAATTCGCAGTACAAGCCCTAAAAGCATGTAGCCGAAATATATCATTGTTGCTGTCCGAACAGTCAAGCCGCAAGCCCAAATCAGCCATGCAATCTCTGCCAAACTCACCAAAAAAAACGAAAATTTTATGTTGATTTCAGAGCGGAGGGAGTTTTTTTGTTTTAATATTTTTTCGTTGTTTTCCATAATCTATGACATTTTTTTTTATGCCTTATCCATCGCATCGGTCGTTTTGTTTGTTTATGAGGGCTTTTCGGTGCAGGTTTTAGGACTGTCAAGGTTCTTGCCAAAAAATACGCTCGCCTGCGAGGAAGATTTTTTGCAAAACGCAGGTGCGCCACGACCTTGACTGACCGTTAAAAAACCGTAAACACCTTTGCCCTCAAAACATAAACCGACCGCCGCCGGCGATGGCATTGCGGTAAACTCAATGTGGAATGATTATAAAAAAGGAAACAACGAAAAAATTAAAATGGAATTTAGAAAGGTCGGCATAGAGCCGATTTGTAAAAAGAAACGAAATATTTATTAGTTGTCGTAATGCGACAACCGTTGCAAGTGTGCGATAAACAGAGCGATAGCGGCGGTGTTTGCACTCTTGCGCAAACACTGCCAAAACTCTCTTTGCAAGTGAGAGTGCAGTTCTGCAACTTATGTCAGGCGAAGCGCGGCATAAAAAGTTGCAAGAAACGTAACGCAAACGCAAAGAGTGTTGCAGGCAGAATATAAAAAAAGCCCGACAAAATCGAGCTTTCATGGCGCTGTACATTACGATTTAACTCCACAGATAATTCATTTTCGGTTGAAACATCCAAACAAGTTTTATACTTTCTTTTGGCATTTTATCCTTTTGCAAATGTTCGCGTAAAGCAGAATTAATAAACTCACGAAAAACTTTTGCTTCCAATGTGTTAATACGATAACTGAGAAAAATCAGCGTTTCCAAATTGTAATATATTGTTTGCTTTTCAATACCTTTGTCAATGTAGCGATAAGTGCAAGTTACATCGCTTTTCCACAATAACTTACTTTTAAAAATACTGCGAATATTTGCCTCTATTTTTTGTGGAAAACAGTTTAATAATTTCGCGATTTCATATTTTGTGAGCCACAACTCATTATTAATCAATCTGATTTCAACCAAAGGAGTTTTGTTTTCTTCAATGTTGATTTTGATATATCCTGTTTCCATATTATTCATTATTTTGATTGTTAGACAAAAATCCGATTGGACGGCGCGGTTTGTTTTCTGCTTCTTTTTTCGATAATAACTCCGTCAAAGCCTGATATATTTCCGAAAATTGAGTATCAGTGCTGATTTCCAACTGCTCAATTCGTTGCCGAAGTTCTTCATAACCGATAACCATTTGGCGCATAACGACAAAAGCCCTTACAATCTGTATGCTTACATTTATGGCGATGCTACTTCTTAAAACACTCGCCAACATGATTACTCCATGCTCGGTGAAAGCAAGAGGAAGCGCGGACTTCGGACGTTTTGTGCGTGATGTCATCACAATTTGTGATGACATGCTTTCCCATTCATTCTGTGTGAGTTGAAACATAAAATCATCTGGGAAACGTTCAATATTACGTTTAACTGCCTGATTCAAAACCCTTGTTTCTACCTGATACATAAAGGCTAAATCAAAATCAAGCATTACTCGGAAACCTCTGATTTCAAAAATCTTTCGTTGAATAACTTGTAAATCCATAATGATTATTTTTAGTTAATATTAATATTTAGTTTACTTTCCATTCCTTTTACCTGTCCTGCAAAAAGCGCCATATCCCGGCTTATTTTATCACTTGTAATTCGGGCATAAATTTGAGTGGTTTGAATGTTGGTATGTCCAAGCATTTTACTGACGCTTTCAATTGATACTCCTTTACTCAAAGTCAATGTAGCAAAGGTATGACGCGACAAATGAAACGTGAGTTTCTTTTTCAATCCGCACATTTCACCGATTTTTTTAAGATAAATATTCGAGTACTGATTGGTGGTTACAGGCAAGGCTTTGCCACCCTGTAATGTGTTTTTGTACTTATCCAAAATCCGCTTTGAAATATCAAGCAGGGGAACATTGTAGCCCGTGTCGGTTTTTCGACGTTTGCCCATAATCCACAATCCGCCATCAAAAGATGTTTTAATATCGTCCTGCGTAAGGCGTTTTACGTCAACATATGAAAGTCCGGTGAAACAGCAGAATACAAAAATATCTCGCACTTTTTCCAGATGTTTGGCTGTAAATTTGTGATTAATTAGAATTTCGATTTCCTCCTGCGTCAAATAACCTCTGTCGGTTTTTTTCAGATGGATTTTGTAGCCCGAAAAAGGGTTATTTTGTATCCATCCATATTTTATGGCAATGCCGATTAT
>JAISPX010000027.1 GCA_031274595.1 Prevotellaceae bacterium | reverse complement strand
AAAAACTCATTATTTTGTCGAAAAAAACCAAAAAACATTCAACCTCACTGAAAAAGCAAATCAAAATCAATTATATTTTTGATGTTTTTTCTAACGATTAGGTTTTGCAAAGGTCTTGTGGTTTAAATAAGGAGTCCGTCTCAATAGTTACCTTTTCGTCATTAAGAACTGCGAGGCACGAAGCAGTCTGCTAAAATGATAAATTAATGGTTAATGATATAATGATTAATGGTAAATGTGTCATGTCCTGCTATAGGTTGACAGCAAAAAAAGGACAAAAATATGACAAATACGCCTGAAAATGAATTTCGTCGCTATGAACAGAAAGGATGTAAACTATTTTATATCACGAGCATTTTACACACTTTCAAAATTTACGCCTCTAATAATTCCTCGTTTTGAATTGCGAATAAAATCAAGAATAATATCACGTTCTTCGGTTTGAGGGAAATCTGTTTCCACTTTATTACAAGCATCTGTCGTATTTAAATTTTCGGTATAAATTATTTTATAAATTTCGAATATTTCGTTGATTTTTTCGTTGGTAAAATTACGCCGCCTCAATCCTATGCGATTTACACCGCCGAAAGAAAGCGGAAAATGCCCTGCAATAATGTACGGAGGAACATCTTTATGAACCAGCGAGCCTCCCGAAACCATTGCATGTACTCCAATTCGTGTAAACTGGTGAGTTCCTGTTTTTCCGCCGAGTATTGCCCAATCGTCCACATCGGTTTCGCCTGCAAGCCCTGCAAAACTTGAAAGAATTACGTTGTTTCCTATAACACAATCATGCGCAACATGTACGTATGACATTAACAGGCAGTCATTGCCTATTTTTGTTTCAAATTTGCCGCTTGCAGCGGTTCCGCGATTTATGGTAACACATTCGCGAATTGTAACATTATCGCCTATTATGGCGTAAGTTTCTTCTCCCTGAAACTTTAGGTCTTGAGGAATAGCGCCGATTACGGCGCCCGGAAAAAAAATACAGTTTTTTCCTATTTTTACATTTTCCATTATGGTAACGTTGTTACCGATTTTTGAGCCTTCGCCTATTTCTACGTTTTTTTCGATTATCGTAAAAGGTCCTACGGTTACATTAGGCGCGATTTTAGCATCGGGATGAATTATTGAAAATTCCATATAAATTAGTTTATTTGTTTTTAATAACTTGTGCTGTCATTTCTCCTTCGGCAACTAAATTTTCACCAACAAAAGCCTGTGCAGACATGATAACAATTCCTCGTCGAATAGGTTCAGTAAGAATCAGTTTAAATATTAAAGTATCGCCGGGCACAACTTTACCTCTGAATTTTACTTTATCTATTTTCAAAAAATATGTTGAATAAAGTTCGGGGTCGGACACATTGCCAAGCACGAGCAATCCTCCGCATTGCGCCATTGCTTCGATAATCAAAACGCCCGGCATTACAGGTTCTTCGGGAAAATGTCCTACAAAAAACGGTTCGTTAATTGTTACATTTTTTATTCCGACAATTGTTGTTTCGTCGCGGGTCAATATTTTATCAACCAGCAAAAATGGCGGACGATGAGGCAACATTTTACGTATTGCTTTAATATCAAAAAGCGGTTCTTCGCGCGGGTCGTATTTGGGTGCGCTGGGTTTTGTCAGCGCTTTTTTTGCTGCTTTGCGCAATATTTTTGCCATTTCGGTATTTGATGAATGTCCCGGTTTGTTGGCATAAATTTTTCCTGTTACAGGATATCCTACAAGCGACAAATCGCCGATTAAATCAAGCATTTTATGTCGTGCGGGTTCGTTAAGAAAACGTAATTTCAGGTTGTTCAAATATCCTTCTTTTACTCGTTCTACGCTTTTTTTGTTAAATAATCCTGCAATTCTGTCCAAATCTTCTTGCGGAACATCATTTTCGACAATCACGATTGCATTTTCCATGTCGCCGCCTTTTATGAGATTTCTTTTAAACAAAATTTCCAATTCGTGGAAAAAAACAAAGGTTCGACAAGGCGCTATTTCTGCTGCAAACTCGTCGATTGATGTCAAACGTGCGTATTGATTTCCTAACACTTTAGATTTAAAATCCACAGTTACATCTACACTGAATTTGCTGTCGGGAAGCACAACTATTTCTGTTCCATCGTCATTTTTGTAAACAAGTTTTTCTTTTATTTCAAAATACCATCTGTCGGCGTCCTGTTCTACTATTCCTGCTTTCAAAAGTTCTTCGACGTGTATTTTTGCGCTTCCATCCATAATAGGAACTTCGGGTGCATTGAGTTTTATCAAAGCGTTATCAATTCCTAAACCAAAAAGCGCAGCCATTATGTGTTCTATTGTACTTACGCGAACATTTTTATTTTCTATTGTCGTGCCGCGCGAAGTATCTGTAACGTAATCGGCAATAGCATCTATTACAGGTTGTTCTTCCAAATCGATGCGTTGAAATTTTATTCCGTGATTTGGCTCTGCCGGACAAATTGTCATTTCAACATCAAGTCCTGTGTGAAGCCCCTTACCTTTAAGAATTACTTCATTGCCTATTGTTTGTTGCTTTTGTTGAGTCATATTTTTATTATATCGCATGTAAATAATCGGCAAAAATAAACAAAAAAACCGAATACCGAAAATAATGGTTAAACTGACCAGGGTCAACGCACGAAAAATTTACTAAATGAGGGGTTGTTAACAAAAGGATCCCTCACCTGTTAATAACTATCTGTTTTACAGATATATAATGTCATTTTTTTCTTGTACCTTTG
>JAISPX010000095.1 GCA_031274595.1 Prevotellaceae bacterium | reverse complement strand
CTACTGTCTTGTGTTCCTGTTCTCAACCATTGTTTTGTTTTCAACAAAGAATGTTTCGGTGTAAACACCGACTGTTTCGCGGTACACCCCGAAGGTTTTGCGGTACACCCCGAAGGTTTTGCGGTACACCCCGAAGGTCTCGCGGTACACCCCGAAGGTCTCGCGGTACACTCAGAAAACAATTCGGCACACAGGATACTGCTCGGAGATGGTAAAGCAAAATTAAAAAAATCAGGAAACATCTCTTCGGCGAAGAGAGCGTAAACAAATGGGCGCTGGTTTGGATTTTTCATATTTTATATTTTTGTCGGGTGTTTATCTGTAAAAAACCGACACAAAGTTATAAAATATTTTTTAAATGGCTAATGGTAAATTGTAAATTGTTAAAAAAAAAATCGTAAATAACTTTCAACTTTATAACTTTATAACTTTCAACTAAAAAACTTACTAATTTATCAATAAAATATCGTTGAGAATGCCTGAAGCGGTTTGTTTTGTTCCTGCTCCTGCTCCCTGTATTATAATCGGCGATTGATAAAAATCCGTATATAAAATCACGGCGTTATCTGTTCCGTTGAGGTTGTAAAACGGGTGCGAGTTGTCGATTTTTTCAAGCCCGATTTTTGCTTTGCCGTCTTTAATGCTTGCAATGAAACGCAGTTTTTTGTTTTCTACATTCGCCTTGTCGTACATTTCTTTAAAATATGCTTCGTTTTTATCTATCATCAGGTAAAAATCATCAACGTTTCCGTTAAAATATTCATCTGTTAAAAATGTTTTGTTTGCTATATCATTTTGTTCTACTGTAAGCCCCAATTCGCGTGCAAGTATTGTTATTTTGCGCGCAACATCAGTTCCCGAAAGGTCTAAACGCGGGTCGGGTTCGGTGTAGCCGGCATTTTGCGCTTCGCGAATAATCCGAGCAAACGGTTTTTTCCCGTCGTAGTTGCTGAATAAAAAGTTCAGCGAGCCTGACAATACCGCTTCGCAGGCATGTACTTTGTCGCCGCTGCTTATGATTTGGTTTAGAGTTGATATTATCGGCAATGCCGCGCCGACAGCGGTTTCGTACCTGAATGATACTTTTTCTTTTTTTGCTGATTCTATAAGCGTTTTATAATTTGAGAATGATGAAGAACATGCAATTTTGTTACATGTAACAACAGAAATTCCGTTTAAGAACAAATCGTTGTATTTTGACGAAACGTATCTGTTTGCGGTACAATCGACAAGAATTGTATTGTGCAGCGAACATGAAAAAATCTTGTCAAAATAATCTTCACCCGAAGAATTATCTTCGCCGTTATTAATTTCGGCGTCAATATTTTCAAGATTTATGCCTGTTTTGTTGATAATATATTTTTTGCTGTTGCTTAATCCTACAACAATAATTTCTTTTCCCCAGCGCTGTTCTATATACTGTTTTTGTTGTTTTATGATTTCAATTAAATTTTTCCCTACCGAGCCGTAACCTGCCAAAAATACGTTTATTATTTTTTTTGATTCGCCAAAAAATTCATGATGAATTGCGCGTATTGCATCGTTTACATCGACAGTAGAAACGACAGTAGAAACATTTTTTTCAGACGAGCCTTGAGCAATTGCGCGTATATTAATTCCGCATCTGCCAAGCGCATCAAACATTCGTCCGCTTGCGCCCGATTGATTTTTCATGTCATTACCTACCAGCGAAATTATTGAAAAGCCTTTTTCAACTTTTAGAGGTTCTACTTTTTTCAACGAAATTTCGTAAGCAAAAGTTTCGTCAACGGCAATTTTTGCTTTATCAGCCGATGGTTCATCTATTGCAACGCACATCGTATGCACGGATGATGCTTGTGTGATAAGAATAATATTTATTTCGTTTTTTGCAAGAGTGTCAAACAGTCGGCTTGAATATCCGGGAATGCCGACCATTCCGTTGCCTTCCATCGACAGCAGCGCTATGCGATTTGAACTTGATATGCCTCTGATTTTACTTTGCGTTTCGGGCGGATTGCTTTCAATAAGCGTTCCTCTTTCGTGCGGAGCAAAAGTATTTTTCACATAAATGGGAATACCTTTGCTCACGACAGGCTGAATTGTGGGCGGATAAACGACTTTTGCTCCGAAATGCGAAAGTTCCAGCGCTTCTTTGTACGAAATGTTATCAATGGTTTTTGCTTCGCCGACAACGCGCGGGTCGGCAGTCATCATTCCTGTAACGTCTGTCCATATTTCCAAAATGCGTGCAGCGCTTCCGACAGCAAGCAGCGATGCAGTATAATCCGAACCGCCGCGCCCAAGCGTTGTTGTTCTGCCTTGAGCATCGCAGGCAATAAATCCGGGCAGCAAATACAGTTTGCAATTATTTTTTGCAAGCATTTTTTTGATGTTTGTATTTGTCGTTTTGGTATCAACAATGTTTTGCGACTGATGACGCTCGGTTCTTATGATTGTTCGGGAATCAATCCATTTATGGCTTATGCTTATGGAATTTAATTTTGCGCTTATAATTTTTGTCGATAAAATTTCGCCGAAACTCATTATTAAATCAATAGTGTGATTGCTTAATTCACGTATCATATAAACGCTGTTGGCTATTTCGCGAAGATTTTTTATAAAATCTCTACATGTAGCGATTGTTTCGGCTTTATACTCGCTCGAAATAAGTTCATCTATCAATTGTAAATGATGTTCTTCGAGTTTATCTATAAGTTCCATGTATTTTTTATCGTGAGCGGCGGCGGTATTTCCTATGAGTATCAGGTTGTCGGTACATCCGCTTATAGCCGAAGCCACTACTATTGTTTTGTCATGTTCGATAGATTTTTGTATTATCGAAATTACTTTTTGTATATTTATAGAATTGGCAACCGAAGTGCCTCCGAATTTTAAAACTTGCATACTTTACTTAATATATTTTGAATTTGTTCCCATTCCAATAAAAAACCATCGTGTCCGAATTGAGATGTTATCTCAAAATATTCGGCATTGCGAATATGTTTTGCTAAAAATTTTTGTTCTTCAACAGGAAAAAGCACATCGCTGCCGATACCGATACATATTGTTTTTGCTTTAACCGCAGATAATGCGTTTTCCACTCCGCCTCTTTTACGTCCCACATTATGGCTGTCAATAGATTTGCTCAAATAATAATACGAATACGCATCAAATCTGCCTGATAATTTTTTACCTTGATATTGTTGATACGAACATGCTTTGTTTGCAAAAAGCGTGTCGGCGTTTTCTTCTTTTTGCGTAATTCCGTAACCTTCATACGAACGATAAGATAAAAGCGCCGTTGAACGCGCCGCTTCTAATCCTTTTTCCCCGCCTTTGATGTTTTTTTGTTCGCAAAAAGTGTTGTCTGCCAAGATTGCCATTCGCTGCGACTCGTTAAATGCTGTTCCCCAAGGCGAAACTCGCGCATTACATGCAATTAAAACCGAATATTGAAATAAATCAGGCTCTGAAATACTCCATTCCAACGCTTGAAAACCGCCTATTGAGCCGCCTATAATCAAATCAATTTTCTTAATTCCTATGTGATTTTTGACAATTTTGTGGGCTTCTACTATATCGCGGACGCTTACCTCTGGAAAATCAAGCAAATAAAGATTTGTCGATTTGTTTTTATCTTTGGCTGTAATATCAACAGACGATGGTCCGCTGCTTCCGTAGCACGAACCAAGCATATTCACACAAATGATAAAATATTTTTCGGTATCGAAAAATTTATCTTTACCAACAAGTAAATTCCACCATTCTTCGGGATTTGAGTTTGCCGTTAGCGCATGACATATCCATATCACTTTTTTATCTTCGGAATATTGGCTGCCTGTATGGTAGCAAATATCCAAACCGCCAATAGTTTTTCCACATTCAAAAGTGAACGGTTTGTCGTATTTTAATATATGTTTTTCCAAATTTTATGTGAAAACTGTTTTGAAATTTTTATTGTTAAGATATTCGGTATCTTTGAGGCTGTCTTAAAAGCCTAAAAAAGCGATTGTCATTGCGGGCTTGACCCGCAATCTCCTAATTATCATACGCGATTTTTCAGGAGATACCGTGTCAAGCACGGTATGACGGGCTTTTAAGACAGCCTCAAAGATAACCAAACATTTTTCATTCTACCGACTGAAATTGATTGCTTTGAAATTCAAAAACAGGAGTTAATTAGCTTCAAGTATTTCGAGCAATTCGTCGAGTTTTGGAGTAAGAATAATTTCCGTACGGCGATTTTTTCTGCGAGCTTCGGTTGTATTTTCATCTTCAATAGGCAAATACTCGCTGCGTCCTGCTGCTGTTACCTGTCGGGGATTTACGCCTGTTTTGTCAAGCAGTGCGCGAGCGACAGTTGTTGCACGTTTTACGCTCAAATCCCAATTATCAAGCAATATGCCGCCTTTGCCGCCATAAGGAACATTATCGGTATGACCTTCCACAATTACATTAATGTCGGGATTAACCGCCAAAACCTTTGCAAGTTCTTTGATTGCCTGCAAACCGCGACTTTCGATATTCCAGTCGCCCGATTTGAAAAGTAACTGCTCTTCGAGAGAAACGTAAACCTTTCCATTTTTTTGCGTTACCGTTAATCCTTTGCCTTCAAAACCGAGCAATGCATCGGCAACCCGTTTGCGAAGCGCTTGTACGGCTTCGTCTTTGCTTGCGAGCATTTGCTGCAAATCAAGTAAACGTTTATTGTTCTCGTTAAACTCTTTTTGCAGTTTTTCCAGTTCGGTTTGTTTGCGAGTAAGTTCATCGCGTTCTTTTTGCAATTGCGATTGCAGTCCGCCCGTTTCGATGCTGTGTTCCGATTTTAATTTTTCCTGCAATTCTTTTAGCTCGGCAATCTTTTTATCGAGTTCTTGTTTCTCGTTTTCAAGCGCTTTACGTTGCGCATCTATTTCTTTCGACTGAATATTTAAATCGTTGTATTTACGATTTACTCTGTCAAACTCTGCTTGCAGCGAATCGAACTTTTTTTGTGATACGCAAGATGCAAGACTCAATAAAATAGATAAAAACAGTGTGTTTAATACGATTTTTTTCATAAATATTTAATTTGAAAACTATTTAAATTTAACATAAATCGCTGCAATATTACAAATAAAAGTTGAAAGTTGAAAATTTAAAGTTTAAAATGAATGATTCGTGAGTTCAAATAGTAAGCAACTTTTTTATTAACAGGACTATTGAAAATATGCAATAGATAATTAAAACTAAGTAAATTTCTTGGTCTTCGGTTAATCTTATGCTTAATTTTTATTTCAAATATTTATCAGAAGTAATTAGCGTTTCAGCAAAATCAAAATAAATCAACAGACAAAAAATTGCATTTACTAACTAAATCTGCCTACAATACACACATTCAACATTATTGCATTATACAAATTGTATGATGTTTTGCATCTTTACATGAAAAAAATAAATAAAATTAATTTTATTTGTTTGGAATGAGAATATTTTTATAATTTTGCACAATATTAATAATAATCTGATTTTTTAATACAAATGTTTAAAACCGATATTTACAAGTGAAACCACATAAGATATTAGTAATTAATCCAGGGTCAACATCTACGAAAATTGCTGTTTTTGAGAATGAAAGAGCCATATTCTCCGAAAATATAAAACATTCGGCTGAAGAATTATCCATATTTGGTTATATTATTTATCAGCACAAATTTCGTAAAGAATTAATTCTGCATAAACTTGAAGAAGCCAAAATAGATATTTCGCAAATAGAAATAATTGTTGGACGAGGAGGCTTGATAAAACCTGTATTATCAGGCGTTTATGAAATGAACGATAGATTAAAAGAAGATTTGCGCAAAGGCGTGCAAGGCGAACATGCAAGCAATCTTGGCGGGCTTATTGCCGATGATATTGCTAAATTAATACCAAATGCAAAAGCCTACATCGCCGACCCTGTTGTGGTAGATGAATTGCAGGATGTTGCCCGCATAACAGGGCATCCGAAAATATTGCGAACGTCAATTTTTCATGCGTTGAATCAGAAATCCGTTGCACGGCGATTTGCAAAATCGGTGGGTGAAAGATACGAAAATTTGAATTTGATAGTCGCTCATTTAGGCGGTGGGATTTCCATAGGAGCGCATTTGAAAGGTAAAGTTGTTGATGTAAACAACGGCTTGG
Source organism: Prevotellaceae bacterium (assembly GCA_031274595.1). Classification (GTDB taxonomy): domain Bacteria; phylum Bacteroidota; class Bacteroidia; order Bacteroidales; family UBA932; genus JAIRKV01. The sequence goes on along the minus strand of JAISPX010000095.1, from coordinate 1,005 downwards.
ACGGCGATGGACCTTTTTCGCCCGAACGTGCAGGTTCGTTGCCATCGGGAGCATTGGTGAAATTGTGTTTTAGCAACAAATATACTCACGAAGATGTTAAAAAAATGCTTGTAGGAAATGGCGGATTAATTGCTCTTATGGGAACAAATGAAGCCAAAGATGTGGAAATACTGGCAGATAAAGGAGACGAACGCGCAAAACTTATACAAGATGCAATGTGTTATCAAATTGGCAAATACATAGGCGCTATGGCAACTGTGCTAAAAGGTAGAGTCGATGGAATTATTATTACGGGAGGAATTGCACATAATAAATATCTTTGTAACTATGTTGGCGAGATGGTTCAATTCATTGCGTCTGTTCAGGTTTATCCCGGCGAAGATGAAATGGCGGCATTGGCGATAAATGGCTTGATGATTTTGAACGGCGAATTACAACCTATAATTTATGAATGATAATTTGGGCTCACCAGTAAAACCCTGTGTCAAAAAAATATTACCTTTGCGGGAAAAAATGGAAAAAGATAATTTATTGCAGTCATTAACAAAATATGTATTGCCCATCGAGATAGTAGAATATTTTGAGTTAGTAGAAATAAAAGAAAGTGGCGAAAGCCTTGATTTGTACTTGGAAGAATCGAATATTGTCCCTGCCGAGTACGAAACCTTCAATTTGTCCCCCAATGGATTCTACGAAGAATCCGCGATAAAAGATTTTCCTTTACGCGACAGGAAAGTCATCCTTCATGTTCGCCGAAGGCGTTGGATTGACAGCAAGGGTAAAAGTTATTCCCGGAACTGGGAACTAACGGCAGCAGGGACACGCTATTCAAAAGAATTTGCGTTTTTTTAAAAGCGGCATTTGGATACTTACCCCATAGCAACCCAATCTCTTGAAAAATACTATCATGTAAATGGTCTTCAATTAGAACGTCATTACAAAGAGCATCTGAGTGATTATAACAACTGGCCGGAAAAAGAGCACGCAGAAGAATGGCTGGTCTTT
>JAISPX010000024.1 GCA_031274595.1 Prevotellaceae bacterium | reverse complement strand
CAAAGGTACAAGAAAAAAATGACATTATATATCTGTAAAACAGATAGTTATTAACAGGTGAGGGATCCTTTTGTTAACAACCCCTCATTTAGTAAATTTTTCGTGCGTTGACCCTGGTCTGTTTGTTGAGTTGTTGGTTTGTTAAGGAAATTCTGTAAATTTGCGGCAAAATTAAAATTGCAGAATGAAAATCTTTAAGATTATGCTTATAGCCTCGTTGCTTGTTGCAAGCGCAGTATGTGCAAACGCACAGAAATCGAAACGACAATGGATTAATGAAAAAATAAAATCAATGACATTGCGCCAACAAATTGCACAATTATTTGTTGTAAGTTGTTATCCCGAGCGCGGCGAGAAATATATCGGCAAATTGTCGGATATTATACAAGACGAACAAATCGGAGGAATTATTTGGGGTGAATGTTCGCCAAGTTTGTGTATCGAAACGCTTAATCATCTCCAGTCAAAAGTAAATATACCCTTGCTCGTAACTATTGATGCCGAATGGGGAGTTGCAATGCGGCTTGACAGCGTTATAAAATTTCCGCAGCAACTTACGCTCGGAGCAATCGAGGACAATAATCTTATTTATGAATTTGGATTGGAAGTTGCCGCACAATGTCGTGAAATAGGTGCGCATTTTAACTTTGCGCCTGTTGTTGATATAAACAATAATCCCGATAATCCTGTGATAAATATGCGTTCGTTTGGCGAAAATAAATATAAAGTTACCGAAAAAGCATATTCTTATATGAAAGGAATGCATGATGGAGGAATACTTACAAGCCTTAAACATTTTCCCGGACACGGCGATACCGATAAAGATTCGCACAAAGAACTCCCTACAATTTTACACGACAAAAAACATATAAACGATACGGAATTATATCCTTTTCGCGAACTTATAAAACGCGGCGCAACAGGCGTTATGACTGCACATTTGCGAATACCATCGCTAAATTCGGGAAATGATATTCCGACATCGCAATCAAAAGAAATCTGCACAAATCTGTTGCGCAAAAAATTAAAATTCAAAGGGCTGATTGTTACAGATGCTTTGGAAATGAAAGGCGCTCTGTACAATCGCGATACCTCAAAGGTTGCAATGTATTCGTTAATCGCAGGAAACAATATTTTGGAAATCCCGATAGATGTAAAAAAATCAATCGACGAAATTGAAAAAGCGGTAGAAAACGGCGAAATATCTAAACAATTTATCAAAAAAAACTGCAAAAAAATACTCGAAGCGAAATATAATTTGGGATTACATAAAGGTTTTCAACCTATAAATCCACAGGGAATTTTAGAAAAACTTAATACCGAACAGGCAAAAATATTGCGCTACAAACTTGCCGAAGCCTCGCTCACATTGCTGGCTAATAAAAATATTTTGCCTCTAAATTCAACAAAAATAAAATATATTGAAATCGGAAACGGCAAAGCATTTAAAACTCAGTTGAAAGAATATTGCGAAATCGACACATTATACTTGAATCCCAAAACTACTCAGGAAAATATTGATTCGCTCGCCGCAAATTTATCGGATTCCGAAACCATTATCATAGGTTATCACAATACGCATCCCCGTCCCTACGCGAATTTCGGTATGGATACGCTGATTGTTGATTTTATTGACAGTCTGGCAACTTATAAAAATGTTGTTTTAATATTTTTCGGAAATCCTTATGCGATTGCAAAATTCAAAAATCATGAAAAATTTGCCGCCATTGCAGTCGCTTACGATAATTCTGCCGAAGCGCAAATATGCTCGGCAAAAGCCATCTTTGGAAAGCAAAAATTTTCAGGGAAATTGCCTGTAACCATTAATGAAAAATACACAGAAGATTTCGGGATAATCAATTAAAATAATTTCGATAAACAGTCGTAGTCGCTCCTTACGAAGTCAAATTACAACAGAATTTTATGTTTTTTCTCTTTCTTTGCAAGGAGTCAACCAAACTTTGCAGATATTACTGTAAATAAATATTTAGTGATCAAAAAAATTAAGCGTATTTTAGTGGTTGTTTAATATAAATAATAAAGTGGTAAATCAATATAATCCGCGTTATCTGCGTACTTATTTCAACTCAACATCACAATAAATTTAATTCGTAAAGAATGGCGATTTTAATTGGGTATCATTCATTTTTATTAAATTTGCATAAATTTTAAATAATATGAAGAAAAAAACACTTATTTTACTTGGCGTAAGCATATTATCGCTATGTGGTTGCTATTCTCAAAAAAAAGAAACAATAAAAGAATTTGAATACATACAGGGCGGAATTGTACGCGGCGACAAAAATGGAAAAAAAATAGCGCTCGTTTTTACATCCGATGGCTATTATGACGGTTACGAAACTATTAGCGCAACATTGAAAAATCACAAAGCCAAAGGTTCATTTTTCTTTACAGGCAACGCTTACAGAATGAATGAATTTGAAAAAATAATTGAGGAATTAAAGAATGATGGACATTATCTCGGCGCACATTCCGACAAACATTTGCTTTATTGTGCATGGGAAAAACGCGATTCGCTGCTTGTTACAAAAAACGAGTATATACAGGATATAGAAAATAATTATAGCGAAATGCAAAAATTCGGCATCGCAAAAACCGATGCGCCTTATTACCTTCCTGCATTTGAATATTACAACGATACAATTTCGGCGTGGACGCGGGAACTGGATTTACAACTTATAAATTTCACCGGCGGCACGGGTTCAAATGCAGATTATACAACGCCAAATATGGGCGAAAAATATCGCGACAGTAAAACAATTTACGAAAATATATTGAAGTATGAAAGCGAAAAAACTAACGGACTTAATGGTTTTATGCTGTTAATACATTTTGGCGTTGCTGCCGAGCGAACAGATAAATTATATAATCTTATGGATGATTTGATGAACTATTTGGAAAACAAAGGATATTTATTTGTAACGGTAACGGAATTGCTGAAATGAACGCTTAAAAACGTTAGTAAATAAAAATTTATATAATATTAAAAATATTTACAAACATATATATTGCTGTCAACTAATATTTTAATTGCAATGCATAATAAAAAATAATAAATTAGTATTCATACGAATTTGTAATTTTTGTACATTTGTGGTTTGAAAATCTAAACAAAGAATAAAATAAATAACATACAGAATAGAATTATATGAAAAAGACATGTATTTTTATAACAATTTTAATAAGCATTATTGCCGTCAGTTCGTGCCATTCGCGATTGGATAATTCTTCAAGCGAAACCGATTCAATAAGTTATGCAGTAGGCGTTATGTGGGGCTATCAGATAGCAATGGACAAATTACAGTTTGTGAATGTCAGCGAAGCCTTAAACGAACTGAAACAAAAAATCAAAGAACCAATATCACCCGAAAATAACATTTATACAATATCGGCGAAATTCAGAGAATTTTTGCAAAAATCGCCGCAACGAGTGTTTTCAAAGCAAGAAAAAAAGCATGTAACAAGCCTCATTGGCGCTCTTTGGGCGCATCAATTGATTGAAACAAATATTCCCAAATTAAATTTAAAGTACACAAAACAGGGAATAAAAGATATTCTCAAAAACGACACCACAGCGCTGCAAATGGGAATTGAACAATCAGGTTATTATATATCTGAATACAAACTGCGACTCGAAAACAAAGAAAACGAAAAACGGCTTGAAGAAGGTCGTGAATTTCTTGAAAAAAATAAAACCCAAGAAGGTATTGTTACAACCGAAAGCGGCTTGCAATATAAAATCATAAATCAGGGAAACGAAAAAAAAACAGCGCTAAACGATACGGCATATCTTAATATTACAATAACACAAATCAACGGCGACACAATAGAAACCAACGCCAACAAAGCGTATTATATTGCAGAAAACCGTTTAATCAAAGGATTTTTGGAAGGATTGCAATTGTTTGGCGAAGGAGCAAAATTCATTTTATACATTCCGAGCGAACTTGCATTCGGCAAAAATATAGAACCTTGGATAACACAAAGAATAAAACCGAACATGGTTTTAATATATCATGTAGAAATTGAAAAATTAATAAATAATAATAATAACAATTCTAAATCAAAAAGAAAATGAAACAGATTTTAATTTTAAGTATTGCGACATTGTTTTTTATAACAATATCGTGTGCGCAAAACACAAGCAAAAATTCTGAACCCGCAGTAGCAGGAACAGAACAAAACGTAAAAGATGCATCATACGCATTTGGCGTTGATGTAGGAAACAGTCTTAAAACTTATAATATCGAAGGTTTTGATATTGATAAATTTGTAGAAGGCTTCAAAGCAATTTACAATGACAACGGGCAAATTGATATTCAGGCAAACAGAACTGTGATTCAAAACTTTATGACCGCACTCCAAGCAAAAAAGAATGAAAAAAACAAAGCCGAAGGAGAAGCATTTCTTGCAAATAACAAAAATGAACCCGGCGTTATTACAACCGAAAGCGGACTTCAATATAAAATAGAAAAAGAAGGAACAGGAGCGTATCCTACGGCAGAAAGCGAAGTTGAAGTTAAATATGTCGGTACGCTTATTGATGGACGTGAATTTGATTCGGGAACTACCAGTTTTCCTCTTAACCGCGTAATTGCAGGCTGGACTGAAGGCATACAAAAAATAAACGAAGGCGGGAAAATAAAACTTTTCATTCCTTATAATCTCGCTTATGGCGAACAAAATGTACCCAGAACAATTATCGAAGGATGTTCGGCATTGATTTTTGAAGTAGAACTTATAAAAATTGTAAAATAAAATGGCGCTCGATATAGTTGGTAAACTTATACAAAAATTGGAAGTTGAATCGGGCGAAAGCGCACGCGGAAGCTGGAGCCGTCAAGATGCAATATTTGAAACCATAGAACAATATCCGCGAAAAGTTTGTATCTCATTTTGGGGAGAAAGAATAAGCGATCTCGAAAAAATAAAACTTGGAGATAAAGTAACGGTAAGCATAAATATTGACTCACGCGAAGGCAACACAGGAAGATGGTTTACATCCGTGCGGGCTTGGAAAGTACAATTTGCTGATGAAAACGTTAATCCGCAACCGATAACGGAATCTCAAACAAGTAATATTCATAAAGAAATTCCTGCGCCAACAGCCAGTGAATTTATTGAGGCTACAGAACCTGATGATTTGCCTTTCTAAAAAGGCTTTTAATATACTCAAACCAAAGAAACTGCCAATTTTTTTTGGCAGTTTTTTTGGTTTAACTATTATGAAATTTAATATTTAAAAATACCATTTCATTTTTCAATCGTTAATTGCAGGTAAACAGGAAGATGGTCGCTTATTCCGCCGTTGTATTTCATTCCTATGTACGTACGTTTAGGCTTATTGCCAACAAAAGCGTTGTCTTTTTCCAATAAATACGGAACATTAAAGATTTTAAAATCCGTTTGGCTGCAATAGATTTTATTAGTATTGTTCAGCATATTTCCCGACACAAACATTAAATCAATAAATTCCCAAACTCCTTGATATTTAATTGTTCCTTCGCCTTTTTTCATCAAAGGAACAGCAAGATTATACAAATCAGATTTACTTATTTCATTAAAATTATCTTTGGCATATAATGTTTTTGATATCACATCGCTATTTGGAGTATCGTTGAAATCGCCCATTATTAAAATATTTGCATTTTCGTTTGTATTGCGTACAGAATCGCATAAACGTTTTAGTTCAAGCGCTGCTGCAACTCTGCGCGGTTCGCTTGTTTTTGCGCCTCCGCGTTTAGAAGGAAAATGATTGACAAAAACGTGTAAAGTATCTGTTGCGCCCAAAATGCCTTTTGCGTAAAGAATTTCACGAGTTTTGAATTTTTTTGAGATTTCATAAAAATTCTGATACAATAATTTGAATTCAAGCGGATTGTAAAGCAAGGCGACATCTATTCCTCTGCTGTCGGGAGAATCGCGATGCACGATGCGGTAATCAAATTTGGCGAGTGGCGTTTCTATTACAAGTTGATTGAGTACAAAACGATTTTCAATTTCGCACAAACCTATAATCGAAGGCATTGTTCCTTCGCCAACAGCAATAATAATTTTAGCCAAAGCATCGCGTTTTGCCAAAAATTTTCCCCACGACCAGTGATATGAACCTGTTGGAGTAAAATCGTCATCAAGCGTTTTTGAATCATCGAAAGTATCGAAATAATTTTCGGTGTTAAAAAACATCACTCTGAATTTGGATACCTGAGCATTAATATACCCGTTTGATTTTAAGAATATTATAAATATAATTATAAATTTTAATGTAAGATTCATAAAAAAAAGTATTTTTTAATGCAAAATTAGAAAAAAAAATATAATTTTGCAGTCTAATATGTAAATAATATATAAATATTTTATCACCATGAAAGATATCGCACATAGATTTTCGAAAACCGCAAAAAGCATGAAACGTTCGGCTATCAGAGAATTATTAAAATTTACTGCTAACCCTGAAGTTATTTCGTTTGCAGGCGGTTTCCCCGCACCAGATTTATTTCCTATAGAAAAGCTGAAAGAAATAGCCTGCGAAGTGTTGGATGAAGATGGTCCGAAGGCTTTACAATACGGCGAAACGGAAGGAGATTTAAAACTCCGCAAATTATTGGTAGAACGTTATAATAAACAAGGATTTAATATCGACTTAAAAAATCTTGTAATAGTAACTGCATCTCAGCAGGGACTTGATTTGATAAGTAAAATTTTTCTGAACAGAGGCGATAAAGTTGTGTGCGGATTGCCATCGTATCTTGGCGCTTTACAGGCATTTAACGCTTACGGAGCAAACATGATAGGAATACGTTACGATGCTGCGCTTGACAATACTTTGGAAGTTTTGCAAACAGTTGGCGAACTTCCAAAATTTATTTATACTATTCCCGATTTTCAAAATCCTTCAGGCGTTACAATGAGCGAGGCAGACCGCCGTATGGTTCTTAATATTGCAGAAAAATATGACGTTCTGGTAGTCGAAGACTGTCCTTATCGCGAAGTGCGTTTTGAGGGCGAACATATTAAAACTATGTACGAAATGGACAATTCGGGACGAGTTATTTTGCTTGGAACATTCTCCAAAATTTTTGTTCCGGGATTTCGACTTGGATGGGTTGTCGCTCACGAAACCGTAATCGACAAAATTGTAACGGCAAAGCAATCTGTTGATTTGTGTTCGCCTGTTCTTGACCAAAAAATTGCGGCAAAATTTTTAGAAAAAGGTTATCTCGACCAAAATATCCCGAAAATAATTGCAAACTATCGCCGCAAACGAGATGGAATGATTGATGCATTTGAAAAATATATGCCCGAAGGCGTTAAATGGACACGTCCCGAAGGCGGGTTGTTTTTGTTTATTACTCTTCCCGACTACATGGATGCTAAAGATTTGTTTGATATAGCAATTAAAGAAAATGTAGCGTTTGTGCTTGGAAATGCATTTTTTTGCGATGGTTCGGGAAAAAACACAATGCGCATAAATTTTTCGTACATGTCAGAAGAAATGAACACCGAAGGAGTTAAACGCTTGGCATCGGCTATCAGAAAATTGATGAAATAAAAGTTTTTCGTAAATATGTTTTTAGAAAACGACACAATTCGTTTGCGTCCGCTTGAACCCGAAGATTTGGATATTCTTTATATCTGGGAAAACGATGTAAATATTTGGAATGTAACCAATACAATCGCTCCGTATTCTCGGTATGCGCTGAAACAATATATTGAAAATTCGCACAAAGATATTTTTGAAACAGGACAATTGCGACTGATGATTGAAGACAAAACAAACAATCACACAATAGGAACGGTTGATTTGTTCGATTTCAATCCAATGCACGCACGCATTGCTTTTGGTGTGCTTATATATTCCGAAAACAATCGGCGACAAGGATTTGCAACTTCATCGCTGAAACTGATAATGGATTATTGTTTCAATATTTTACATCTTCATCAGATTTATTGTAACGTTGATGAAAACAATGCAAAAAGTATAAATATGCTTATAAATGCAGGTTTTGATATTGTCGGAACAAAAAAACAGTGGATTAAAACAGCCAATGGATGGAAAAATGAAGTCCTGCTTCAAGCAATTAATCCTAAATTTTAAATATTTTTTTAATCAACAAATAGTTTCATAACTTGCTAAAAAATAGGAATTTTCAAAGGAAATCAATTCTTTTGTATAATAATTACCGATTGTATTTTGAAATATAATATTTTTAATGCAAATTATTTCTTACCTTTGCAGCAAATTTACACCAAAATAATGGATTATAACACACAACGAACGAAACTGCTATTACCGGAATACGGTCGCAACATACATAAAATGGTTGAATGGGTAAAATCTTTACCCGACAAAGAAAACCGCAACAAACAAATCAAAGCGGTAGTTGCTGTCATGGGAAATCTAAATCCTCATTTACGGGATGTTAACGATTTCAGACACAAATTATGGGATCACATTCAAGTTATTTCTGATTTCCAGATTGATATTGATTCTCCATATCCTATTCCCGAAAAAGCCGTTTTGCAGGAAAAACCGAAAAAAATTCCGTATAAATCTAATCCGCTCAATGTGCCTTACTATGGACGACACATATTGGAGATGATTAGCGTCATTGTAAAACTCGAAGACTCGGAAAAAAAACAATGTCTGATAATGCAAATAGCAAACCAAGTAAAAAAATCATATATTGCTTGGAACAAGGATAGCGTTAAGGATGATGTAATAATTAAAGATTTGTACAACCTTTCAGGCGGCGCAATAAATCTTGATAGTAATACGAAACTTTGTAGCGGAAAAATAAATACGCAGCCTTTTATAAAAAACGAAACAAACCCGCAACAAAAAAGAAATAACAATAACAACAACGGCAATAATAATAGCAATAATCGAAAGAACAAAAACAATAATAACAATAAGAATAATAATCAGAACAATAATTACCAGCAATATAAGAAAAAAAATAACAATAATTAGTCATTTCTTGTAAAGCAAAATTTATAATAGATTTTCTGTCGCCGTTCCGGACGAAACAGAAATCTGTATGTTGTTTTTTGATTTTAATCTTTCGATTTTCCTGATTTTTTTTTGCAATATCTCATACCAAACAGCCACCAAAGTACGCTTAATGTTTTTTTTGAATAGCAATATTATGTTCCCCTTGTTTCGCTTTGCAAAGGCGACATTTTATTAACAGGCGGTTGCGTTATGCTCCACCTACGGTTATTCATATTTCGTTCCTGCGGAACTGTTTTGTTGTTTTTGTTCGTCGAGGCTATCTTAAAAACCGTGCTTGACACGGTATCTCCTGAAAA
>JAISPX010000198.1 GCA_031274595.1 Prevotellaceae bacterium | reverse complement strand
GACTTGTTAATTCCTGTGTGTGTTAACAAAATATTCGGAACTGCCAAATATTTCGGCAGTTTTTTTGTTAATATTTTCGCAGGTCTTTTTCATTATCGAACTAATCTTTTTCATATAATGGCGCAAAATTAAATAAAATTTCACAAAACAACAAAAATTTTTAAATGATTAATGATTTAATGGTTAATTGTAAAATGATAAATAGTAAATGGGCATTCAAAAAAACATTAAACGCACTTTGATGGCTGTTTACAATAAACTTTCCACAAAATTTGTCAGTTCTACAAAATCAGACACGCTCAGCCTTTCGGGGCGCAACGATAAAAAGCGATTTTCGGGAATTAATTTATCGCCTGTAATCAGTTTTAGCGAATTTTTAATAGTTTTGCGCCGTTGATTGAATGTTGCTTTAACTGTTCTTTTAAAAAGCGTTTCGTTGCAATCTAAATGTTGAACAGAGTTTCGGGTAAGGCGAATTACTGCCGATTTTACTTTTGGCGGCGGCGTAAATGCATTTTCATGAACCGTAAAAAGATATTCAACATCGTAAAACGCCTGAATCAACACGCTTAAAATGCCGTAAGTTTTTGAACCGGGTTTTTCGGCAATTCGTTCCGCAACTTCTTTTTGAATCATGCAAACAACTTCGGGAATGTGATTTTTTTCGTCAAGAATTTTAAAAAATATTTGAGACGAAATATTGTACGGCAAATTACCGATAATGCTGAATGGCTTGTCGAATATATCGTGTACGTTCAGTTTCAAAAAGTCGCCTTCAATAATTTTATTTTTAATATATGGAAAAGTTTTGCGCAAAAATGCGACAGATTCTCTGTCTATTTCTACAGCCTTAAAATCAACATCTTTTTCGAGTAAAAATTCGGTAAGAACTCCTGTCCCTGCGCCAATTTCGAGCAGCAATTTTGTATCGGCGACAACGCTTTGAACTATGCGTTCGGCAATTTGCTTGTCGTGCAAAAAATGTTGTCCGAGTGATTTTTTAGGGCGAACGTATATCATCAATATCAACTTAGTTAAACTCCGACATAAATTTTATTCTCATCAAACGCACTTCTTCTTCGGTACAATCGCCGCCGAGTTCGTTCATCGCATCTTCGAGCGATTCGGTTATAGCATCGTTGCGAAAATAATTATAAATTTCATCGCGTTTATCGTCATCAATAGTATTATCTATGTAATAATCAATATTCAATTTTGTTCCTGAACTTACTATGGCTTCTATTTCGGTAAGCAACTCGTCCATTTCGATATTTTTTGCATGAGCAATTTCATCGAGAGGCAATTTATGATCTATACTTTGTATGACAAAAACTTTTGCTCCCGATTTATAACCTATGGATTTTACAATCATGTCCAAAGGACGTTCTATCTCTCTTTCTTCAACATATCTTGCTATTAATTCGACAAATTCTTTGCCGTATTTTTTTGCTTTGCCTTCGCCCACGCCCTGACAATTTTTGAGTTCGTCGATAGTGATAGGATATTGCGTTGCCATATCTTCGAGCGAAGTATCCTGAAAAAGAACAAAAGGCGGAAGATTTATTTTTTTTGAAACAGATTTTCTCAAATCTTTAAGCATTGCAAACAATTCTTCGTCGGCAGCGCCGCTACTGCCGTTTCTTGCGCTTAACAAATCGTCATCTTCATCGCCTTCGCCGTACTCGTGGTCAAGCGTGAGCATTAATGAATATGGATTTTCCAGAAATTCATGACCTTTTTCGCTGACGCGAAGCAAACCGTAATTTTCAATTTCTTTTTCTATAAAATGAAGTATCAAGCCTTGCCGTATAATTGCGCCCCAATAGCGCGGGCTTTGGTCTTTGCCTATTCCAAACTCTTCAAGTTCTTCGTGTTTATATGCTTTTGTTATTGAATTTCTTTCTCCGCAAATAATATTTACAATGTATTCGACTTTGAATTTTTCTTTCACCTTTAATATTAATTCAAGCACAAGCAGCATGTCTTCTTTGCCTTCAAATTTTTCTTTTGGATGTAAACAATTATCGCAATTACAGCAATTACTTTCTTCGTATTCTTCGCCAAAATAATTAAGAAGAGTTTTTCGGCGGCACACCGATGATTCGGCATACGAAACTATTTCAAACAGCAGTTGTTTTCCCATTTCCTGTTCCGCTACAGGTTTGCCCTGTATAAATTTTTCGAGGCGCTGAACATCTTTATAACTGTAAAAAGCGATACATTGTCCTTCGCCCATATCGCGCCCCCCTCTGCCTGTTTCCTGATAATAGCCTTCGAGACTCTTTGGAATATCAAAATGAATAACAAAGCGAACATCGGGCTTGTCAATTCCCATTCCAAATGCAATGGTTGCTACAATAACATCCACTTCTTCCATCAAAAATTTATCCTGATTTTCGGAACGTGTCGCCGAATCCATTCCCGCATGATATGCCAATGCTTTTATTCCGTTAATCTTTAATATTTCCGCAAGGTCTTCCACTTTTCTTCTGCTAAGGCAATAAATTATTCCCGATTTCCCTTCGTTATTTTTTATGTATTTGATTATTTCCTTTACCGCATTTATTTTCGGGCGAACTTCGTAATACAAATTAGGACGATTGAATGAAGATTTGAAAACGCTTGCATTCAACATTCCAAGATTTTTCTGTATATCATTTTGCACTTTTGGCGTTGCTGTTGCCGTTAGAGTAATTATAGGCGCTACTCCTATTTCGCTTATTATTGAACGTATTCGTCTGTATTCGGGACGAAAATCGTGTCCCCATTCCGATATGCAATGCGCTTCGTCAATTGCGTAAAGCGAGATTTTTATTTGTTTGAGAAACTGAATATTTTCTTCTTTTGTTAAAGATTCGGGAGCCACGTACAACATTTTTGTACGCCCGTCAATAACATTTTGCCTTACTGCTGCAATTTGCGCACGATTAAGCGATGAATTGAGGAAGTGTGCAATACCTTCATCTATACTGAATCCGCGTATAGAATCAACTTGATTTTTCATCAATGCAATTAGCGGTGATATTATTATACATGTACCATCCATTATTAATGCCGGTAATTGATAGCATAAGGATTTTCCTCCACCAGTAGGCATTAATACAAAAGTGTCATTACCATTCAAAACATTGCGGATTATATCTTCCTGATTTCCTTTGAATGAATCGAACCCAAAATATTTTTTCAATTCGCCGGCAAGCGAAACATTGGCATACTTATTATGCTCCATTACTCATTGTATTATTCAAATAAGATAACAAATGTACATTTTTTTTTATATCCATGCAAGTTTTTGTTTTTTTATTTGTAATAGATTGTAAGTTAAAAATGAAAAGTTGACAATTAAGAAGAAAAAGCAAAAAGTTTAACAGTTTAACCTGTTATATATATTGATATTAGTAAATACATAGAATTTTAAAGATTCACTTTCGTTACATTTGCGTACATGGCAAAGCAGCATATATTTTGAATTATTGCAACATTTTCGATACTGAAACAATGATAAATTATATATTAATGAGACTTTTTAATACAAAAAATATTTTAAATGTTTATTGTTAATTATCCTGTAAAAATTTCATTATAATCCGTTTTCGGCAACAAATTTCCACAAGGGAGCAGCCATCAGCGATTGCTTTATCTCATTTGCAAATAATAATTGCTTAACATCTTCAAACGATAACAAATGTATGGTTAGTTCTTCGGTAGTATCTAAATTTTGTTCGCAGATTTTTTCAACATCTCTTGCCAAAAAACAATGGGTTATGTTGGTATGCGTTGTCGGATTTGGCGATATGTTCATATATTCTTCCCAAACGCCATTTCCATAGCCTGTTTCCTCCAATAACTCGCGTTGTGCAGAAATTAATGGCGATATGTCTGTTTTTTCACAAACTCCGGCGCACAACTCAAAGTTTACGCTTTGTAATGCATGACGATATTGCCGCACAAAAATAAATTGCTTTTGTTTGTTAATCGCTATCACATTCAGGGTCAACGCACGAAAAATTTACTAAATGAGGGGTTGTTAACAAAAGGATCCCTCACCTGTTAATAACTATCTGTTTTACAGATATATAATGTCATTTTTTTCTTGTACCTTTGC
>JAISPX010000153.1 GCA_031274595.1 Prevotellaceae bacterium | reverse complement strand
GTAATTTTTTCCGGCAAATCATAAAATTAAATTTGGAGCTATCATTAATTTAACTACCTTTGCACTACTATTTTTATCTTTTTAGTAAAAATAGCAGTTCAATTTTTATTAATTTTATTCTTGTTCTATGAACATTTTTATTTCCGGATTAAGTTTCAAAGCTTCGGATGAAGATTTGAAACAAATTTTCTCGGCCTACGGCGAAGTGTCGTCAGCCAAGATTATCACTGACCGCGGTTCTCGTCGCTCCAAAGGTTACGGGTTCGTGGAAATGCCTTCCGATGCGGACGCCAACAAAGCTATCAATGCCTTAAACGGCAGCGAGCATCTTGGCCGTACGCTTAACGTATCGGTGGCACGTGAAAAAGTGGAACGCGACCGCAGTTATTAACAGTATGCGGCTTTAAAAGCCGGCTACTCCCACACGACGTTATATATAGTATATATAAGTGAAATTACTGCCAATCTAAGACATAAAAACCCGTTTGGTTATCAAACGGGTTTTTTGTTTCATGGACGGAAAAAAATGCCGGAGTCCTTAATCTTTCAACAGGTTTATATAAGCATTGGCGGCGGAAACCGCGGCAGGCGGCGGAATAAGCCATTTCAACATGGCAACCGGTTCGGTCGTTCCCTGCGTTGTCCACAACGGACTGTCTGCCGCGAGATGCGACACGAAGCAGCGGCATTGCGCATACCGCTGTTTCAGGAAACACAAAGCGCCCGGCGCCAAGGCAGGAGTTAATGCCGCTTCTTTCAACAGGAGCGTATCGCCATCCGGCTCCGCGACCACGTACCCCTCTTCTTCATTTTTGGAAAAATAATACACGCCGCCTTGCAGGATATTGCTTTCCTTTAAAACGGACTGCAATGCCGTGCTGTCCCAACGGACAAAAAAGCCGCCGGTCGCAAAATAATATTCGCGCAATGTATAAAATTTTTCCGCATCATGGAGCGGCGCCCCTTCCAAAAAATCTACCGGCGCAATTTCACCGGCCGAAAAGGAAACAATACGGCGATAAAAAGCCGTTACAAAGCCTTGCCGGGCGTAGAAACGGAATAAATCCGGCGTGGCGGGCGCCACCACTTCCACGGCGCAGTTTTCTGCTTGTGCCTGTTCATCGGCTTGCTGCGCCAGCGCAAAGGAGAGGCCTTTATTACGAAACTCGGGCAACGTGGCAACTGCATACATATACCGGGCGGAAAATTCCCCGTGCGGCGTAACAACGGTGGCCGGCAACATCGTCAGCATCGCCACGCCCCTGCCCGCTTCGCAATGCACAAAAGTATTTTGGGGACGGTATCGTTCGGAGAAATAAAAATCAATATACGCCTCGGCGTCGTGAAAACACGTACGCCAAATATTTTTCAATTCCTCTATCATGCGATGATTAGTTCTGCACTATATTTTTCTATCATCAACGCCGGTCGGTACGACAGTTTCGCTTTCCGTAATCCTTCATCGCCGGTGTCGTCTTCGCGGTTGATATATTTTAAATGGGCGGCATGACGCTCGGCAAATTCGCGGTTGATGACCTGGTAAGCGCCCGAATACTCTCCGCCGAACGCTTTTTCAATATGTACAATAAACGTATCGCTATTGATTTGCTCGCCGACAGTATAGGCGACGACTTTCCCTGCTACACGCAACAGTCCGCCCGCCAATGCTTCCTCCGAAAAATGATCCAACGCCCGCCGCACCGCACAGGTCTCCGCTTTCAACGAAGAATTTTCGTGGCAAGCATACATGCGGCACCATTCCTCGTTCATCAGCACGCATTCCGGTAAATTATCCGCTGTAATATCTTCGTAATGCCCCTCAAATTTTTTATGGAAGCGGGAAATTAAATTTCGTTTGGATTGAAATTTTCTTCCCGGTAAATTCATCAACTCTTCGGGATAGTAAAGGTAATCGAACGTATTCCGTAACGCCGTAAAATGGAAACGTCCGGGAAACAACTGCTCCAACAATTGTTTGCCTTCCGCTTGTATGGCGCGCATCACAAAGGGGTGCCCTAACATCGCAGCGTCTTCCATTAACGCTGTTATCACCGCTTTCAAGTCGCCCGCGCCGGCCGGATAAATGTAACTTTTCTCTTTTTTCCCGCCGCGAACCAGCAAAAAACCTTCGTAAAACGCGATTTCGCTCTTAAAAGCCTTCGACCAGTTAAAAATATTTGCAAAAGAATATTCCGCAGCACGGAAATCGGACAGTTTTAAAACCGCATTCACTCGTTCTCTATCGGCAATGGTTACCGTCTGAAAATTTATCATATATTTATTACTAACTTTACAAAAAAAATTGTACCTTTGACCCGCAAAGATACAAAAAAAGATGCAGTCTATTGTGTAAATTTTAAAACCAAACTCTATATTATGAAATCTTATAAAATACTTTTGGTAGATGATGAAAATGATATTTTGGAATTTCTTTCGTACACGTTGCGTAAAGAAAATTTTGAAGTGTACACGGCTACCGATGGCAAGCAAGGCGTGGCAAAAGCGTTGGAAGTAACGCCTCATTTAATATTGCTGGATGTGATGATGCCCAATATGGACGGTATTTCCACCTGCGAAGAATTACGCAAATACGACACGTTGAAAAATACCATCATTGCCTTTTTTACGGCGCGCGGCGAAGACTATTCGCAAATCGCGGGCTTCGACGCCGGCGGCGATGACTACATCACCAAGCCCATTCGCCCGAAAGTGTTGGTAAGCCGTATTAATGCGTTGCTAAAACGCCACTATCTTATGAATAATGACGGGACGCACAGGCCTATTCCCTCCATTACCATCGACCGCGAACGGTTTGTCGTCATTCAGGACGGACAGGAAGTATTGTTGCCGAAGAAAGAATTTGAATTATTGACGCTGCTTTGCTCAAAGCCTGAAAAAGTATTCTTACGCGAAGAAATTTATACGTCCGTTTGGGGCAACGATATCGTAGTCGGCGAACGCACGATTGACGTACATATTCGAAAACTTCGCGAAAAATTAGGCGATAAACATATCAAAACCATTAAAGGGGTCGGGTATAAATTTATACCCTAATATACATTCATATCCTTTTCAGGATTAAAAATCCCTGTTTTATTTTTGAAATAATAATAATTTTCTTATTATAAGTATTTTATATTTTATAAATGCTCTCTATACAGAGCATTTTTATATATATTATGATTTATATAGAACGCATTTTTACTAAAATATGAGTTATATAATTAGTATTATTTTAAAAAAATGTTGTTAATATAACACATTTTTTGTATCTTTGCGAATATTTAAAACAGCAAAACATATAAAAAATGGAAGCGCTACTAAACACTTATTCACGACTGTTGAAAAACACAAAAGACAAATACATACGCTATTTGTACGATAGTATTGCATGGAATAATCGCCTGATAGCGCTTGTGGGACCAAAAGGAACAGGCAAAACGACCATGTTACTGCAACACATAAAAAAAACTTTTTCCGATACAAAAAAAGCGCTTTATGTGAGTTTAGACCATATATGGTTTTCAAAAAACTCATTGCTTGACTTGGCAGACCGCTTTAATGCCTACGGGGGGACGCATCTGTTCGTCGATGAAGTGCACCGCTATCCTAACTGGGCAACCGAAATAAAAAATATTTACGACGGTTATCCGGACTTGCATGTAGTATTTACCGGCTCGTCGATGCTGGAAATATATAAGGCAAGCGTGGATTTTTCCCGCCGTGCAATCACGTATGAACTGGATGGTTTATCATTCCGCGAATTTCTACTGTTTGAGGACAAACTGCATTGCGCTGCCTTATCGCTGACCGATATTCTAAAAAATCATCGCGATATTGCCGTTGATATTACGTCAAAAATAAAAGTGCTGCCGGAGTTTAAAAAATATTTGGAACATGGTTATTATCCTTTCTACCGCGAAGATTTACACACGTACCCGATACGGGTAGCGCAAATAGTAAATAAAGTTTTGGATAATGACTTGCCTTCTATCGAAGCAATAGAATATTCATCCATCATCAAAATAAAAAAATTATTGGTCATCATCGCGGGATTGGTGCCTTTCATGCCGAACATCGCCGAGTTAAGCCACGACATAGATACCAGCAGGAACTCGACGGTCAAGTATCTCTATTATTTGGACAAAGCGGGATTAATCAACAGTATTAATGCCCCGAAAAAAGGACTGAATGCCATGAATAAGCCGGATAAAATTTATTTGGATAATACGAATTTGTTGTATGCGTTGAATGGCTCCAATGTGAACAGGGGTTGCGTACGCGAAACTTTTTTTGCCAATCAATTGCAGGTGAAACATACGGTCAATACGGCGAAAGCCGGCGATTTTACGATTGATAATAATTTTATTTTTGAAGTAGGCGGACGAAACAAAACATTCGAGCAAATCAAAAATATAAAACATTCTTACATCGCTGCGGACGAAACGGAAGTGGGATTAGGCAATAAAATTCCGTTGTGGATTTTCGGAATGCTGTACTAAT
>JAISPX010000106.1 GCA_031274595.1 Prevotellaceae bacterium | reverse complement strand
GAATAAATGATATTTTTGGCAAAGATTATGAGTTATATATATTCTCTCGTTGGGGCGTTTGTCTGTATAACGGAAAAGATGGCTGGGACGGGAAGTATAAAGGCAAATTTGTTGTTCCATGAGTATATTATTATTATGCAAAAGATTCAAATGGAGATGAATTCAGAGGTTATATAACAACAATTAAAGGGAATTAAATATTTTTGGAATTATTGACAAATATAATTTATAGAAATTAAGAAACTATTGCTTTTGTTTACTCTACAAAATATTTTAATCAAAGTTCTTCAGCGTTTTTTATTCGTTTGTATTAATACCGACAAAAATTAATTTTTCTTCAACATTATTTTCCATCATATAACTCGAAAGTAGCCTGAAAATTTGCAAGTTCAGGATTTTTCTCGCGCATATATTTTTCTTTATCCGAGTCGGTATAAAGTTTTGGAGCATCAACCTTGTCGCCGCTTTGGTCAACGCGAACATCTAATCTTATGCTTGAATTTTTCAGTTCTTTTTGCAGATAAAGACAAATATTTTTTGCAATTCCTTTCTCTTCAAGAGCATTTTTCTGTATAATTTGCTGAACATTGAAAATTATAATATTTTCGGCTTCACGAACAGGTTTTGTTGCAATCATTGCGCTTGCAAATCGCGCTTGTTTTTCGGCAAAAGTTGCCGCACAATTTTTCCATACTGTTAACAACTGTTCTTCGGTAAAATCTTCATTCATTTGCAAGGTATTTTCTTCTTCCTGTTCGATATTTTTCGTTTCAATGTTCACTGATTCGGACAAACTTGCAAAACCCTTTATTGACATAGTTTCGGGACGCGCTGCAACTGTTGTTTTTTCTTTTGATTCTTTTGTTTTTTCTTCTGTTATATTTTCCTGCTTGGCAACTTGTTGAGTAGTTGTTTCCTGTATGTTTTTTTCAGTATTTTCAACAGTTTTTACTTTTTGTTCGATTTTACGCGAAGTTGTTATACTTGATAATCTGCAAAGAGCAAGTTCTATATGCAAACGTTGGTTTGAACTTGTTTTATACCCGACATCGCAACTGTTTGCAACGTCCAATGCAGCAAACAAAAAATTAACGCTGCAAATTTCGGCTTGTTTTTTGTATGATTCGGCAATTGTCGCTCCAACTTCAAGCAAGGTTGTGGTTCGCGTATCTTTGCAAACAAGCAAATCGCGAAAATGAGAATTTAAGCCGCGAATGAAATGTTGCGCATCAAAACCTTTCATCAGAATTTCGTCGAAAATTGTCAGTGCAGTACAATAATCACCTTCAATAAAAGCGTTTGTCAACTTGAAATAATATTCGTAATCAAGTACATTCAGATTTTCAATAACTTTGGAATAGGTAACATTTGTTCCGCAAAACGATACAACCTGATCAAATATTGATAATGCATCGCGCATTGAGCCATCTGCTTTTTGAGCAATTACATGCAATGCTTCGGGTTCATAAGATATATTTTCATTTTTGGCAATCTTTTCAATATATGCAACGGCATCTTCAACACGAATACGACTGAAATCATAAATTTGACAGCGAGAAAGTATTGTCGGAATTATTTTATGTTTTTCGGTTGTTGCAAGAATAAAAACAGCGTGAGCAGGCGGTTCTTCAAGCGTTTTCAAAAATGCGTTAAACGCTGCCGCCGACAACATGTGAACCTCATCGATAATATATACGCTGTATTTACCGATTTGCGGAGGAACACGCACTTGGTCTATCAAATTACGTATATCTTCAACCGAATTGTTTGACGCCGCATCAAGTTCGTGAATATTGTACGAACGATTTTCGGCAAAGGCTTTGCACGACTCACATTCGCCGCAGGCATCGCCATTTGCATCGGGGTTAAAACAGTTAATCGTTTTTGCAAAAATACGCGCACAGGTTGTTTTTCCTACTCCGCGAGGTCCGCAGAAAAGATATGCATGCGCCAATTGCTTACGTTCAATTGCATTTTTCAAAGTTTGCGCAATCGATGATTGACCTACAACGCTTGCAAATGTAAGCGGTCGATATTTTCGTGCTGAGACTATAAATTGTTCCATAACGCAAAGGTAAAAAATAATTGGCAATTAGCAATAGCAATCGGTAATTAATGTTTTTGTTAATAATTTGGAATTAACTTAAATTAAAAAGAATTTTAATTTTTTTTACAATATGTTTTATCCGAATAAACATTTATTTGTATCTTTGTTTTAACAAATAAAAGCATCTTAAAAAGTATCTTTATATTATTTTTCATAATGATTTGGGTTTGATGAGAGGTTTTATTTGTAGAAAAATAAATAATTTAAAAGTATAAAATAATGTTTGAAACAAAAGTTTACATAGAAAGAAGAAATAAATTAAGAAAAATGTTTCGCACCGGATTGTTGCTGTTTATTGGAAACGGTGAATCTCCGATGAATTATCCATCCAACGCTTACAGGTTTCGTCAGGACAGCACTTTTTTATATTATTGGGGAATCAATTATCCTAATTGTGCCGCTGTAATTGATATTGAAAAAGATACCGAATGTTTATACATGAACGATGTCGATATTGATGATATAATCTGGATGGGAGCGCAAGAATCCGTAAAAGAAAAAGGAGCGCGCGTTGGAGCAAATTCGGTATATCAAATAAAAGACCTTTTTACAACAATAAACAACGCCGTACGTTTAGGTCGAAAAATTCATTTTTTGCCTCAATATCGTCAGGATAATGCCGAAATGTTATCAACGCTTTTGGGAATAAAATCGAAACATATAAAAAATTATGTTTCGCAAAAATTCATAAAAGCCGTAGTAGATATGCGTTCGGCAAAAGATGAATATGAAATAGAAGAAATAGAAAAAGCATGTAATATCGGTTACAAAATGCACACAACAGTAATGAAAATGTGCAAGCCGGGAAAAATGGAATACGAATTAGCCGGCGCAATTGAAGGAATTACAATATCAAACAACGGATACATTTCGTTTCCTGTGATTTTGTCGCAAAATGTGCATACGCTGCACAATCACGACCACAGTCAACGACTCGCAGAAAACAGAATGTTGATAACAGATGCAGGCGCCGAAAACGAAATGAATTATTGTTCAGATTTCACGCGAACAATACCTGTAAATGGAAAATTCACACAAAAACAAAAAGACATTTACAACATCGTACTCGAAGCAAACAATAAAACCATAGAACTTGCAAAACCCAATGTAGCCTACCAAAGCATACATCTCGAAATTGCTAAAATTATCACTCGCGGTTTATGCGATTTGGGAATAATGCGCGGAAATATTGACGATGCAGTACAAAACGGAGCTCATGCTCTTTTTCTTCCGCATGGACTTGGACACATGATGGGACTTGATGTTCACGATATGGAAAATCTCGGCGAAGATTATGTAGGATACGATGACGAAATTGTGCGTTCAACTCAGTTCGGAACATCAGCGCTGCGAATGGGTCGCCGATTGCAAAAGGATTTTGTGGTTACCGATGAACCCGGAATTTATTTTATTCCCGAACTTATTGCAAAATGGAAAAACGAAAAAATAAATAAAGATTTTATCAACTACGAAAAAGTAAGCGAATACATGGATGTGAGCGGAGTCCGCATCGAAGACGATTTGCTTATTACCGAAAACGGTTGCCGCCTGCTTGGAGGAAAACGAATTCCTGTAACCGTTGAGGAAATTGAAGAAATAATGAAACGTGTTTGATAAAATTTACTGATTTATTCTGCGATATGCGTATGGAATGGCGTTTTCAGCTTTATTCTTGGTAGTTATTATTTTGTTATTCTTTGCGCATATCGTTTTTTATTTTGTTGATTTTTATTTGTAACGCTGTAAGTTGAGCGTTATTGCTAATCTGAAATATGAAGCAATATGACTGTTTACGATTTTATTATTTACAATTAACCACTATTTTTCACTTTTCATTCTTCATTTAATAATTTATCCCCCGAAGGAACTATTTTAGTTATAAAATTTGTAAAGTAAATTTATAAAAGCCTTATATTATAAGGAAACCTTGTTAGCAACAGAATAACGACCACAGTAAAAAAACTTATTCATTTATTCTGCAATTAAAATAAGGGAATAAGATGAAATAATAAATGCGGCATTTGCTACTAATGGATTTTTATTTCAATTTGTCCCATAGCAATGACGCTGAAAAACATTTATTATTTACCATTAACAATTATATCATTAACCATTTATTAGTAGTAATGCAAAAATTAAAACGGATAATTTATTGCAAAGTGCAGTGAGTTGTTATCGCCGCTCAGCCAGTCTTTCACTTTCACAAATCGGTGGTCGGGCAAGGCAGGGTCGTGAATTCTGAAGCCCCAATCAATTCTGATGGTAAATAAATTGCTGATGTTGAAACGTGCGCCTATTCCTGTATTTGTTGCTATGGTTTTGAAAAAAGTATTAAACTCAAACCGCGCTCTTTCTCTGCTGTCATTTTTGTTGAGCGTCCAAATATTTCCTGCATCAAAAAATACTGCTCCTTCGAGAAGCCAAATCACTTTAAATCTTAATTCCGCATTAAATTCCAATCGCAAATCGGCAACCTGATTTGGTATTGAAAATGTCGTATCGCGTTTTGCCGAGCCGGGACCAACGCTTCGCACCTGCCATCCGCGCATGCTGTTTGCTCCGCCTGCATAAAACATTTTCTCGAAAGGAAGCGAGATTGAGTTTCCGTAGGCATGACCGATTCCTGCAAAAAGTCGATAAACAAATTTGTTGTTTCTGTCAATAATTATGTTTCGCGTAAATGTTGCATCTATCCGCACATACTGCGAATAACGCGTATCGAAAATCAGACGTTTGTTGTCTCCATCTTTTTTCATCAAAGGGTTGAACAGGTTCATAAGATTTCCTGCAACATCAAAATTCAGACGAAAATAATGCGTGCTTTTTTTATATGTTTCAAACTGGTTTGTGTGCGTAAAAGTCGAACTAAGTCCGAGCGAAAAATAATTTTCATACAAACTTCTGACGTATGGGTCTCGTTTTATTCTGTCATAAAAACTCTGACTTATATCTTTAAGCCGCACGGCTCTCAATTCTATCGGATTTAGCGTAAACCGTGCAAAATCCGATGAATTCCATTCATATCCGAACGATACTCCGGCGATTGTTCGCGTGTAAATATTTCTCCGCTGATGCAAATAATTTGCTGAGAATTTTGTGCGCGGAATATTTTTTTGAAAATATTTAATTTGAAAAGGCATAAGAAATTTGGGAATATTTAACGAAGCGTTTACGCCAAATTCGGTTGATTTTTTGTAACCTTCCTGATTGCCCATTCTGAATTGATACATTCCCGAAAAATTCAATTCAAAACGTTCTGCGCCTTTAAGAAAATTACGATGAATATATCCCAAAGTTGGCGATATTCCCCAAAGTTCAGATGAGTTTGTGGATATTTCCAAACCTAAATCATAACCTTGAATTGTAAGCGGCGACAGGTAAATATGACAATTTAAATATGAAAATCCGCTTTGTAAATCCGTATTTTCTGTTTCTTCAAATTCTATCCGCTGTGTTCGGAATAAATTGAGATTTGCAAAATTGTTGTATGTCTGATTTACATTTTGCTCGTTGTAAATATCATCTTCGAGAATCAAATTTGTTCTTCTAAACAAACCTGCATCTATATTTTGCGAGTTGCGGTAAACAATATTCATTCTGTCGGATTTTATTGTGTCCAGACCTCGCGTGAATACGGATTCTCTGAACATTCTGTTTGCGTCTGCACGTGTGAAAATGTAAACGTTTTTTATTTTATATTTTTTGTGATTATGATAAATTCGTTGTCCCAGACTGTCCACGCTCGAAGGATTATCAATTATCATTTTAAGTTTCACGTTTTCTTTACCTGCCGAACTGTCGGCTCGAAACATAATGTATGTTTTGTTGAAATAGAAATATCCGCTGTTTCGCAAATTCGTGGTTATTCTTTCGCGTTCGGCTTCCAGATTTTCGGCAGACAGAGCAATTCCGCTTTTTATTTTTGTTGACAAACTGTCGGCAAAAACCAGTTCCTGTACGTTTTTATCTGTAATTTCGTAAATCATGTTGCCGACTCTTAGAGGCTCATCTGCTTTAATCCTGTAAACAACAGTCGCTTTATTTTTGTCGTAAATTATTGTGTCGCTGACATCGCTCGAATAATATCCAAGTTCGTTCATGTATATTTTTATGTTGGATCTGGATTTTTCAACCAGTACTGGGTCGAGAGTTACAAGTTCTTTTTTCTTAAAAAATGAGGATTTTACAGGTTGATGCTTAATGTATAATTCAATATCGGATTTACTTATTCTTTTTGTATTGATTTCTATTTTGTTTTTTACAAGTTCATATTTTCCGGCTTCAAGTTGTCTGCTCGAAGAACATGAAACATGCAGCAAAATCGAAACAATAAAAATTGTAACTGTCGTAAATCTGTTTATATATTTATGTTTTGGCATTATCGGCATTTATTCTATTCTGTCGAGCAAGGCTTGCGGCAACGATTTTGTCGTATTTGCTCCAAGTTCTTTTATACGTTCAATTCTTCCTAAAATGGTATCGCCTTTTCGCGGCGATTTGTACAGTTTATTCATCGCTTCTTCGTAATTGGTTTTTGCGGTATCAAGTTGTTTTCCCAGATTTATCAAATCGTTCATAAAATTAGTAAATTTATCGTACAACGCTCCGCTTTCTTTGGCAATATCTCTTGCGTTTTTATTCTGATTTTCCTGTTTCCATATAAACGACACGGTTCGCATCGTAGCCCAAAGCGTTGATGCCGAAACCAAAACTATATTTCTGCTCATTGCTTTGTCAAATAAAGTCAAATCGTTTTGCAATGCAATATTCAACGCAGGTTCAAGCGCAACAAACAAAAACACATAATCGAGAGAATTTATTCCATAAAGATTTTGATAATTCTTTGAACTCAAATCAATAATATGTTTTGTCATACTTGCGATATGTTCTTTCAAATGAATTGCTTTTTCGTTTTCATCATCTGCGTTGAAATAACGCTCGTAAGCCGTAAGCGAAACTTTGCTGTCAATGACAAACTGCTTATTGTCGGGAAGATATATGACATAATCGGGACGCAGGTTTGCGCCTTCATCTGTTTTAAAACTTTCCTGTTTTTTGAAATGAATATCTCGTTGCAATCCTGTTTTTTCCAAAAGCATTTCCAATTGAATTTCGCCCCAGTCGCCCTGAGTTTTACTGTCGCCTTTCAATGCTTTGGTAAGTTTTTGAGCATCTTCGCTCATTTGTTTATTTGCTTCGATTATTCTCGTTATTACTTCTTTGAGGCTTGCTTTTTCGCGTGTTTCGTTATTATATGTTTCATCCACTTTTTTCTCAAAATCTTTTATTTTTTCTTTCAGAGGATTTAATATTTCGCCTATTTGCTTCTGGTTTGCATTAGAAAAATCATCCGAGCGTTCTTTCAGTATTCGTGTTGCGATGTTTTCAAACTCAACGGTCAAACGTTTTTGCAACGCTTCAATTTCTGCTTTCTGTGTTTGAAGTTTTTCTTCAAAATTTTCGTTAAGCGTTTTCAGAGTCGCTATTTCCTGACTGCGGGCATTTGCAATTTCCTGCTGTTGCAGTAAAGATTGCTGTATGCGCGATAATTCTTCGGTTTTGAGCCGCAATGTTTCCTTATCAACAGAATTTTGCCGTTCTGTTTCTGTTTTTTCGGCAATTATTGTTTTAATATTTTCGTCGTATAGCGTTTTTAATTTTGCCTGTCTTTTAATCTGCATAATCCATGCAAGCAAAAATCCCAAAAACAATGCCGCTGTGATAGTAATATATTCCATTTTTTTATCTGATTCTGTTGTAGGCTCTTATTTTCATTTCATCTTTAAGAATAAAGCGAATTGCAAGTATAGTCAGTATTAGCGAAATTGCAGGCGATATATCGCTTGCCGAATAATTTATTGTTACATTTTCGTTGGATATGTTTATCAAGGTAAAGACAACAACAATCTGCAAAGTCAATAACAACAACGAATTTATAATAGATAATCTGATTTGTTTCCTGCGCTTTTTAAATAAAAAAATTGTTATCAGCGGAAGTAAAGCCGTTAGACCAATGAGTAACTGCCATTGCAAGTTTTTAGACAAACTGACGGATTGTTCAACAGCGCCATCAATTACGGTTGCCTGCGCCGAAAATAGCATTACTGTTTGCAAAAACACCACAACCAAAAGATAAAGAGTTTGTATTCGTTGTATCATATAATCAATTGTTTAATATTGTAAAATATCGAATCATTCGTGCAAATATAATTATATTATCTGTATTCAGAATGTGAAATAAGTATAAATTTTTCAGAAAAAGTTATCAATAATGATAAATTTAATTGGAAATCAATTAAACCAACAAGTATAGCATCGTGATTATATGCCATATAAAACAAAAATATACTCGTTTTTTTACTCGTAATAATTAATTATATTCTGCATTTCTTATTTTCCCGATTTGCGACAGAGAACGGTCGGCACAGTTTGACAAATTTCTGCGTACTTGACAACAAACAAGTATAAAGAAAATAGACAGCCTGCGATGTAGATTAAGAAAAATTTAGTACTTTTGCAGATGATGAAAGGTAGTGAAATGATAACGAAAGATTATATTACAGAACTGAAACTCAGAGGCAACAGCGATATAGCCAATCTTGTAACTGCTCAACGAGATGTGGGCAGTATCAATTTTATTCTTGAAAATTTGGGACAACTGCAAAAAAACTAAAACAGAAAACAATATGTTGAATGTAAACTATAAATATAAAAACGAAATAGATTTTGATATTTCGCAAGTCATAAAAAATGAAAACTATTATACTTTCATTTGCGGCGATTCATTGGAAATTTTGCAGGAAATTCCTGATGAAAGTATAAATTGTGTTGTAACTTCGCCACCATATTGGAATTTGCGGGAATATGATGTTGCCACCGACTCAAATGTTATCGGTAACGAATTAGATTATCTGGATTATGTGAAAAGTTTAACAAAAATTTTTGATGAAATAAAACGCATTTTAACAAAAGACGGGTCGTTATGGTTAAATTTAGGTGATAAGTATTACAACAAAGAACTTTTGGGAATGCCGTGGCGAGTTGCATTGTCAATGATGGATAACGGTTGGATTTTACGAAATGATGTGATTTGGGATCAAATGAAAGGTACTCAAAGTTCAAAGGATAGGTTGCGAGATGTGTACGAACATATTTTCCATTTCGTAAAAAGCAAAAAATACTATTATGCACACGATGAAATAAGAATAGCACCTGTTAGAAAAGCCAAAATGTACAATGGCGAAATAGTATCAGCTACAGGCGTAAGCGGCAAAAAATATCGAAAACAGATAGAAGAATCTACTGCTTTGTCGGATGTCGAAAAGCAAGAAGCAAGCAAGGCATTAGATGAAATACTCAATGATTTAACAGAAGGAAAATTGGTTGATTTTAGAATGACAATTCGTGGCGAACAACGGGCTTTTCACAGCAACAATACCAATATAAGCGGGCGAGCCAAAGAATTGGAAACTAAAGGATTTTATTTTATCAAAATGGGGGCAAATGGGCATTTACCGTCCGATATTTGGCGTATTGCGCCCGAAGATACTTGGCGAAAAGATGCTCATTATGCAGTTTTCCCCGAAGAGTTGTTAGTTAATCCAGTAAAAGCCACTTGCCCCGAAAACGGGATTGTTTTAGACCCATTTTCAGGCACAGGTAGTACTGTTATAACTGCTGTAAAATTGGGCAGACGAGGAATAGGTATTGATTTAAGTGAGTATTATACGAATTTAGCAAAACAGCGCATTAAACAAATCGGCAAAACATTATTTTAACAGAATATTATGAATGAACCTATTATTGATAAATTTCCGACTGAAATTTTTGGCTGTCCATACACAGGACAATCTGAAAAACTGAAATCTGCATTGCAACAGCAGTATTGTAAATTCATAAAAGGCACTTGTATAAAACCACGCAAAAGTGAGCCACATATCAAGGTTGGCATTTGCTCTTTGGGATACAAAGGCGGTTTTGTTGATAAACATATTCCTGTAATTGTTTGCCCTCAAAGGTTTAAGGAAGATGTGATGTTTGAGACCATACGCGAAAAATATCTTTCGCATTGGACAAATATTGAGTGGATTTCGGAGGTTAATTTAGGCGTTGGCGGAAGTGTTGATTATGTAGCAATTACAAAAAACCGCAAAGGCGAAATCGTTGATTTTCTTTGCGTTGAAATTCAAGCAGGTGGAACAACAGGTTCTCCATATCCTGCAATTTTGGACTTGAAAAGCAAAGGAAAATTTCAAAAAGATTCATACAATTATGGAATAAATTGGGCAAATGAATTTTCAAAAACGATGATGCAGCAAGCGTATAAAAAAGGCAAAATAATAAATCATTGGAACCGAAAAATTGTGTTTGTTGTGCAAGATATTGCTATTGATTATCTTAAAAGTACTGCCGACACAAGTCGTTTGTATTCTTCAAAACAGGATTTGACTATTGATTTTTGTACATTCTCTTTAAAATGGAATACAAATCAATGGCGTTTAGTATTTACCGATATTTACAGTACTGATATTGAAGGAATAAACTTGATGTTGGGCGGTGCAGAAGTTGATAATTACCCAACTGAACAAGAATTTATTGTGAATATTATTAATAAGGGTATTAATGATGGAGTTTTGAGAAAAGAGGATTATATGAAATTTTTACAATTACAATAAAAGTAAGGTATGAATGCAGCAAAGAACATAATTCACACGACAGGCGCATTGCTTAGACCTCAAAAGGTTACTGATATGTTTGGTAATGTAATTTGGATGTGGGCAGTAGCAGAATTTACCGATGATAGTTACAAAGACGGCGATGTTTTTAATCCGCCTGAAACTGCTATTAGTATTGAAAAATTAGTAAATGATGAAAGTGATGGTAAGTAATTGTAAATATAAAAAGTTTGGCGAAATCTTACGAAAACTTGATATTCCTCATAAAGATTATAATGGAAATTTGGATAAGGATTTGCCAATAATTTTAGAGGAATTGTTTTGATGGATAACGACAAACAAAATTTTATGTATATTTGCAACAAAAAATTATAAACCGTTTCGACAGAGACACAAAAAAGTAAAACAATGAAAGTTAATTTAATTTTAGGATTGGTATTATTAAGTTTTTCAAACTTAGCGTTTTCGCAAAAACAGTTGCCTGTCATCAAGGCAAATTCAATCACCGTTGATATAAAAGAAGACAATAATTTGATGAAAGGAGTTTGGCGAATAGTTCCGGAAGAAAAACCTGACATTCATTTAACATCAAGTAAAGAGGTAACATTTTACACGGACATAGATTCAATCAGTTTTAAAATCAAGCCGAATGAGGTGTACGATTTTATTATATTGTTGAACGGGAAAGATTCTGCATACACGCAGATAAAATATCAGCCTTCGCGTTTGGATATGCTAAAAGAGGCAGAAAAGTATAATTACAATGATACGCGGTTTATTCCGAAATTTACTTACCAATCGCTCAATGATTCCAATCTTGTTAGAATCAGGCGTGATTTCAAATTAGATTCTATTGCAGGAGAAGGAAATGAAGTTTCTCAGATTCTCAATTTAATGCATTGGGTTCATACGGTTGTGCAACACGATGGCAATACTTACAATCCTGAGCCACGAAATACGGAAAATCTGATTAAAGTTTGTAGAGAAGAAAATCGTGGCGTAAACTGCCGCATGATGGCGACTATTTTAAATGAATGTTATTTGGCGATGGGCATAAAATCACGTTTCATAACTTGTATGCCCAAAGAAACCGAATTTGACGATTGTCATGTTATCAATATGGTTTACAGCAATGATTTGGAAAAATGGATTTGGATAGATCCCACTTTTGATGCATACATAATGAACGAAAAAGGCGAATTGTTGGGCATTGAAGAAGTCCGCGAACGGCTTATTCAAGGAAAACCGCTGATTCTTAATCCGGATGCTAATTGGAATCGGAAAGAATCTCAAACCAAAGCCTATTATTTGGAACAATATATGGCGAAAAATCTTTATAGACTTCAAACTACATTGGTTAGCGAATATAACAGCGAAAGAAGCAAAAGTGGGGAAGTATATACATACGTCGAACTTTTGCCTTTGGATGGAATTGAACAGGAACCACAAAAAGAAGAAATCGAAAATAAAGAAAAAGGTACAAAATGGATTTATTATAAAACAAATAATCCGAAACTCTTTTGGGCGAAGCCGGAATAACTGTGCGGACAACCAACTTTTACTTCAGTAATGTGGGATAGTTCTCTGCGTACTGACGAGGAACAAAAGAAATTAAGTTGTTAATTCTACTTTAACAGATTAAAGAGAGAGGAAAGGTTTATCAGAGAAGGAAAAAGATTATGTCGAGAGCAAAATCTGATAAAATTTACCTGAAATGACAGCCTGCCAAATGGTCGTTCACATATCCGACAGCCTGTAAATGTGCATAACAGATTGTTGTTCCGAAGAATTTGAAACCTCTTTTTTTCATGTCTTTGCTGATTTCATCGGACAGAGGCGTAGATGACGGAAGTTCTTTCAACGTTTCCCAATGATTTATAATAGGTTTCCCGTCAGGTAAAAACGATTTCAAATAATTGCAGAAACTGCCGAATTCCTGTTGAATTTCAAGAAAATGACGGGCATTGGAAATAGTAGATTCTATTTTGTTACGGTTACGGATAATGCCCGAATCCTGCATCAGACGTTCCACATCTTTTTCGATAAATAGCGCCACTTTTTGCGCATCAAAATCGGCAAATGCTTTCCTATAATTTTCCCGTCTTCTGAGAATTGTAATCCAACTCAATCCCGCCTGTGCGCTCTCCAATACGATAAATTCAAACATTTTATTGTCATCGTTTACCTCGCGTCCCCATTCTTCATCGTGGTATCGGATGTAAAGCGGGTCTGTTCCGCACCAACCACAACGCTGTATTGCCTCTGTCTGATTCATAATATATTATTTCGTTCTTTTTATTATGCAAAGATAATACAAATATGATATAATGGTCGCATTTACAAATGAAGTAACAAAATATACAGCCGTTGCTTAGGCGGAGGTTTGGACGATATTTTCTAATTAAATATTAACTTTGCAAAAAATAAAATGATGAAAACAAAAGAAGATATTGTAAAAAACTGGCTCCCGAGGTATACAGGCGCAAAGTTGGAAGATTTTGGAAGCCACATATTGCTCACAAATTTTAGGGCTTATCTTAATCTTTTTTGTGAGTGGACTAATTCAACCATAATTGACGAATCGGCAAACATGCCTTGCGCAACATCCGATGGAATTACAATGATAAATTTCGGAATGGGAAGCCCGAATGCCGCAATTGTAATGGACTTACTTACGGCAATAGAACCTCAAGCCGTATTATTTTTGGGTAAATGCGGAACACTGAAACAAAAAAATAAACTCGGAGATTTGATTTTGCCGATAGCGGCAATTCGCGGCGATGGAACATCTAACGACTATCTTCCGCCCGAAGTTCCCGCATTGCCGGCATTCAGTTTGCAGCGTGTAGTTTCTACAACAATTCGCGATTTTGGTTTGGATTATTGGACAGGCACGGTTTACACAACCAATCGCCGAGTGTGGGAACATGACGACGAATTTAAACAATATCTCATTAAATTGCGCTGTATGGCTGTGGATATGGAAACGGCAACAATTTTCACAGCTGGTTTTGCAAACAATATAAGCACGGGCGCGTTGCTTCTGACTTCAGATATGCCAATGATTGCTACGGGAGTAAAAACAACGGAAAGCGACAAAAAAGTTACCGAGCAATTTGCTGAAAACCACGTAAAAATAGGAATTGAAGCCCTTAAATTATTACGGCGGTCGGGACGTTCGGTAAAACATTTGAGATTTTGAAATAAATTTGATATATACAGTCTAAATTTGATAACAAATTAAAAGTTAACACAGATAATAATTTTTTACATGAACAATTAACAAAAATTTTTGTCGCATCTCTTTGTTAATTATCAATATCTTAAAACAATCATACAACATCATAAATTCATTAATTGCATATTTGTGATTTAATGTTGTTATTTTTTTTATTATCTTCGTTGCTTAATTTTTTAATGTTTTTACAAAACAAGTTACAAAATGAAAGATAAAAAAGAACAAAAGACAAATTATTTATTTGAAATTAGTTGGGAAGTTTGCAATAAAATAGGCGGAATATACACCGCAATATCAACAAAAGTTTTACGGCTTGATGAGGAAATAAAAGGTCATATAATGATAGGACCTGATATTATTCGCGAAGATGAAAATTTATCTTTCATTGAAGATACACAATTGCTGAGAGTCTGGAAGTTAAAAGCAATTCAGGATGGATTGCGCGTACGCATAGGACGTTGGAATATAGAAGGAAAACCTATTACAATTCTGATTGACTTCACAAATTTATTTTCGCAAAAAGACCAGATTTTTAAAGAACTTTGGGAACAATATAAACTTGATTCAATAAGCGGACAATGGGATTATATAGAACCTGCATTATTCGGTTATGCGGCAGGAAAAGTGATAGAACATTATTCAAAATTTTACCTTTCGCCGCGCAATAATGTGATTGCTCATTTTCACGAATGGATGACAGGCGCAGGACTTTTGTATCTGAAACAAAAAACTCCGCAAATTGCCTGTATATTCACCGGTCATGCAACAGTTCTGGGGCGTTCAATCGCTTTTCACGGACTTCCGCTATACAGTAACACAAGCAAATATAATGCAGATGCAAAAGCGGCGGAACTTGATGTTGTTGCAAAACATTCGCTGGAAAAAAATGCCGCGCTGCAAGCCGATTGTTTCACCACAATAAGCAATATTATTGCAAACGAAAGCAAATATTTTCTCGGCAAAGATGCAGATGTAATAACTCCAAACGGATTTGAAAAAACTTTTGTCCCGACAGGCAAGGAATTTGAAAAAAAATATGAAACAGGAAGAAAAAAACTTCGTCAGGTTGCAGAAATAATAATCAACGATAAAATTTCAGAAGATGCTATATTCATAGGATTGAGCGGACGATATGAATTTAGAAACAAAGGAATAGATGTTTTTATTGCATCGCTTGGCAAACTTAATAAAAACAAAAACCTCGAAAAACAAACGGTCGCATTTCTTTTTGTTCCATCGGCGCATCACGGGCAAAGCAAAGAACTGATGCAGAACATCGCCAATAAAAATAATAATATTCAACTTACAAATAAATATACAACGCATTACCTGATTGACCCCGAATATGATGCAATATTGCTGGCAATGAAAGCCGCCGAACTCAACAACACAAAAGACGATAAGGTTAAAATTATTTTTGTTCCATCTTATCTCAACGGAAATGATGGAATTTTCAATCTGCCGTATTACAATTTATTAATGGCGCTTGATTTAACGGTATTTCCATCATATTATCAGCCATGGGGATATAATGTTCTCGAAAGTTTAGCATTCAAAGTTCCTACAATCACAACATCAATTACAGGCATAGGAAACAGAATAATAACAGAACATCCGAAAGACCATCAGGCTATAGAAATTATAGAGCGCAACGATACAAACAACGAAGAAGTAGTCGGTTTTATAGAAAAGAAAATAATATCATTTTCAAAACTTAACGAAAAAGATATAGAAAAACTTAAACGAAATGCCGACGAACTTTCGTCAATAGCGCTTTGGGATAATTTTATAACTTATTATCTGCAATCGTACAAGATAGCGCTCGAAAAAGTAATGCAACGCAAGGAATCCATTGCCTTGTCGCCGTATGAAGACGGAATATCGACATCTGTGCAACATACCATTATCGAACAACCGATATGGACGGATGTAATTGTTCAGCCCAATATTCCTGCAACGCTTTCGGCATTAGCGGAAATATCAAAAAACCTTTGGTGGTGCTGGGATCAGGAATCCATAGAACTGTTTAAATATATTGACAAGGAAACATTTACAAAAACCAACAGAAATCCTATAGCATTGATAGCGACAATATCATCAAAACGTTATCAGGAATTGGAAAACGACGAAGAATTTGTAAAAAGACTGAATGCAGTGTATAAACGTTTCAAAGCGTACATGGCAGAAAAAAAGTCGATGAAAAAACCGCAAATTGCGTATTTTTGTATGGAATACGGTTTGCAGGCATCGCTAAAAATTTATTCGGGCGGGCTTGGAATTCTTGCCGGCGATTATTTGAAAGAAGCCAGCGACAAAGGCACTTCTATCACGGCTGTCGGATTTTTGTACCGTTACGGATATTTTACGCAAAAAATTTCGGCATCAGGCGAACAGGTTGCAGAATATGAAGCGCAGGATTTTACGAAAATTCCTGTTACTCCCGTACGCGACAATGATGGACTTTGGCTTACGATAAGCGTTGCTTTTCCCGGACGCACGGTTTACGCCCGCACATGGAAAGTTGAAGTCGGTCGCACTGACTTGTATTTATTGGATACCGATTTTGAAGATAATTTACCCGAAGACCGCGAAATTACTCATCAACTTTATGGCGGCGATTTGGAAAACCGTTTGAAACAGGAATTAATTCTTGGTGTTGGAGGTATTAGGTTATTAAACAAATTGGGCATCAAAGCCGATGTTTATCATTGCAACGAAGGACATGCCGCATTTATAGGATTGGAACGTATTCATCAATTTGTGGCAGTTGAAAAACTTACTTTCGATGAGGCTTTGGAAATTATACGTTCATCATCGCTGTTCACTACGCACACGCCTGTTCCCGCAGGACATGATGCTTTTGAAGAAAACTTGCTGCGAAAATATATTTCACATTATCCCGAACGTTTCAAAATATCGTGGAAATATTTAATGGGACTTGGAAGAAGCAATCCTGCCAATCAAAGCGAAAAATTTTCGATGAGCGTGCTTGCCGCCAATCTTTCGCAGGAAGTAAACGGCGTGAGTTGGTTGCACGGCAAAGTAAGCCGTGAAATTATGCAAAATATCTGGTCGGGATATATGCCCGAAGAATTGCATATAAGTTCGGTAACAAACGGAGTTCATTTACCTACTTGGGCTGCTCCTCAATGGAAAGAAGTTTTCAATAAAGAATTTGGCGAAGATTTTCGTTCTCATAATTATGATAAAAAATGTTTTGAAAACATATATAATGTTGATGATGAAACAATCTGGAACATAAGAAAATCATTAAAAGTAAATCTTATCGACCATATTCGCACTCGAGTTTCGAGCAAAGAAAATATTGTGCATTTTACTCCGCAACAGGTGATAAAAATATCTCAAACATTAGATTCCAGCAAACTGACAATAGGTTTTGCACGGCGTTTTGCAACTTACAAACGAGCGCATCTGTTGTTTAAAAATATTGAACGTCTGAATCAGATTGTGAACAACAACGAATGTCCTGTTCAGTTTTTATTTGCAGGCAAAGCGCATCCTGCCGACAAAGCAGGACAGGATTTGATACGGATGATTGTAGAATATTCAAAACTTCCGCAATTTATGGGGAAAATAATTTTTCTTGATAATTACGATATGGAACTTGCGCGGCGTATGGTTCAAGGCGTTGATATATGGCTGAATACTCCTACAAGACCGTTGGAAGCATCGGGAACAAGCGGTGAAAAAGCCGTACTCAACGGAGTGATGCATTTTAGCGTTCTTGATGGCTGGTGGGTAGAAGGTTACAGAGAAGATGCCGGCTGGTGTCTGCCAATGCAAAGAACTTACGAAAATCAGGATTTTCAAGACCAAATGGATTCCGAAACTATTTATAATACTATCGAAAACGAAATAGCATATCTGTATTATAAACGCAACAAAAAAGATATTCCGACAGACTGGATAAAATATATCAAAAATTCAATAGCCCACGTTGCATCGAATTTTACAACAAACAGAATGCTTATTGACTATGAAGAATATTTCTACAATAAACTTGCTAAACGCCACTCAGTACTTGTAAAAAACGATTACGAAAAAGCCAAATATATTGCGGAATGGAAAAGAACGGTGAGCCGCGAATGGGATAATATTAAAATAATATCGGCAGACAGACTTGATACGGCAAAGGAAACCATAATACTCGGCAAAAAATATGATTTGGAAATAATTCTCAACATAGGATTACTGAAACCCGAAGATGTAGGTATTGAAATTGTTTTTGCCGAAAATAAAAACGATAAAATTGCAGTCCGCAGAACTCAGGAATTTAAAATCGAAAATTTGGAAGGCAACGTAGTAACGTATAAAACAAAAATTGAGATGGATACGCCGGGAATATATATGTCAGGCTATAGAGTATTTCCA
Source organism: Prevotellaceae bacterium (assembly GCA_031274595.1). Taxonomy (GTDB): domain Bacteria; phylum Bacteroidota; class Bacteroidia; order Bacteroidales; family UBA932; genus JAIRKV01. The sequence continues at coordinate 8,202 of JAISPX010000106.1, read as the reverse complement.
AAAAATCCGCTGCTGCCGCATCGTCAGGATTTCAACCTGATAAAGTGGATTTAGTCTGAATGACAGACATAATATTATACTCTGCTGCAATTATTGTTAATTCATAATTATTGTATCCGCAATGGCTTTGATTACAAAGTAACGCTCATCAAAATTAACCTGTTTGAAATTAAAAATCAAGAATATTAGCCTTGTTATTATGCCGTATTGTGCCGGGCGATGTACCGAATTGTTGCTTGCAAAATTTATCGAAATGCGCAGGCGATGAAAAACCGTATTCCCCTGATATTTCTTTAAAGGATTTTTGTGTACAATTTATTTCATGGTATATTTTTTTTGCTTTTTCCTTCATTATCCACTGATATGGAGATATTCTGAAGATTCTTATAAATCGTTTTTTAAATCCTGATAAACTGTAATCGGTAATAGCGGCTAATTCTCCAACATTCTTGATTTTGTCAAAATTTGAATAGATTAATTCACTAAAAACAAAATCATCATTAAGTATCGGAGCAAAAAAAGAAAATAAATCTTTTTTAGGATAATAAATTCTCAAGTAAAAAAACAATTCTTTCAATTTTAGTTCATGAAAAAATAAGCATTTCAACCCAGCAATCTCCGATTTTATAAGATTATCAAGATAATGAGAAATAATTTTATTAACTTGCAAAGGATGTAATTCGCTGGAAGCGGCAATATTTTTATTAATGCTCGACAATGTTTCAAGCGAAAAATGTTTGCAAAAATCAACCTTATTGCCCATGTTAAAAACAACAATTACCGAATCAGTTTCAAACTTTAACACACATTTGTATCTTTGAGGGAACAACATAAAAGTTCCTTCAGTAAAATTCTGATGGAGATAATTTCCATACGAGAACGTAATTTTTCCTTTTATTAAAAAAATAATCTGGTTAGCATCGCCATTGGCTATACATATTTCACCCTTCGATTTATTAATATACTTAATTATAGAGTCATCCTTGTTGTCATACATATAACATTCCAAGTGTTCTTTTTTGTTTAATAATTGTTCCATATTTCATATTTTTTCACAAAAATACAAATAATTTTTATATTGAAATATATTATGTCCATATTATTATAAAAATATGCCATTGCGCATGTATAATGTTTACATTATTATGGAGTTATATAATGTGTTAATAACTAAACCGCAAAAAGCAATGATTAATGATATAATGGTTAATGATACAATGGTAAATATGTTATGCCAAAACATTGCGGATTTTTGGCGGTTTTAGGATGTATTCCAAAAATATTTCGTTGGCGCCAACCAAGGTTCCGTTGGTGCCAACCAAGGTTTCGTTGGTGCCAACCAAGGTTTCGTTGGCGACAACCAAGGTTTCGTTGGCGACAACCAGGGTTTCGTTGGCGACAACCAAGGTTTCGTTGGCGACAACCAAGGTTTCGTTGGCGACAACCAAGGTTTCGTTGGCGACAACCAAGGTTTCGTTGGCGACAACCAGGGTTTCGTTGGCGACAACCAAGGTTCCGTTGGCTTCAACCAGAGTTCCGTTGTCCTCAACCAAACGCTGCAAGATTGCAATTATGAATAAAATTGTAAACTTTACAACTAACTTATTTGCCAATTCTTGCCTGTTTAAAAATTTATAACTAATTTTGTTAAGATAAAACAAATTATAAACAGATATGGAAAAAGCATTAAAACTAACGGCAATGCTGCTGATTTTGGCAGGCATTTTTTCTTGCGGGAAAGAAGATAATGAAAACAGTTTATTTGCAGGTACAACTTGGGAAACAAAAACAGATGATGTTACCGTTGTATTGAACTTTATAAACGACAGTGTTTGCACACTTTCATCAAGCAGGGAAGGCATTTATTCAACCAATATGGAATCATATTTGTATCGCCTGCATGGTATGGAAAACAGTATGTTTTTTGATGTCATGATATACAAAAAAACAGATGATATAAATACCGAAACAATTTACTTCGGATACATTGAACAAAACAATCTTTTATTGAAAACCATCGAAGGTGTGCAGGCATATCCTGCTTTCAAAAAACGAAAATAAACGTTGAAAGAAATGCCATTCATAGCCGAAATATTAAAATATCGCAGCGTTTCGATAGTTGGAATCGAAAAAAATACAGGAAAAACCGAAAGCCTTAATTATATTTTATCCAAACTGCATGATAAAAATAAATGCATAGCGATAACATCCATAGGCGTGGATGGCGAAAGTATTGACCAAGTTACAAATACAGCCAAGCCTGAAATCACAATATTTGAAAACATGATTTTTGTTACTTCCGAAAAACATTATTTCACAAAACGACTGACGGCTGAGATTTTGAATGTAAGCGCCAACCGAACTTCGCTTGGACGGTTAGTTACGGCAAAAGCAAAAACCGTAGGCAAAACGCTTCTTTCGGGACCGGCAGATACCGCAACACTGCAAAAAATAATCAAACAAAATGCCGCTTTCGGAGCAGATATTACTATTGTGGATGGTGCATTGTCGAGAATGAGTTTGGCATCGCCGAGCGTAACAGATGCTATGATTTTGGCGACAGGAGCGGCGTATTCGGCAAATATTCGGCAACTCATGCAAAAAACAAAATTTGTGTGCGAACTTATTTCGATTGACGCTGTTGACGAAAAAATACGAACTCTGCTCGGCGATACAGAAAAAGGTTTGTGGAGCATCGACAGCAACGGAGTGTTACATGATTTGAATATAGAATCGGCATTTATGCTGACTTCGGCAGAAGCAATAAAGCATGAATATCTGCAAAACTGCAAAATGCTTTTTGTTGCAGGCGTTGTGAGTGATAAGTTGCTTGATTTTCTTAGGATGCAAGGCAATATGGATGGATTTACGTTAATTGCCAAAGATTTTACAAAAATATTTGTTTCGCCCGAAATTTATAATTCGTTTCGTAAAAAAGGAGGATGCATAAAAGTTTTGCACAAAACCAAACTCATAGCAGTTACCGTAAATCCCGTATCTCCGCAAGGTTACGTTTTGGATACAAAAATATTGCAGCAGGCGATGCGCGAAAATCTTGATGTTCCTGTTTACGATGTGCGCGATAATCAATAAAATGAATATATTAGAATAAAAATTTTCATGAATTGCGAGGCGCGAATGTAAGTATTTTAAATTTTGATTTTTCGTATATCGCTTAACTTTACTAACTTTACAACCCGATAACGATTAATATTATATAATGATGACAGATAATTCGGACAACATAACGGCATTGCGTAAATCAGCAAACGACAATTTGGGATTTTTTTATTTGCTCAACAAATTGGATTTAAAATCTTCTTTGTCGAAACGTTATCTCTATTCGCAAAAATTTATAACCGACAAACATAAACTCGAAAACGAATTTGATAAAATCGAAACAACAATATCATTCTTGAATGACAAAAAAAACGATAAAATATTTTCAGATACCGAAAATAAACTTTCGCAAATTTTAGATATAAACGGAACTTTACAAAATCTTGCAAATTCAATTATATTAAGCGATGTGGAACTGTTCGAGATAAAGAAATTTGCAATACTTGCCGATGAAATAAAACAACTTTTGCTTACATTTGATTTGATTGATTTGCCAGATTTGTCGGAGGCAATAAATATTCTTGACCCCGAAAATACACGAATACAGACGTTTTATATTTACGATGCTTATTCCTGCGAACTTGCCGTTTTGCGCAAATCCGTTAAAGTAAAAAATGAAAATCTTTCGCCAGAATTATATCAAAAAATAATAGAAATTGAAGATGAAATTCGCAAACAACTTACCGAAAAATTACATGCATATACTCAAGATTTAAAAACGGCATTATCAAAAGTCGCATATTTGGACATACTTATTGCAAAATCAAAACAAGCAAAAACCGAACATTTTTGCAAGCCTTTTATTGTTGATACAAATACATTTTATCAAGGTTTGTTCAATCCTCAAATAAAAGATTTGTTACATGCTCAAGACAGAAAATATCAACATGTAGATATTTCTTTCGGGCAATATCCAACGCTGATTACAGGCATAAATATGGGAGGCAAAACCGTGTTGCTGAAAACTGTTGCATTGGCGCAATATCTCTGTCAATATGGTTTTTATATTCCTGCAAATGATGCAAGAATTGCTCTTGTTGATAAAATTATGATTTGTATGGATGATGAACAAAATCATTTGCAAGGCTTGTCATCATTTGCGGCAGAAATGAAAAACGTAAACGAAATATTATCTGAAACAAACACAAATAAACGTTTGCTTGTATTGATTGACGAACTTGCCCGCACAACAAATCCTGCCGAAGGCAGCGCAATTGTAAATGCAATGATTGATATGCTTGCAGAACGCAACATTTGCAGTTTTATCACCACGCATTACGATAAAATTACTTCCACATGTCGGCGCTTGCGCGTACATGGTTTGCTGGATAACATAACTGTCATTAAAGATGAAAAAAAGATTGAACAGTATATTGATTATTCGCTTGTGGAAGAAAAAACGGCAAACGTTCCGCACGAAGCAATCAGAATTGCCGAAATGCTCGGCGTAAATTCGGAATTAATAGAAAAAGCAAAAAACAAAATGAATGACAATTAAAATTATTATCACACAAAATAAATAAAACAATATGCAAAAAAGTAAAATAGGATTAGATTTTGGAAAAGTTAAACACGCAAAACAAGTTGCAAAAAACATTGCCGATGATGTACAAAAATTTGTTGAAAATTATACCACCGTTGCGGTAGAACGCACTATTTGCCGCCTTTTGGGCGTTGATGGAATTGATGAAAACGGAGTTCCGTTACCCAATATTTTGGTTAATGAAATTAAAGAAAAAGGAGTTTTGGGCGAAGGAATAATGTTTTTTGTTGGTAATGCAATGCTGGAAACGAAATTAAATCCACAGCAAATAGCAGAAAAAATTACAAAAAACGAATTGGAAATAACCAAATTACCGGTTCACTCACAATCCGAAATAGAAACAATATTAAAACCAATTATTGACGAAACTATTGACCGAATCAACAAGCGCAAGGCTCGTCGCGAAAATTACTTGAAAACTATCGGCGAAGGTTCAAAACCTTATCTTTACGTGATTGTTGCAACAGGAAATATTTACGAAGATGTAGTTCAGGCGCAGGCGGCAGCCCGTCAAGGCGCAGATATTATAGCCGTTATCAGAACAACAGGACAAAGTCTGCTCGATTATGTTCCTTACGGCGCAACTACCGAAGGTTTCGGCGGAACTTATGCAACTCAGGAAAATTTCCGCATAATGCGCGCCGCTCTTGATGAAGTTGGCGAAGAAGTTGGCAGATACATTCGTTTGTGCAATTATTGTTCGGGGCTGTGCATGCCCGAAATTGCAGCAATGGGCGCTCTCGAAGGTTTGGATGTTATGCTTAATGATGCTCTTTACGGAATTTTGTTTCGCGACATAAATATGCAACGCACGCTCATAGATCAGTATTTTTCGAGAATTATCAATGGTTTTGCAGGAATAATAATAAATACGGGCGAAGATAATTATCTCACCACAGCCGATGCTTACGAACAGGCTCATACGGTTTTGGCGTCAGACTGTATCAACGAACAGTTGGCGCTTATTGCAGGTTTGCCCGAAGAACAAATGGGATTGGGACATGCTTTTGAAATGGATCCGCAACTCGAAAACGGTTTCCTTTACGAACTGGCGCAAGCGCAAATGACGCGCGAAATTTTTCCTAAAGCGCCGCTTAAATATATGCCGCCCACAAAGTTTATGACAGGAAATATTTTTCGCGGACATATTCAGGATGCATTATTCAATATGATTGGCATTTGGACAAATCAGGGACTGCAACTACTCGGAATGCCTACCGAAGCAATTCATACGCCGTTTATGAGCGACCGATATTTGTCTATCGAAAATGCCAAATATATTTTCAGCAATATGAAAAATATCGGCGATGAAGTTGAATTTAAAAAAGATGGAATAATGCAAACTCGCGCAGTAAAAGTTCTTGATGATGCAATTGTTTTGCTTGAAGCGCTTGAAAAAGAAAGTTTATTTACAGCATTGGAAAAAGGAATATTCGGAGATGTGAAACGCTCAAAAACAGGAGGCAAAGGACTCGATGGCGTAGCGCTGAAAGGCAACAAATATTTTAATTCATTTGTGAATTTAATGAAAAACATGAAATGAAAATGGAGTAAAGTATTGGCATGACATAATGGCGGCAGAAGAGTCAATTTTATGTTTGCAGTCTTATTCTAAATAACGCTTTGTCTCTCGGATAAGTTGGGATTTTTATTGAAAATATCTTCCTGCTGAAAAACATTATAATCGGTAAAAACCGAAATTGGGAAATTGAACGTATTAATCTCAATTTCAGAACTCATATCAAGAGGTTTAGAAGAACGATTTGTTATTACAAAAACAAACAAAACGGACAGAAATGTGCCGTTTTTTTATGTAATTACATTTTTTGTATATTTGTGAAATTTTAAAATTTATAGTTATGAAAAAAATATTAGTAGTATTCGTTTTTACTGCATTATTTGTGGCTTGTTCTACGATTATGCCACGTTATTCCATTATATCTGGAACAATTGATTATTCCTATTTTACAAAAAAAGGATTCTTTATTACTGAATCGAATTCAGTAAGTTTTGAATACACTCCGGTTGGAAGTGTTTTTACAACTATTTATTCAGGAGAAACCAATGAAACGGGAAAAAGGGAGTTGGTGGTGAAAGATGACTTTTATCCTTATAAAATTTATATAACTTCAAAAAAATGGAAATCGGCAGATGTTGATGATGCTTTGTTGGAAATTTATAATCAAGCATTAAATATAGGTGCAAATGGAATTATAAATCTAAAAATCCAAAATATTACGTCTTCTCAACAAATCAATGGACAATCAATTAGTTGCGATGGAATTACTGTATCCGGTATGGCAATCAAAAAATAATTTTCATATTTTTTACACAATATAAAATATTATTTTTACCTTTGTGTATCGTTTTGTGTACACAAATAATTTTTTGATATGGAAAAAATAATAGAAATAACAGGAAGAGAATTCAGAGCAAACCAAAAAACATATTTGGACTTGTCGGATAAAGGCGCTCAAATTGTGATTCGCAGAGGACGCAACAAATCGTATGTGATAACTCCTGTAATAAAAGATGAAGATTATCAACGATATTTTACTCCGGAGTTGCTTGCCCGCATAAATAAATCGCTGCAGCAAGCCAAAGAAGGCAAAATAATAAGAACCAACAGCAAAAGTGAATTATTAAGTTTTCTTAATTCGCTATGATTTATAATATTGATTTTACGCAACAAGCAAGGGATGATATATCATTATTGAAAAAATCGGAGCCAAGCGCTTTCAAAAAGTTAGAGAAATTATTGCTGGAAATAAGAGAACATCCAATGTGGGGAACAGGTTATCCCGAAAAACTTAAATATGATTTTGCAGGATGTTATTCTCGCCGAATCACAAATCGCCATCGGCTTATATATGAAGTTTTTGAAGATACTGTAAGAGTACTTATTATTTCGGCATACGGACATTACAACGACAAATAAATTAATTTTTTTTTGATTTCAAGGAAAAATAAAACGGACAGAAATGTGCCGTTTTTTTTATGTAATTACATTTTTTGTATATTTGTTGAGTTGTTGGTTTGTTGATTTGTGATTTGTGATTTGTTGGTTTGTTGAGTTGTAAGTAGTAAGTTGAAAAGTAGTAAGTTGTTTGTTGAGTTGTAAGTTAATGGTAAAACCACCCCGTCCTGCGGACAGAGGCTGCCTTAAAAGTCAATTTAAACACAAAGAACACCAAGAAACCGCAAGGGTCGCAAAGTTTATATCGCTGGCATTATGCCCTTTGTGAACTTCGTGAAAATTCTTTGCGAACTTTGTGCTTGAAAAATATTTCTTTCAGGACAGCCTCAATGAAAAAAATAATTTCAGGAATATTTTGATATTATGAAATTTGTTATTAAATTTGTAAAAAAAATATGATATGGAAAGTATTGCTAATTGGACAACTATTTTGATTATACTGCTTTCACCTATTTTAGTGAGAGAGTTTAAGAGATTTAGAAAGAATGGGGGTTGATGGTTCTACTCATTCAGTATATAGATTATTAACTGACAACCCTGACAGGGTTTAAAATTCTGTTGG
>JAISPX010000008.1 GCA_031274595.1 Prevotellaceae bacterium | reverse complement strand
TCCCTTAAAAAAGCCTGAAGTTTTTGTCTATGTCATAATGTGTTTTATTTCTTTCTCTTGTTACTTTTTGCTTGACCAAAAAGTAACCAAAAAGTCAAGAGCGGCTGACGCTATACGGTAACTCCGATTTACGTTCGTCCTTCGTGGGAACGCCACCCGCTCAACGTTCTAATAACTTTTCTGCAAATTTGTTGTTTAGAAAAATTGCGGAAAATGTAAAAACAAAAGTTGAATAGCAGGCAAAATCGGCATAGGCTTCGAGGCGGGGAACCCGCTTGGCGAAGACGGCGTTAAAACAAAATTCCGTTGAACCGCAGGCGAAACATTATTTTGTTAGCCGTAGAGACATTAGCGGGTCGCCTCGAAGGCTGAGCCTTGATTTTTTGCTTCTTTTTTATCAAGAAAAAAGAAGAAGAAAACAAAAATGTCTTTATGTTTCAAATCTGCTTTATTTCATTATTTTTTGCAAGGTTTTTTGATAAAAGCACATAAATCCTTGCAAATTTCTCAAATATTTTTATCTGTAAATTATTAACAATACATAGTTTATGGATTTATTAAGGAACGACTAATTATAAATCTGATTATGCATTTGCGTTTCTTATAACGGATATGAAAATAAATGTTTTGTAATACGATAAAATATTATCCACATATTATCACATCAAATATATTTTTGTAATTTTGCCGCAGAATTAAATTTTTTATAAGTACAAACTATTAATATTAAACTAATTATGTTAAAAATAATTTCAGCCCAAGAAGCAGCATCGTATATTAATAATGGTGATGTTTTAGCATTTAGCGGATTTACCGCATCAGGCGCTCCAAAAGTTGTAACCGAAGCGCTTGCCGAACGCGCAAAAGCAGAACATGCAGCAGGAAAACCATTCAAAATAGGAATTTTTACGGGAGCATCAACAAGCGAACATTTAGACGGAGTTCTTGCTCTTGCAGATGCAATAGATTTTCGCACGCCATATCAGTCAAACGCCAATATGCGCAACAGTATAAATACACGGCAAATTCATTATTTTGACATGCATTTGTCGCATCTTGCACAAGAGTTGCGTTACGGATTTTATAAAAAAATAAATGTGGCAATTATCGAAGCCGCAGATGTTACCGAAAGCGGCGAAATTGTTCTTACTTCAGGCGTGGGAATTGTTCCGACAGCGGCTATGCTTGCCGAAAAAATTATCATCGAATTAAACAAATTCACACCTAAAAACGTAAAAGGATTACACGATATTTATATTCCATTAGACCCGCCTAATCGCAGAGAAATTCCTGTTTACAAGCCAAGCGACAGATGCGGCGATACAGTGTTGAAAGTTAATCCCGATAAGATTATAGGAATTGTGGAAACCGATTTGCCAGATGGCGTAAGTCCGTTCACTCCATCTGATGAAATTACCGAAACAATAGGAGCAAATGTTGCTGATTTTTTGGCATCGCAATTACGCGAAAACAAAATACCGGCGGCGTTTTTGCCAATACAGTCAGGTGTGGGAAATATTGCAAATGCAGTGCTTGGTTCGCTTGGCGCAAACAAATATATTCCGCCTTTTGAAATGTACACCGAAGTTATACAAGATTCGGTGATAGGATTGATACAGGCAGGAAACATAAAATTTGCAAGCGGCTGTTCGCTTTCGCTTAGCGATGATATGATGACAAATGTTTATGCCGATTTCAACTCATTCAGAGATAAATTTGTTTTACGTCCGCAGGAAATATCCAACAGTCCGGAAGTGGCTCGACGTTTAGGTTTGATAACAATAAACACAGCGCTTGAAGCGGATATTTTCGGAAATATAAACAGCACTCACGTTCTCGGAACAAAGATGATGAACGGAATTGGCGGTTCGGGCGATTTTGCGCGGAATGCTTATATTTCCATATTCACATGTCCATCGGTTGCAAAAGGCGGAAAAATAAGCGCAATAGTTCCAATGGTTTCGCATTTAGACCACAGCGAACATTCGGTGAAAATTATTATCACCGAACAAGGCATTGCCGACCTTCGCGGAAAAAGCCCTGTACAACGTGCGCAAACGATTATTGAAAACTGCGTTCATCCCGATTATAAGCAGTTGTTGTGGGACTATTTAAAACTTGGAGGAACAGGTCATACGCCTCATACATTAAGCGCCTGTTTTGGGATGCATGGCGAATTTGCTGATTCTGGCGATATGCGTAAAACAAATTGGAATAAATACGCGAAGTAGATAACTTTTTATTTCATAATTAATATTATTTTGTTAATGATGCAGATTTTTATTTGCATCATTATTTTTATGCCCTGAAAGAATACAAATAACAAGCATTAGCGAAAATTTTACGATAGCATTCTGTATCCAATTTTTGGCATCAAATGTCCGATATTTTTGTAATAATATTTAATGTTTTTTAATTTTCAATTTATGATTTCTGATTTATAACTAAAACACACAAATTTTTTATGCCTTATAATATATTGGATATTAATATTATATCAAGATATTTGTGTTATAATATCGGATATTTCGACCTAAAGCAAAAATAATTTAACTAAAACAATAAGTATTTTAAATGTAAGTAACTTATAAAAATGAATTTCAGTTAACATTATTCTTTGTAATATTTTGTATATTAGCGATATATTGGTTATATGATTTGCTTTATTTTTGAAACAAATTTTAAATTTTATTCTGGAATCATATTAAAACACATTTTTTTTTGCACAAAAACAGTTTTTTTTGCCCCTTATATCACGTTTTAGTATGATAAAGTAATATTTTGATACATGCATAAATATTTTTTAATCAATTATATAGAATTATTATTAATTATTTTTTTCGCAAAATACTTACACTTAAAAATGCGAAAATAGTGTTAAAAATACAACAATCACAAAATGAGCGTTTTAACAAAAAAAACAAAAAAAAACAAAAAAAATATTAAGAAGTACGAAAAAAAGCACTATATTTGCGAAGTAATGTAGCAAAGTATGTTTATCAAAAATGAAATTTAACATTAAAATAATACTAATTAAATAATATGAAAAATAAAATATTTGGTTTGCATGCAAAGCTCGAAAAAAAATAAGATATGATATTTAATATAAAAAATTATTATTACAACTTAATTTAATTATTATGAAGAAACTTAGGTTTATTTTATCAGTAGTCTGGCTTTTGGTTTTTGGATTGATTTCAGTTCAAACCAATGCCCAGCAAACAAAAGGAGGCGTTCCGCCTACCTTTTTAGTGAAAGAAGCGCAAGCGCTACCGGCGCAAGCGTATGTAAAGATGCCTGTAAATTTCAGCGTTAAAGAAATGTTGACGGCAGATGAATTCAATGCAAAAAACGGAATAAATCGTCCGCGTTATGCAAGGGATATTCCTGCTGACATTACAATGGAAAATTCAGGCGTGTGGACAGAGCTACCTGATGGTCGTAAAGTGTGGCGCGTGGCAATAGAAGCGTCTAATGCAAAAGCGATAACCATTAGGTATGAAGAGTTTTATCTTCCTGCAGGTTCTCAATTATTTTTGTACAGTGCAGATAAAACGCATTTATTAAAGTCGTACAATAATACGAGTAATCCCAGAGGAAAAGAATTTGTAACGCCACTTGTGGCGGGAGAGGTTGTTATACTTGAATATGTAGCGCCTTTAACGGAAACAGGCGACAAAGCTCGTATAAATATTGTTGGCGTAGGCTATGGGTACAATCATATTAAGATTGAGAAAAAATCTGATTTTGTTACACAATTAGCAGGAGAATCTGGTTCGTGTCAGGTGAATGTCGTATGTTCTCCCGAAGGAGATAACTGGCAGGATCAAAGTAAAAGCGTTTGCGCTATATATATTTATACGGGAGTTTACAATGAAATATGTTCAGGTACTCTTATAAATAACACGGCAAATGATGGAAAACCATATATAATCTCGGCATTCCATTGCTACGAAGATTATGAATCTTATTTGCCATATTATGCATACAGATTCTTTTTTGAATCGAAAACATGTGTCGGAAATACTGGTTATGATGACGATGATGAATATTTTGTGGGTTGTGTGAAAAGAGCATCTATTCCTATGAATGGAGGTTCTGATGGTTATTTGGTTGAACTTGATGATCCTATACCAGATGAGTGGATTGCAAGTCGCAAAATTATTTTTGCAGGCTGGGATCGTCGCGATGATCCGTCTGTGGTGGCTCAAAGCGGAGTTAAAATAAGTCATCCTGCACTTGATGTAAAAAAGATTGCTACTTATTCTTCGCCGGCAACTATTGGCGGAGGTTACAATTGGGGCGGACCTGTCAGCGCTCCGAATGCACACTGGGAAGTTGAATTTGTGCAAACAGAAAACGGATGGTCAGAATCACAAGGCGGTTCGTCAGGATCAGGTTTGCTGAATCAGGATGGAGTTCTAATTGGTACTCTTTCTGGAGGTCCTGGTGGCAATATTTGTTCTCCTACAGGAGGTAATAGAAAATGGTCATATTTTGGCGGTTTATATTATCACTGGGATAAATACGGCTCTGACGCATCAACACAAATGAAAACATGGTTAGATCCTGTTGGCGGGGGAACCGCTGAAACTTGCGATGCTTATCCTGCCAAAGCTACAAGCGCCGATTTTACAGGAAATCCTACATCTATATACGCGATGGAATCAGTTAAGTTTGCTGCGGCAACAACATATATTGATTCAGTAAAATGGGAATTTGAAGGCGGAACGCCTGCTACTTCAACAGAAGTAACCCCTACTATTCAATATCTCAATGATGGAGTATTTGATGTTAAGCTTACCGCTTATGGAAAAAGCAATATTACAGAAAATGATACTGTAATTGTAGTTGAAAAAGCCGATTATATCACAGTTACAATTAAAGGCGGCAACACTGCCCTTGCTCCTGTGGCTAATTTGGCGGCGCTGCAACCTACGACCGTTTGGTCTGATAATGTAACCACGCCTCCAACTACAGTTATTCGCGTAGGCGCTACTGGTGCAAATACGGCAACTTATAATAAAGAAGGACATTCTTGGTTTTATGCTAGTGAAGTTGATAACCAATTATGGATAAGAAGAAATACAGCTTATTCGGGCGCAAATCCTGTACCTTACGGAGCAAGTGGCGAAGGCGATTATTACTATTGCTTCTATTATCCGACCTCTAGTCCATATTGGGCAAGAATGTGGAATAGAGAAGCGTTTGATATGTCATCATATTCCTCGGCAACACTTAAATTTAAGTTTTTCTCTGCAACTTGGGCTGGCGATGCTGATGCGTTATCGGTAAAATATCGCACATCATCAGGAAGTGCATGGACAGAGATATTTCTACATCCTTTAGATAATCCTACTACTGCTTGGCAAGAAGTTGAAGTTAATTTACCTAATCTGTCTTCTACATATCAAATAGCATTTGAAGGAACTACAGGCTGGGGCTATGGTTTGGCTTTGGATGATGTAGTAGTACTTGGTTTATCTCCTGCAACAACATCTGTTATCTTATGGGAAGGCGATGCTGTAGATTATGTTGATCAATCAACAGGACCTGCGGTATTGTACGAATATACATTTGAAGGCGGAACACCTGCAACATCAACAGATACTGTTCCAATTATACGTGTGCAATACAATGTAGGCAATACTACAAATTATACAGGCGCTCCCAGTTCCGATTACTATGATACAAAACAATGGATAAAGAATACGTTAGGCGAAGATGATACAACACTTGTTGATTATGTGATTGTAATAGGTCGCAAGCTTGACACTGACAAAGATACAATACTTGGCGACTGTGGGGCAGCAATAAACGAAACAATAACGCTAACAGCCAACAGAAGCTGGACTCTTACAGCGCCAGCATGGCTTACTGTAACTCCAACTTCGGGTACGATAGCAACAGCAGGAGTAGAAGAAACATTTACAATCACAGTAACAGCTCCTGTGAATACGACTTATTCAGGTAATTCCGGATATATTGAATTTACAAGCGACGATGGTAAAGTAGTAACAAGAGTAAGGGTAGAACAAAGCACGCCTAAACCCAATACTCCTACGGCAGTTAGATATGACAGTATAAATGCCAAAATAACATGGGATGGAGTAGGATGTCTTATATATGAAGTGCCTGCATCCGAATGTGATATTATAAATTTCACAGGCGATTTTGAAACAGCCCCTTCGGGTTGGCTGTCAGCAGTTGGCGGTGAAGGTGCTGGATGGGAACTCGGAAACAATGCAGCTCTTTTCCCTGAATTTGCTCATACAGGCGAACGTGCTATGTACTCAAAATCTTATGACAATAGCACAGGTCCAATAGATGCTGATAACTGGCTTATAACGCCAAAATTAAGAGTTACATCAACATATCATACGTTGAAATATTGGATAAGTTCACAAGACGCCACCTATCCTGATCATTATGAAGTATTGTTATCAACAAATGAATCGGTTTCTTCTACAGGTGATTTTACAGATGTCATTAAAGCAATGGCTATAGCTCCAACAGGTCCTGCTGATGCTAATTATTATGAAGAGGTTTCTATTGATTTGAGCGCTTATATTGGTCAAAATGTTTTCATAGCATTCCACCATGAAGATATAGATGCGTATTGGCTGAAACTTGATGATGTTAGCGGACTTGACTTGGCATCGTGTGTATCTACTCAAAGTTATAATGGAATTGAACCGGATGCAGCATCTGGAGTATTCAAAACTCCTCAATTAAGTTTGAAAAAAGCAACAGTAATTACCAAATATAAAATTACAAAAGACGGAGAATTAAAAGCTGTAGGAAAACAGCAATCTTCACAATTGGTAAATGGTCAGAACAGCGTATCATCGCTTGTTGAAGCGTTTGAGAGCGGGAATATTCAAAAAGTTGATTGGACAAAAGAAGAATTTAAAGCCGAACAATTGCAATTGCAATCAGTTCCGTTAGTTCCTCAGGCTCTGGTTATGTCGCAACTTAGAAAATGTACTCCGACTTCTACAAATGCAATAAGATATAATAGTTACTTAGCTCCAAATTCATTGTTTGTTGGCGTGCATTATACAGAGCAGGAATTGAAAGACTTGTTCGACCCATGTGGAGATGGTTATCCTATAACATTGAAATCAATAACCATATCGATGTATAGTCGCAAAGATATATCACTGGGTGTATGGAAAAACGGAGTACGTATTGTTACACAAGCGGTAAGTGCAACAAATATAAATAATGGTTCGTTAACTTATCCTCCAACAGTTGCTCCAACAACCATAATACTAAATACTCCTGTGGAACTTTCAGGTCCTGGCGATGTGTATATTGGTTATACAGCTACTCAAACTATAACTACTTCAGAATTTCCTTATGGATTAGGTAGTGCTCCTGTGGTTGCAGGCGGATCTGTGTATTCAAAGGATGGAGGAAATACTTGGACAAATGATTTAGATGGTACACCTGCCAGTCTGGGAGATCACTATATTATAGGAAATGTAGAAATAGATGATGCAATATTAAGCCGTCCTATTGGGTATTATAAATTATATCGACAACGTTTGGTTAATGGCATTCCTGTAGGAGAGCCAAAATCATTCATTGTAGTTGATACTGTTTATGATGATCAGGATATTCAACCCGGAGGCGAATATTGCTACTGGACAACGTTTGTATCAAACGGTACAGAATCATGTGCCAGCGATACATCTTGCGTGTTCATATTGTATCAGCAGGAAATTCTACCTGTTGCCGATATAGATAAAGTATATGGCGATCCTGCATTTAAGCTGGATAAAGCAGGTACGGATGGGCATGTAATAAAGAGTACGGTAGATGATATAGATTATTTTGCAAATCGCACAATACCTGTAAAACTTGAAATAGTTTCGGGTAATTCGGTAGCATTGAGTGGTGTTGAAAGTGATTACAGAATAGATCTTTTGCGTGCAGGCGTAACGGTATTGAAGGCAACGCAGGAAGCAGGAATTCCCGACACTTTGTTGCCGGCAGAACCTGTTGAGTTTGCAATCACAGTAGAGAAAGGCGACATATATGTAATAGCGCCGCAACATCTAACGCGAGAAGAAGGGGAAGTAAATCCCAATCCATTTGATCTTACTTATCAATCATTCTTCTATAGTGATAATGTTAGCACATTGGATGTTACTCCAACAGTTACATGTGTAGCAACTCCATTATCACCTGTAGGCGAATATGCAATAGTAGTTCACGTAGGTTTGGATCAACGTTACAATGTAATACCTGTTAACGGAATATTGGAAGTTACCGAATCAACAGTAATACCCAATGCGTTTACGCCTAATTCGGATGGATATAATGATGCGTTTCTACCTGGACACAGAGTTCAGATATTCAACCGCTACGGAGTTCTGATTTATCAGTCGAAGAATAAAGATGAAATAAATAGAGGCTGGAACGGACGTAATCAGAAAAACGATAAATTAGTAGATCCTGGCGTATATTATTACATTCTCACGGATGAAAGCGGAAAAATAGTACGCAAAGGCAGTGTAAATGTTGTTAAAAAATAAAAGAAAAATCTGAATTTATGAAAAAAATATTAACATTAGTAGCATTAGTTGGGCTGTTCATAACAGCAACAGCCCAGCAACCTGCTGCCGATTTACGAAAATCGGCGCTTAGTAGCCCCAAGTCGGATAATTCATTATCGATATATAAAGATGGGCAGGTATTGTATGCAACAGATGGAAAGTTGCAGTTAACAAAATCAGAAGGAAAAGATTTTTCGAGTCCTGAAGCAATTAAAGGTATATCTTATTCAGGCGAACGGGAAACTTATGCTTATGATTCAAAAACACAGACTTTATATGCTGTTGTTAAGAAAAAAGACCAAACGTTAATCAAAGGCGGAGATGCAACAATTGTACCTACGGCATCCGAAAGTGTTACAAAAGTGGAAGAAGCAGGCACAACGCTTCGTTTTTGGAACTGGCAATTTGGCGACAAAACAACTACAACTTTGGCAAAGTATTCGGCAAAAAATCCGTCTTTATCTGCGGATGGCAACAGATTATATTTTGCATCAACGGCAGAAGGCGGTTATGGCGGTTATGATATATGGTTTTTGAATCGCAATGGAGATGGTACATGGAGTGAAGCGGTGAATGCCGGTAATGCAGTCAATTCGCCGAGCAACGAAGAGTATCCGTTCCTTTACGATGGTATCTTATTGTTTAGTTCGGATAGAGGCGGCAATTACGATTTGTATGCAATAGTAAATTCATCATTGAAAAAATTAGATGAATTAAACAGCGGCACGGATGATATCAATCCTGTAGTATCCGGCGGTTTAGGCGCATTTGTATCAAACAGAGATGGAAATGATGATATATTTTTATTCAATCCTGCATTTTTGAAACCGGCGCCACCGGCTCCGAAGCCCGAGCCAAAACCGGAGCCCAAGCCCGAACCGAAACCAGAACCAAAGCCCGAACCAAAACCACTTCCAAAAGAAGAACAGGAAATAGTTCAGACAGCATTTAACAATTTGACGTTTGAAACAAACAAGGCAGTAATAAAGAACGGCAAATCGGATTTGGATAAACTTGCGGAAGTATTGAAGAAATATTCTAATGCTACGGTTAAATTATCAGGACATACGGATAATACAGGCTCAGCATCACGCAACGATGTATTGTCACAGGAACGAGCAGATGCGGTAAAAGCATATTTGGTAGAAAAAGGCGTACAGGCAAGTCAGATAACAGCAACAGGTTATGGCTCAAAAGAGCCAGTAGCAGATAATTCGACAGCCGAAGGACGCACAAAAAACCGCAGAGTAGAAATAGATGTAAAGATATAATTAGTAGAAATAAATAATAAATTAAAAAAGATATGAAAAAACTAGTTTTAATATTAATTGTACTGTTTTGCGGCGTAAGTTCATACGGGCAGAGTGATGCTATTCTTACACAGCAATGGTTTTCACGCATAAATGCCAATCCTGCAGCTACAGGCAACACCAATGATGTAAATGTTTTCTTATTACATCGTACACAGTGGTCGGGATTTGAGAATGATGCTCCACAAACGAGTTTACTTAATGCAACGAATTATTTTGAGAAGATAAATTCGGGTGTAGGATTAAGTTTATCATACGATAGAGAAGGCGAACTTCAAACAAATTATAATGCAAAAGTGGCGTATGCTTATCATCTGAAATTCAGTGAAAACGTGTTATTGTCATTAGGATTAGGATTGAATTTGCAACATCGTTCGATAGACTGGACAAAGATAAGGATGAAACATCCGGATGACCCCGAAATTCCAAATGAAGGCGTTCAAAAAGAAACAGGAGTAGATTTTGATTTTGGGTTAGAATTCAGCACATCAAGATTTACCTTCGGAGCAGCATTGAATAGGATAGGGAAATCGGATGTAAAAAAGTTAACCTCATTCAAAAATGGGCAACAGATTTATGCTTATGGGCGTTATCGTATAACATTATGCGAAGGTTTGGATATAGCTCCGACCGTAACATATGTTAATGCAAACAGCAAGAATGTATGGGAAAGCGGAGTATTAGGCTTTATAACAAATAAATTCTGGGTAGGAACTGCATATCGTCACGAAATAGCTTGGGCGTTTTTAGCAGGATTTGAGTTTAATATGTTCCGCGTAGGTTATGCATACGACCATTACATTAAAGACTCAAGTAATTTGGGCGGCACACATGAAATCATGCTTTCTGTGAAAATTCCGCATAAATAAAATCGAGTATTTTAGGTTATTAATAAAAAAGAGGCGAAATGCCTCTTTTTTATTTGTGTTGAGCAGTATCGTTTTTTAAAATTACAGATCTTTTAATTTTCAATTTATTGAATAAAATCAGATTTTTCTGGAAAATTTTGTTTAACTTTGTGAAATATGTATTATATAAGCAACATATTGCTTATAATATAAATTGTAAAACTTTAGATAAATAAATTAATCATGGAAAAAAATATTGATAAACAAATTTTAGAAAAAGCTCGGACGTGGTTGAGTGATAAATACGATGCTGAAACACGCAGGCAGGTACAATATTTAATTGACAACGATACACAGGAACTTGTTGAGTGTTTTTATCGTACCTTGGAGTTTGGAACAGGCGGATTGCGTGGA
This sequence comes from Prevotellaceae bacterium, assembly GCA_031274595.1. Lineage (GTDB taxonomy): Bacteria > Bacteroidota > Bacteroidia > Bacteroidales > UBA932 > JAIRKV01. The sequence goes on along the minus strand of JAISPX010000008.1, from coordinate 15,494 downwards.
ATAATGGGAGCAGGCAGCAATCGTATGAACAAATATACTGTCGGAATGGCAACACAGGGATTGGCAAATTATCTTAAAAAGGAAATAAAAAACGGACAAATAAAAGTTGCAATAGCATACGATTGCCGTAACAACAGTAGTTTTTTTGCGAAAATAGCAGCTTCAGTTCTTTCCGCAAATGACATCAAAGTTTATCTTTTCGATTCGCTACGCCCAACGCCTGAGTTGAGTTTTGCTGTGTGTCATTTCTCTTGCCACAGCGGAATTGTCATCACAGCTTCGCATAATCCTAAAGAATACAACGGATACAAAGTGTATTGGTCGGATGGCGGTCAGATTGTTTCGCCACACGATAAAAATATTATCGCAGAAGTGAATAAAATTGCAGATACTGACGAAGTGAAATTTTCTGAAAATGGTGAAAATATTATAATTATTGGCGATGAAATAGATGATATTTATCTTGATAAACTGTGTTCATTGTCATTGTCGCCCGAAATTATAAAAAAACACAGCGATATAAAAATTGTTTATACTCCATTACACGGAACAGGAGTGAAACTTGTGCCGAAAATTTTGCAACGAATGGGCTTTACTAATATTATCAATGTCCCCGAGCAAGATATAAACGATGGAAATTTCCCTACAGTTTTGTCGCCAAATCCAGAAGAGTCTTCAGCGCTGAAAATGGCAATAGATAAGGCAATTGCAATAAATGCCGATTTGGTAATGGCAACCGATCCTGACGCAGATAGGGTAGGGGTTGCCGTACGAAATAAAGACAACGAATTTGTTTTACTAAATGGAAATCAAACAGCAGCAATACTTACATATTATTTGTTGACAAAATGGGAAGAAAAGCAATTATTGAAAGGCAATGAATATTTAGTGAAAACGATAGTAACAAGCAATTTAATCAAAGAAATTGCAGACAAATTTAATGTTGAATGTTTTGATGTACTCACAGGCTTCAAATATATTGCTGAAAAAATAAAAGAAAACGAAGGCATTAAAACATTTATAGCCGGCGGTGAAGAAAGTTACGGATTTTTAGTTGGAGAATTTGTGCGCGATAAAGATGCTGTGATGAGTTGTGCAATGATAGCCGAAACAGCCGCTTGGGCAAAAGATAACGGAAAAACGTTCATCGATTTATTACTTGATATTTATGTGAAATTCGGTTTTTACAAAGAAAAATTAATATCGCTTACCAAAAAAGGAAAAACAGGAGTAGAAGAAATTCAAAAAATGATGCATAATTTCAGAATAAATCCGCCGCATGAGCTTGCAGGCTCTGATGTTATTTTCATTCATGATTATCAAAAGTCGGAAACCGCAGATGTCAGAAGTAATTTACAATTACCAATCAATCAGCCAAAATCAAATGTTTTGCAATTTATAACCGAAGATGGAACTGTTGTTTCGATACGCCCTTCGGGAACTGAACCTAAGATAAAATTTTATATAAGTTCGCATGAAGGATTGGATGATGTTGAAAATTATGATAAAATTTCGACAAAAATAGATATTAAAATTCAAAAAATTATTGATGAATTAAAAATCAGTTAAAAATATTTTATGAAATCATACAGAAAAGAATTATGGTTTGAAGTGAATCAACGCCGAAAATTAATAAACATAACGCATGAAGTTGAGCAATGTTTGGAAGAAAGTGGAATCACCGAAGGATTGTTGTTGTGTAATGCAATGCACATCACAGCAAGCGTTTTTATCAACGATGACGAAAGCGGACTGCATCACGATTATGAAGTATGGCTCGAAAAACTTGCTCCCGAAAAACCTTATAACCAGTATATGCATAACGGTTACGAAGATAATGCAGACGCTCATCTCAAACGAACTGTGATGGGTCGCGAAGTTGTTGTTGCTGTTACAAAGGGTAAACTTGATTTTGGAACTTGGGAGCAAATATTTTACGGCGAATTTGATGGCAAACGCCGCAAACGGGTATTAGTAAAAATCATTGGAGAATAAATATTTTTCCGAAATATAAATTGATAGTATGCAAAATAAATAATCAATTATTTCCACATGAAAAATTGTGAAAATACGTTATGTTTTGCGAAAATATTTAAAAGATTGTACAAATTTGATTACTTTTGACAGTTTAATGCAAAATGAAAAATCTGTTTACAAAAAAGCAATACGATAATCTCAATGAATATCTGCAATCGGCAAAGCATGCGGCTATTATCACACATACAAATCCAGATGGCGATGCAATCGGTTCATCGGTTGCATTGTCTTATATTCTCGAAAAATTAAACATTAATTCTACGGTTGTAGTTTCAAACGATTTCCCCGATTTTTTGCACTGGATTGATGGAAGCGATAAAATTGCCGTTTATTCTAAAAATAAACACGTTGCACGCAATGCTATAAAAACTGCAGATGTGATTTTTTGTCTGGATTTTAATTCGCTCGACAGAATTGAGATACTCGAGAAAATTGTACGTGAAACCACTGTTCCTCGTATTCTTATTGACCATCATATTGCTCCGTCAAATGATTTTGATTTGAAATTTTCTTATTATCCTATAAGTTCTACATCCGAATTGGTTTATCGAATTGGCATCAGGTTGCTTGGCACAAAAATTTTACCGAAAAACATAGCGGAAGCATTATTTTGCGGAATGTTGACAGATACAGGCGCTTTTACTCACAGTTCATCATATCCTGATTTTTTCAAAATTATAGCAAATCTTTTGGACAGCGGAGTTGATAAAAATAAAATAACACGTTTGATTTATGATAATTTTAGCGAATGCAGAATGAAACTTTTGGGATTTGCTTTGTCTAAAATGGTTGTACTGCACGATTATCGCGCTGCATATATTATACTTTCGAAGGAAGACTTGAAAAATTTTAATTTCCGAATAGGCGATACCGAAGGTTTTGTAAATTATCCTTTGTCGATAAAAGGAATTATTTTGTCGCTTTTGCTGGTTGAAAAAGATGATCACATAAAAATGTCAATACGTTCGCAAGGCAATTTTGATGTTAACGAACTGGCGCGTAAACATTTTCACGGCGGAGGACATTTGAATGCGGCAGGCGGAAAAATGCCGTGTAAATACGAAGATTGTGCCGAAGAACTCGAAAAAATCATTAAAAATTATGAAGAAAAATTATGTAACTCTTAATATATTATTCGCTTTGATTGTTTTTACAGGCTGCAAAAACAATGATACAAACAACAACTTCAAACCGAAAGTTGCGGTAAATATTCGTGAAAATATAGAAAAAGTAAATAAAATTTTGAGCGAAAAAGATAACGACAGAATAGAATCGTTTTTGCGGCGTCATAATTTGCAGGCAACATTTGATGATACGGGATTCTGGATTGTTGAAATAGAAAAAGGAAACGGAACAAAAATTCAAAACGGTTCGCTCGTTGCATTAAAATGCACTATTAATCTACTCGATGGAACTCATTGCTACACATACAACGAAGACAATCCGCTTATATTTGTTTTAAGTAAAAGCAACGAACTTTCGGAAACGTCAAACGCACAAAATGTAATTTCAGGTTTACACAGTGCGCTTGTACTTATTGAAAATCAATCGCGTGCTGTTTTGGTTTTCCCGCCACACTTGGCTCATGGAGTTATCGGCGATGGAAATAATATTCCTCCGCGTTCGATTTTGGTTTATGATATTAAAGTTTTAGATGTACAATGAAAAAAAATCAAATGAAAATATACTGTAATAAAGCAAAAAAAATGTTGATGTTTTCTCTCGCAATATTCATGTTTGCCGCATGTTCCAATGAAGAAGGCACAGTAGTGAACAGCGAAGAAAAATTAATATCAACTTTCTATATAAATGCCATTTCCGACGAAACAGGACTACTTAATATTGTGGATTCTGCAATCGTTGATGGAGTTGTAAAACTCTCGTTTGATGTTGGAAACAGCAACAATAAAATCGAAAAAGGCGATTCGGTAAATTTTTATTATATAGGCGCTGTGTTAAACTCAACAAATATTAACAATTATTTAAACACATCAAATGTTTTTGTAACAAATATAGATTCCATAGCCGTTAAATGCGGTCTTGCGGGAATGATTGGCAGAGGAATAGAAAAAGGCATTGCAGGGCAAAATCATTACATAAAAGGTTTGGATACAGGCTTAACACTGCTGAACGAATACGAAAATGCTTTGATATTTTTTCCATCGCAATTAGCGTATGGCGGTAATAGGATAGGAGCAGTGCCTGCAAATTCACCGTTAATTTTTCAAATTATAATAACTAAAATAAAAAAGAATTAATACTTTTGTAAATCAAAACAGATAAAAAATATGAAGAAACTAATTTGGTTGTTAACATTAACATCGGCATTGCTGGTTTCATGCGCAAAAGAAGAAACCGAATCAACAGAAGCGATTCAGGACAGATTATTGAAAGCCTACATAACAGTTGTGCATTTAGATTCAATAACGCCAACGTCATTGGGATATTATATAATTAAAATAGATGAAGGCACAGGAACAACGCCAAAAACAGGCGATTGGGTAAAATGGGATCAAACCCAGCGCAGCCTTGATGAAACAGTGATTTCGGTAACCGAAAAAGACCAAGCCGTAAAATATGGTTTGTTCGATTCAAACATGCAAACCACGCATTATATCCCAAACTATGGCTATCTTGATGAAGCATATATTTACAGATGCTTGGCAGATGCATTTCCCAACATTAAAACAGGTGCAAAATACCGTATAATTACGCCACCGCGATTGTTGAATACAACAAGTTCTCAGAGTCAGCAATCTGGTTATGCAAGTTATATTCTCGATGTTACTTTGCGCGAAGTTATAGAAAAACCGCAGGAATACGAACTTAATCAGGTGATTGCATATCGCGATGCATATTATCCCGAAATAACCGATTCGCTAATATACGGAATGTATTACAAAACTACTTACGTTGCCCCCGATACGGTTTGGACAGTAGATGAAAATAACGATCCGCTTCCTGTTGTCAAAGACACAACAAGCGCCGCAGATGGAAAAACCGTGTATGTAACTTATGTAGGACGCTTTTTGGATGGATTTGTTTTTGATACAAATATTATTGACACAGCAAAAAAACATAATATATACGATGCAACCAGAACTTATGATACATTATCGTTTACCATAGGCAGCGGAAGTTCTGTTATTTACGGTTTTGACCAAATAGTGCAACAACTTAAAACAGGCGATGCAGGAATAGGATTTTTTACATCCGAATGGGGATATGGAATTTACGGCAGCAACTCGTCAACAGGTAGCAGCAGCGATTATTACGGCACAACCACAACTACTACAACCGTTACAACTGTAATACAATCTTACACTCCGCTGGTTTTTGACGTCAGACTTCATAAAATTACAAACTGATATTAGCGAAATAGAGATATTTAACCCTGCAAAATAAAAATGCAGGGTTTTTTATTTATATCGGGTTCTGATTTTTTCCATTCCGCAATAGTCATGGTTTTTATAAACTCGTCGGCAAGCGTAATGTTTGCGGCAATACAAAGTTTTGTTGACTGATTACAAGCAGCAATAAGAGATTTGAACAATTGAATATTTCTGTAAGGAGCCTCGATAAAAATCTGAGTTTGATTTTCCTGCTTCGAGCGTTTTTCGAGAAACTGAATGCGCTGAACTCTTTGTTGTTCCTTTACGGGCAAATATCCTGCAAAAGCAAAATTTTGTCCGTTCATTCCTGCAGCCATAAGCGCAAGCAAAATTGATGAAGGTCCAACGAGGGGAACAATCTGCACATTTTTTCTGTGAGCATAATCAATTATCGTTGCTCCCGGGTCGGCGACACAGGGAACGCCGGCTTCTGAAATAATTCCAATATCATAGCCTTCGATTGCAGGCACAAGCAACTGTTCTATTTCATTGGGCTTTGTGTGTTCATTAAGTTCAAGAAAAATCAATTCGTCAATTTTTACGGGCATTTTTATTTTGCTCAAATATCTGCGAGCCGAACGAATGTTTTCAACTATAAAATATCGGATACTGCGTGTAGTTTCGATAGTATGTTGCGGAATAATATCTGTACACGAATCGCCAATGGTTGTCGGAATAATATATATTTTACCTTGCATAATTCAGTATTAATCTGTTACAAATATATGATTAAATACGTTTATAATAAAATTTTCGGAAAATAATCTTAATCAATTTGCTCTTTATTAATGAAACAGGCTTATTATTAATAAATTGAGAACGAAAATTTTTAAAGAATTTTATTTGATACCAAACCGCCATTTACTATTTTATTCCAATGGTTAATGATATAATGGTTAATAGTAAATCATTTTCAACTTTACAAACTTTATAACTAAAATAGTTTCTGCAGGGAACGAGAGGCGGTTAATAAAATCCTCCTTTCCATGGCAAAACAAATAAAACTATTCAAAAAAGCATCATGCGTATTTTAGTGGTTGTTTAGTATTAATCCGTGTTCAGGCAGGGTTTTTAACCGAAGCGGCACACGCAGATAAAACGCAACCAACCACAAATGATTTACTTTGCAACATTTGTGGTTGATTTATTTTGTAATACACTGTTTTCTTTTGTGCTTCTTATCCTAAATACGATTTCAATAATCTGCTGCGCGAACTTTGGCGCAAACGGCGAATTGCCTTTTCTTTTATCTGGCGCACACGTTCGCGGGTAAGGTCAAACTTGTCGCCTATTTCTTCAAGCGTAAGTTCGGCAGTTCCTATTCCAAAGAAATATTTTATAATATCTCGCTCACGGTCGGTTAATGTCGAAAGCGCACGGTCGATTTCATTTGCAAGCGATTCTCTTATTAATCCCATGTCCGCATTCGGCGAGTCGTTATTTACCAGCACATCGAGAAGGCTGTTGTCTTCGCCATCAACAAAAGGAGCGTCAACCGATACGTGACGACCTGATACGCGCATTGTGTCGGAAACTTTGTCGGTAGGTATTTCAAGAATTTCAGCCAATTCTTCGGGCGATGGATTTCGTTCGTGTTCCTGTTCAAATTTTGCAAGCGCTTTATTTATTTTGTTTAACGAACCAACCTGATTCAATGGCAAACGTACAATGCGCGACTGTTCTGCCAAAGCCTGCAATATTGATTGTCGTATCCACCAAACTGCATACGAAATAAATTTAAATCCGCGTGTTTCGTCAAATTTTTCGGCTGCTTTTATCAATCCCAAATTGCCTTCGTTTATAAGGTCAGGAAGACTTAATCCCTGATTTTGATATTGTTTTGCAACAGAAACTACAAACCGCAAATTTGCTCTTGTAAGTTGTTCCAATGCCTCTTGGTCGCCTTTGCGAATTCGTTGCGCCAATTCTACTTCCTGCTCTACCGTAATAAGGTCTTCGCGTCCTATTTCCTGTAAATACTTATCAAGAGAAGCGCTCTCACGATTTGTAATTGATTTTGTAATTTTTAATTGTCTCATTCTATTAATATTTTTTCTTATTCACATTAAATTTTATATCAAATCTATCCTGACTTCATTATTCTGACGTACAAACAAAGTTTTTCAATGTTTGTTTTGTAAAATAATTGAGGGTAAAATATAAAATCTACCCTCAATTTCACACTAACATCTGTACAACGCGTTGTTCTGCGCTTATATTTCTACTTTAATCAGGATCTATTGCATAATACCTGCGTTTTCCGTCTGGATAGATGCCTTCGATTAAAACTCCGCTTGTAGCATTGTTGAGTACTTCCTTTAATTCATCGATAGATTTTACGGCATTATAATTTACTCGTGTAATGATAAATCCTTTATTGATTCCTGCGTCTTGAAACTTTCCGCGTTTCACTGATGTTACCTTTATTCCGTTTCGTAACATTAGTTGTCTCAATTCATTGTTGCTTAATTCTTCCAACGTTGCTCCAATTGATTCGAAGAGTTCATCATTAGACTTCACTAAATTTATACTTCCGACCTTGTTACGCAAAACCACATCAAAATGTTTCACTTTTTCATCACGAATTACATCTATTGTTATTTTATCGTTCGGGTTATAGCGCGCTATCTGCTCCTGCACATCCGAGGCATTGTTAACGCTTACGCCGTTTACATGTGTTATGATGTCGTTGATTTTTATGCCAGCAATATCTGCTGCGCTTTCGCTTACAATTTCCACAACAAGCACTCCTTTATATTCTTTTGCCGTAACATTATATTCTTTTGCCGCTTCGGGCGAAAAATCAATCATTTGCACTCCAAGCATTGCACGTTGAACAACGCCGTATTCTTTCAAATCGTCAACAACCTTTTTTGCAATCTGCGAAGGCACTGCAAATGCATATCCTGCATACATTCCTGTTGTTGATGCTATTGCCGAATTAATTCCTATAAGTTCGCCGCGAGTGTTTACCAATGCTCCGCCGCTGTTTCCCATATTTACAGCCGCATCTGTCTGTATAAACGACTGAATATTCATTATGCTTGAATTTGATATAGCGCCTAAATTACGGGCTTTTGCGCTTACTATTCCTGCCGTTACGGTTGATGTTAAATTGAAAGGATTGCCTACAGCCAAAACCCATTCGCCTATTTTCACATCATCCGAATTTCCAAAAGGAAGATAAGGCAAATCTGCCGCATCTACTTTAAGCAATGCAACATCGGTTGCAGGGTCTGTGCCGATAACTTTTGCGGTGTAAGTTTGCCTGTTATTCAAAGTTACCTGTACTTCATTTGCTTTGTCAATCACATGATTATTTGTAACAATGTAACCGTCAGGCGAAATAATTACACCCGAACCCGAGCCTTTGCTTTCACGCTGTTGAGGCTGTCGAGGATTTTGATAGTATTCATAATCATTTCCGCCAAACGGATTTCTGCCAAACGGCTCTCCGAAAAAGAAATAATCCAGTAACGATGGAGCCGACCTGCGTTGTTGCTGACTATCATCCAATTTATAAACTGTTTTTACATGGACAACCGCATGAATGGTTTGTTCAGCAGCATAGGTAAAATCAACAGGTTGACCTGTTTCGCTCAAATTTGCCCATTGCACCTTTGGCGCAGGGACTTGTACATATTTAACATTTTCCGTTCCTTTATTTATCAATGATGAAGTAAACAAAGATACCGAAACTCCAACTACAGCAGAAACTAAGACTGCTATTAATACATTTTTTTTCATATTCTATACAGTTTTTATAAATTTGATTTATTGTGCAAATTTCGTAATAATATTATTGCTGTTGTTCTAAAAATTGTGAAATAATGATAAAGATATTTATTTAATTGCTTAAAAATAGTTAACTTCGCAGCAAAATTTTACATAACAAAAATAATCAAACATGAAATTCTGCAAATATCAGGCATTGGGCAACGATTTTATCTTAATAGATAACAGGCAAAACACATTCGATGCCAAACCCGAATATATCTCATTTTTATGTAATCGTCATTTCGGCATTGGCGCTGACGGATTGATGCTTGTCGAGAATTGCGATGATGCGGATTTCAAAATGCAGTTTTTCAATTCGGATGGAAGCGCGGCAACAATGTGCGGTAACGGCTCAAGATGTATTGTTGCATTTGCGCACAAACTTGGTATTTTCAAACATGAAGTAACTTTTGCAAGCGGCGCAGGAAAACATTCAGGCAAAGTTTTATCTGAAAACGAAAATACTCTTGACATAAAAGTGAAAATAACAGACATAAATCAGATTGTGCGCGGCGAGGGATATTATTTTATTCACACAGGAGTTCCGCACTGCGTTATTTTTGTTGATAACATTAATGCCGTTGATGTAAATACGGAAGGTAAGAAATGGCGGCACAGTCCGCTTTTTCCCGAAGGCGCAAATGTGAATTTTGTGGAAATATGCAGCGACAACAAATTAAAAATAGCGACATTCGAACGCGGCGTAGAAGGCGAAACACTTGCCTGCGGCACAGGAGCAACAGCATCGTCTATAGCGGTTTTTGATAAATTACAAAACAACATTACAGATTTTGAAGTTGGAACCAAAGGCGGAACTCTGAAAATATCATTTGACGCTGACAAAACACAAAAAGACATGTTTGTCAATGTTTGGTTGCAAGGCACGGCAACATTGGTGTTTGAAGGGTTTATATAATGCTTTATAAATCATTTAATTTTCGCTCTCATTATTCTCGTTTTCATTATTCTCTATCTCATTATTCAGGCTTGAGCGCGGATGGTATAAAAGAACAGTATTTTTTATAAACGTCTGGTCAAGATGAGTATATATTTCGGTGGTCAGTATGGATTCGTGTCCAAGCATTTGTTGCACGGCTCTGAGGTCGGCGCCGTTTTCGATAAGATGGGTTGCAAATGAGTGGCGAATTGTATGAGGACTTATATTTTTTTCGATACCTGCTTTTTTCGCATATTTTTTTATCAAATTAAAAACTGCTATGCGCGAGAGTTTATTCCCGCTGCGGTTTAGAAAAACAATATCTTCGGATTTTTTGCTTACACGCATCAATTTTCGTTGGTTGATATATAAATTCAGCGATTTAATTGCTCTTTCTCCTATCGGCACAAGCCTTTCTTTGTTTCCTTTACCTATTATTCGTAGAAACTCATCTACAAAATGTAAATTTGATATTCTCAAATCAATAATTTCGGAAACGCGCAAACCGCAACTGTAAAGCGTTTCGATAATTGCGGCATTTCTGTGTCCCAGCGGTTCGCTTAAATCTATGCTCAAAATTATTCGGTCTATTTCTTCGATAGTTAAAAAATTAGGCAACTTTCGTCCTATTTTGGGAGTTGCTATGAGTTCGGTGGGATTGGCTTTCAGTTCATTTTCCATTTCAAGAAACGAAAAAAAACTTCTTATACCGCTCAAAACTCGCTGCTGCGTTCGTCTGTCGAAATTATTATCGTATAAATCAGCAAGAAATTCCTGAATATGCGCCTCCGTAATATCGTCAATACTCAAATTATTTTTATGTTCTATAAACTTTTTAAGTTTTTGAACATCATGAATATAAGCCGATATAGTATTTGCCGAAAGCGATAATTCTAACTGTAAGTATTTTTTAAAATCTTTTATTGCAATATTCCACTTCATAATCATTTAAGATTGAATTTACAAATCAATTCACTATTTTATTTTGCAAATCTAAACATAATATTTTATTATTTTAATTTATTTGTAATTTTTATTTTGGAATTTTATTACCTTTGCTTTCTGATAACAGTAAATAAATTTATGGAAGATAAAATTATCATAAACTTTGAAAATGTAAATATATCTCACGAGGGAAATCCTGTGTTGGATAATGTGAATTTTAAAATAAAATCAGGAGATTTTGTTTATATAATAGGTCGTGTAGGAAGCGGAAAAACAAGTTTGATACGAGCCATAAACGGAGAAATATCCGTAAACGAAGCCACAACCGCACAGGCTGTGGATTTTGATTTGAAAACTCTAAAACCAAAAGCGGTTCACTTGCTGAGACGTAAACTCGGAGTTGTTTTTCAGGATTTCAAATTGCTAACCGACAGAAGTGTTTTTGAAAATCTTGCTTTCGTTTTGCGTGCAACAGATTGGAAAGACAAGAAAAAAATTGCGGAACGAATCAACGAGGTGCTTGATAGTGTGGAATTAAGAAGCAAATTACACAAAATGCCGCATCAACTTTCGGGCGGCGAACAACAACGCGTGGCAATAGCGCGTGCATTACTCAATAATCCTATGCTTCTGCTTGCCGACGAGCCTACGGGAAATCTTGACCCTGAAACTTCGGACAAGATAATGGAAATACTTTTTGATCTCAACAGCAAACTTGGAATTACAATAATAATGGCAACTCATAATCACACTTTGTTGAAAAAATATCCTGCTCAAACATATAAATGCGACAAAGGGAACATTACCAAAATTGATGATACCGAAGAAATTGATTTTGAGTATTTCGGATAATGATAATAACAACAAATAAATTTATATAAAACCAAAAAGTAAATATGATAGATTTTAAGAATACTCAAATTGCTTTTGAATCAAAAAGCAATAATGATTTGAGACGAGCAAAATTTCTCTTTAATTCAATAAAACATACATGGATTGTTAATCTGGGAAAGGTCTTTGTTTATGTTACGAGTAAACTCCGGTTTCCTGTAGGATGGTTGCTGAAACCGACAATATACAAACAGTTTGTCGGAGGCGAAACGCTGACAAAATGTACGCCTTTGGCACAGCAACTTATGAAATATAACATACGCTCAATATTTGATTATTCGGCTGAAGGCGGAGGAAGCGCCGATGATATTCAGGATACTCTCGACGAATTTATAAGTTCCATAAAATACGCAAAAGATAATGATAGCGTTGCCTACGCTGTTTTCAAACCTACGGCGTTCACAACCGACGAAATTTTGGAAAAAGCATCAGCAAAAACAAAACTTACAGACGAAGAACAAAAACAATATGATGAATACAGGCAACGGTTTGAAAAATTATGTCAATGCGCTTATGACTGCAACGTGCGCATTTTGGTTGACGCCGAAGATTATTGTTTTCAGGATGCAATTGATGAATTTACAGACGAAATGATGCGTAAATTCAACAAAAAACGCGCAATAGTTTTCACAACTTTTCAAATGTACAGACACGACCGTATGCCTTATTTGGAAAGACTTTACCAAGATGCATGCAAAAACGATTATATAATAGGAATGAAATTTGTTCGCGGCGCATACATGGAAAAAGAACGCGAACGAGCAAAACAATTTGGCTATCCAGACCCGATTTGCCCGACAAAACAGGCAACCGACGAAAATTATAACAACGGTTTGCGTTATGTGATTGAACATATTGATAAATTTGAAGTGTTTTCGGGAACTCACAACGAAGAAAGCAATCAGGTTTTGGCTGATTTAATCGAAAAATACAGTCTTGCCCGCAATGATAATCGAATATTTTTTGCACAATTGTACGGAATGAGCGATAATATTTCGTATAATCTTGCACATGAAGGTTACAACGTAACAAAATATATTCCTTACGCTCCCGTGAAGAAAGTTTTGCCTTATCTGATTCGCCGCGCCGAAGAAAATACAGCCATAGCAGGACAAACAGCACGCGAACTGGAATTGATTAAAACCGAAATAAAACGCAGGAAAAAAGAGAAAAAAAAGTTATAACATTATTGACTTAAGTAGAATAATTATTTAAACAAATTTTATGAAATATTTTATTCCAATACTACTTTTACTGTGCATTGTATTAATAAAATAATTTCGTACATTTGTAAGAAAAATAAATTAGTTGTGAATAGTATAATAACCGATAATATAGATAAAATTAAAAATGTGTGCGACAACAATCATGTTCGTACATTATTTGTCTTTGGTTCGGTATGTACAGATAAGTTTAATGATGCAAGCGATATAGATTTGTTGATTTCTTTCAAACAATTGGATTTTGGCGATTATGCAGACAATTATTTTCATATAGCAGAATTATTTGAAAAAATTTTTAATCGTAGAGTTGATTTGGTTACGGATAAGTCGCTCAAAAATCCTTATTTTATCCATTCCATTAATCAAACAAAAACGCTTTTGTATGGATAATGATATAAAAAAATACCTTTACGATATTTTGGAATCAATTAATTCCATTGAAAAATTTCTTGATGAAAAACACGATTTTAGCATCTATACAAAAAACAAAATGCTTAGGCGAGCCATAGAACGAGAATTTGAAATCATAGGAGAAGCGCTGAACAGAATAGATAAAAAACACCCAAATTTTCCAATATCAAGCAAACAGCAAATAGTGGGAGTGAGAAACAGGGTTATTCACGGATATGATAAAATTGATGATGCAATAATCTGGGGAATTATAATTCGACATTTGCCTGTTTTAAAAAGAGAAGTAACTCAACTGCTAAACGAATAATTACTATCGCTTTGTTTGAATTTGCAATAATACCGAGCATAGTAAAAACAGAGAAAGTTAATTTTTCATCATGTCTTAATTCAAATATTTATATATGAACGAATAGAAAAATAATTATTCAATAATATTTATGAACCAAATAAATGTAAACGATTTTGATTACGATTTACCGAGTGAACGCATAGCAAAATTTCCTTTGCCGCAACGCGATTCATCCAAATTGCTGATTTACGATAAAGGCAAAATCAAACAGCAAATATTCAGCAATCTGGCGGATTTTATAAATCCCGATTCTTTGCTTGTTTTTAATAATACAAAAGTTGTTCATGCGCGAATAATTTTTCATAAAACCACAGGAGCGCAAATAGAAATCTTTTGTCTTGAGCCTGTTTTGCCAAGTAATTACGAACAAAATTTTGCATCAACAAACGAATGTACGTGGAATTGCACTGTCGGAAATCTTAAAAAATGGAAAAACGAAACACTGAAAAAACAGTTTTCTTGCAATGACATCAATGATGAACTGAATGTTGAAAAAATAGATGTAAAAGATGAATTGCTGCAACTGAAATTCAGATGGAAATCGGGATTGTCGTTTGCGCAAGTTATGGAAGCATGCGGCAAAATGCCTATTCCGCCTTATCTGAAACGCGAATCTCATGAAATTGACACCGAGCGATACCAAACTATTTATTCAAAATCGGAAGGTTCGGTAGCTGCTCCTACAGCGGGATTGCATTTCAGCAACAAGGTTTTACAAAGTTTGAAACGCAAAAATATCGAAACAGATGAAATAACCTTGCATGTTGGCGCAGGAACTTTTAAACCCGTAAAAACAGAATTTGTCAACGAGCATGTAATGCACAGCGAACATTTTTTTGTAAAAAAATCATGTATCCAAAAAGTTATTAAATGCCTTGGAAATATTACCGCTGTTGGCACAACAAGCGTTCGTACACTCGAAAGTTTGTATTGGATTGGTTGCAAAATTGCACAAAATAAAAATATAGAAAATCTAAATATTCAACAATTTGAACCTTACGAAAATAACTTGCAAATAAACGTTGAAGAATCGTTGCGCACAATAATAAACTATCTTGACGACAACAATTTACACGAACTCGGCGCAACAACACAAATAATGATTACTCCTGAATATAAACCAAAAATAGTAAACAGATTAATTACAAATTTTCATCAGCCTAAAAGCACGCTGCTGTTGCTGGTTGCTGCATTTACAGGCAACGATTGGCGCAAAGTTTACGATTATGCATTAAAAAATGATTTTCGATTTCTCAGCTACGGCGACAGCTCGTTATTGATACAAGAATAAAAAACACTGATTTCATATCAGGCGTAGATAAACGGAAAAATGTCATAATTTAATGCTATAATGGTTAATGACAAATCACTTTCAACTTTACAAACTTTATAACTAAATTAGAAAATCCCGTTAGGGATTTAAGTTCGGTAGAAAATAAGGATAAGAGCATATTGCGCACGAAGCATAGGCGGTTTTTCATGGAACCGCAGGCAACCCGTGCGCCGCGTATTGGCGTTGCATTTTTCTACCG
>JAISPX010000197.1 GCA_031274595.1 Prevotellaceae bacterium | reverse complement strand
CATAAATTATTATTAAAGAAAATCTCTAATGCGTAGCGTTAGGGCAAAAACAGATTAAATTTTTGTGTAATAGTAGTTTGTAGATATGGATTTCGCTAATGCTGAATTTGGGTTAAAATCAGTACGCTTGTTAATGGTTAATGATAAATAGTAAATTAGGAAATAGAGCGGTAATCACATGCGTAGGCATAAAAGTTCGGTAGAAAATGCAACGCCAATACGCGGCGCACGGGTTGCTGTCCGTTCCTTGAAAAACCGACTATGCTCCGTGCGCAATATGCTTTTATCCTTATTTTCTACCGAACTTTAATCCCTGACGGGATTTTTATTTACCATTTTATTATTTACTATTTTGTCATTAACCATTATATCATTTATAAACATTTCGCGCAGACATTTGTTCCATATTTTTTCTCTGTTTCGGCAAGATTGTTTCATCGGCTGCATATCCTACCGATATTAACAAATCCAGCCGTTTGGTTTTGGGAATGTTGAGCAGTTTTTTTATCTTTTTTTCATTAAACCAACCGATAATGCAAGTTCCCAAGCCTTCGGTTGCTGCCTGCAAACAAAAATGTGAAACGGCAATTCCCACATCCATTATGGGATAAGGTTTGTCTTTTATAATCATTCCCAATCGTGATGTTATATTTGGCGCTTCGCGAACAACGGCAATAATCACAGGACAGTTTTTTGTGAATTTGTTAAATCCCAAAACATTGGATTCGCTTGCTTCGGCAACCTTTAATTTCAATTCGGGATTATCAACAATTATGAATTTCCACGGCTGTGCATTGCATGCCGATGGCGCAAGCCGCACCGCTTCGATACAGCGATTTATTTTTTCTTCTTCAACCTCTTGCGCTGAATATTTGCGCACGCTTTGGCGCTTTTTTACAAGTTCTAAAAAGTCTGTCATTTTTTATGTTTTATTAAAAATCATGCTCATCGTCGCGCATTACCTGTTGGTAATATCGTTTTAGTTTTTCCCAGTCCACCTTGCGTTTGGGATAATTATGCTTAATTACCAATTCGCCATTTTCGTTTAGTTTAAGTCGGTGTGTAAATACAGCTTTGTCCAAATCGGACATACCATCAAATTCAAAACTTGCAATGCGCAAATCGTAAAAAATTATATCATTATTTTCTTTTTCCGAAAGGCAATAAAATCCTTTTGAAAAACGTACAAGCCGCATAAATTCAGGATTTTTTTCAAAATTCTCGGCTAAATAATGATTTTTTGTAAAATATCTTTTGTAGTGAATTTGTTTTTGTTTCAGGTTGTAATTTGCTGAAAAAAAGCCGTCTTCATCTTCTACAATCACAAGCCACACAAGGTTTGTAAGCGGCAACGGAGATGTCAGTATTCTGTTGTAACTTATATTTTGTTTGTCGAAAAACAGTTTGATTTTCTGTTCCAGAGATATTTTATTTAAAACAGTAAATCCGACATATAGCACAGAAAGCGCCATTGCCGATGATGCAATAATTTTTCGCATTCTGCTTCCTCGTTTTATAAAAATGAAACATAACAAAGCAATTATCAAAGGAAGAATTAAAAATATATCTACAATTCCTATGCAGTCAAATGCTACCCGCACATTGCTGAACGGATAAAAAATTGCTGTTCCGTACGAATTGAAACAATCAATAAAAATGTGAGAAAACAAACACCATGAACAGACTTTTATCCAGTCGGTGAAATTTTTTCTTGTTTTTTTATGAATTATTGTCAACAATTTTGCTATCAGCGGCGCCAGCAATATGCAAAAGATAATGGAATGTGTGGGTCCTCTGTGAAAAAGCAAAGATTTTGCAGGTGAAAGAAATGGCTGTGCAATAACGTCCAAATCGGGTAAACTTGCAATTATCGCTCCCCATAATGCCGCTTTTTTGCCTAATTTATTTCCGGCAACTATTTCGCCTGCAACAGCGCCGATTAATATATGAGAAATTGAATCCAT
Organism: Prevotellaceae bacterium; assembly: GCA_031274595.1. Classification (GTDB taxonomy): domain Bacteria; phylum Bacteroidota; class Bacteroidia; order Bacteroidales; family UBA932; genus JAIRKV01. The sequence continues at coordinate 15,325 of JAISPX010000197.1, read as the reverse complement.
AAATCAAAAATTTATAATGATTTTCTTTATTGAATATTTCATTTTTAATTACTTTTGTACAAAAGTAAGAAAAAGTGAGCAAAAAAAAACAAAATATCATTTTAAATAATGTTGAAATCACGGATATTGCTGCCGAAGGAAAAGCAATTGCAAAAATTGACGGAAAAATTGTTTTTGTTCCGTATGCCATACCGGGCAGTATTGTAGATGTGCAGATTGTGCGCAAACAACGCAATTTTATGGAAGGAAAAATTATTAATATTGTTAAACAATCCGACAAATTTATTGATGCTTTTTGTGAACATTTCGGCGTTTGCGGCGGTTGCAAATGGCAAAATTTACCATACAGCGAACAACTTTTTTATAAACAAAAACAGGTTGCCGACCAACTCCAACGAATAGGAAAAATAAATTGTCCAGTAAACAATATTATAGCATCTCCAAAAACTGCCGAATATCGCAACAAACTTGAATTTACTTTTTCGTGCAAGCGATGGATTACTCAAAGCGAAGTCGAAACCAGCGCAACTATCGAGAACTACAATGCTTTGGGTTTTCATATTCCGCAATTATTTGATAAAGTTTTGAATATAAATAATTGTTATCTTCAGCCCGAGCCATCAAACGCAATACGTAATGCTGTTTACGATTTTGCCGTTGAAAACAATTATTCATTTTTTAATATTCGCGAAAAAAGCGGATTTTTGCGTAATCTGATTATCCGAAACACTAAGCGTAGCGACATAATGACAATAGTTGTGTTTGGTTATGAAGATGAAAAAAAACGTTGCGCATTACTTGAATATGTGCAGGAAAAATTTCCGCAGATTGTTTCGCTTCAATACGTAATAAACTCTAAATTAAACGACAGCATAAGCGATTTGGATGTTATTTGCTATAAAGGAAACGATTTTTTGATTGAAGAAATGGATGGATTAAAATTTAAAATCGCAGCAAAATCGTTTTATCAAACAAATCCCGAACAGGTTCTAAATCTTTATCAAACAGTGTCTGATTTTGCAGATGTCAACAAATCTCAAACCGTTTACGACCTTTATACAGGAACAGGAACAATAGCATTATTTCTTGCACGGAAAGCAAAGAGAGTTATTGGAATAGAATATGTTGCCGATGCAATTGCCGATGCCAACTACAATGCGGAAATAAACAATATCGGCAATGTCGATTTTTATGTTGGAGATATGAAAAATGTTCTCACAGTTGATTTTATTGCCGAAAACGGCAAAGCGGATATTATAATTCTCGACCCTCCTCGTGCAGGAATCCATCCTCATGTCGGCGAAGTAATTTTAAATGCAAACCCCGAAAAAATTGTTTATGTAAGTTGTAATCCTGCTACGCAAGCCCGCGACCTGCTTGCGTTTACCGAAAAATACAAAATAGAAAAAATACAACCTGTCGATATGTTTCCACACACACATCATGTTGAAAATGTTGTATTGCTGACAAAAGATAATAGTAATTAGTCGCACCTTACGAATTAAAATTCACATCAAAGACAATTTTTAATCTCAACAGATTTTTGCAAATAAAAAAATAGAAAAATATTTTTTACTAATTTTTTCATCAGTTTTTCAAATTCCATGCTGATGTAATTCCCGAAGCGAACATCCTGATATCGTTAGTAAACGGTGTTGAGATTGTTTCGCTTTTTCCTGACTTTGACACTTTCAAGAGCATAATTTTACAACAATATTATATTTCTGTTTTCACAAAATTACTGCATAAAACAGAATTTGATTGTAGAACGTTATTGTTTTCAATTATGCCGATACAGTTCCATCGTTATTTTATATTATTGATATATCACTGAATATCAGACATAAAAAACTATTTTTCTTGCGAGTGCAATACTTCGCCTCCCATCTGTTAGATACGAAAAAACATCATATTTAACGAAACTCTGCTAATGCCTGCAACCGCGACAATCACTATTGTCCATACTATTTTTTTGCTTCTCATATCATTTTACCTTCAGTTAATATTAACACAAGACATATCAGAGAAACTGCCAGACACAGTACTGTTCCGGCAATGGCAAATCCTTTGAGTTTTTTGAACAGTCCAATGATTGAAAGTATGAACCCCAAAACGGAAAATGCTGGTATTGAATATAAGAAAATTTTCACCCATTCACCCATATAAAAAAGAATAGCATATGGTTCAAGAATAAAAACAGATAAAAGAATACTTGCTATTACACCACACAAGAACCCAATGATTCCGCACCAATTCCGCTTTTTCGCCGTTTGATTGTCGGTTTGCTTAATAATATTTGCCGTTACCGCATCGTTTCCCTCACTTTTCTGCAATACATTCTTGTTTCTTATGAGTAGGAAAATAGCGCCGCCGAATATCAACATGTTGAGTACGAAGAAAAACCAAAACCGCCAGCCCTGATATTCGGATGGTACATTTATCAGCGTTCTGACACTGTTAAACAGAACCCAAACCTGATTGCACAGCGCAACTACAAGTGCAATGACAGCCACCTGTTTGGGTTGACTGAAAACACCAATACCTGCAAGAACAAGTCCTATCCAATAAATGCCTGCGCCGAACCAGTCCACTGTTTGAAAGAGGTTTCGGGTTCCTTCCGACGCACTTTGCTGCATTTCCAGATTGCTGAAGAACACGAAATAACCAAACAGGAATATGATTACTCCGACTACTACCGCAGCCGAGCCTGCTGTGGCAAGCGGATTTTTTTTGAATTCAATTTTCATTGTTTTAAAATTTAATTTTTTATCCCGTTTTTGAAATGGTCTCTGCTCCATTGCGTTGCTTTTATTAGCTCCGCTCCAATAATTTCGAAATTCCGTATCATAATTTTAAATGTTTTTTTTACTATATTGAAATTTTCGATTTTCTACAAATAAAATAGCGTGGAACAACTTTACTGAGATTCAAGTTTCCACGCTTATAGTACCAATAAGTCATTCCACGCCGTATGCACGACGTTGCACTAACCTATTTCTTGGTACTAATAATTTTGTGGAAATCGAATCTCAAGAATATAGCAGCAAATCGCTATTTTATGTTTTATTTTATGTTTTATTTTCTTTTTTTATGTCATCTATGATATATGTTTTATATTAATACCTGTTAGGTTTTTGAAACCTAACAGGTTGATTAATCACATTTTTATAATTTCGGTCCTGCTGCAACCAGCGCTTTCCCTGCTTCGTTGCCTGTGAATTTAACAAAATTCTTTATAAATCTGCCAGCCAAATCTTTTGCTTTTGCGTCCCAATCGCTTGCATTTGTATATGTATCGCGCGGGTCGAGAATTTTAGTATCAACGCCCGGAAGTTCGGTTGGCACTTCAAAATCAAAATACGGTATTTTCTTTGTCGGCGCTTTATCGATGCTGCCATCGAGAATTGCATCAATAATTCCGCGCGTATCTTTTATCGAAATACGTTTGCCAGAGCCGTTCCAGCCTGTGTTTACAAGATATGCCTTTGCTCCCGATTTTTCCATTCTTTTAACTAATTCTTCGCCGTACTTTGTTGGATGTAAACTCAGGAAAGCTGCGCCGAAGCATGCTGAGAATGTTGGCGTAGGTTCGGTAATTCCACGTTCTGTTCCTGCGAGTTTTGCCGTAAAGCCGCTCAAAAAATAATATTTTGTTTGTTCGGGCGTTAATATAGAAACAGGAGGAAGTACGCCGAATGCATCAGCCGAAAGGAAAATAACTTTCTTTGCTGCAGGCGCTTTTGATATTGGTTTGACAATATTTTCTATATGATATATAGGATACGAAACGCGCGTATTTTCGGTAACCGATTTATCGCTGAAATCAATTTTCCCGTTATCGTCAACCGTAACGTTTTCGAGCAATGCATCTCGCCGAATTGCATTCCAGATATCGGGTTCGCTATCTTTATCAAGATTGATAACTTTTGCATAGCAACCGCCTTCAAAATTAAATATTCCTTCGTCATCCCAGCCATGTTCATCATCGCCAATGAGTTCGCGTTTAGGATCGGTTGAAAGTGTTGTTTTTCCTGTTCCCGATAGTCCGAAAAATATTGCTGTTTCTCCTTTTTCGTTGGTATTTGCCGAGCAGTGCATCGATGCAATTCCTTTGAGCGGCAATAAATAATTCATATACGAAAACATTCCTTTTTTCATTTCGCCGCCGTACCAAGTGTTGAGTATAATCTGAATTTTTTCGGTCAAATTAAATACTATTGCCGTTTCAGAATTTAATCCGAGTTCTTTGTAATTTTCAATCTTTGCTTTTGCTGCGTTGAATACTACAAAATCAGGTTCGCCGTAATTTTCGAGTTCGGATTCGCTTGGTCGGATAAACATATTTTTCACAAAATGAGCCTGCCATGCAACTTCGCAAATAAAACGAATCTTAAGTCGCGTATTTTCGTTTGTTCCGCAAAATGTGTCAACTACATATAACTTCTTACCAGATAACTGTTTGCAGGCAATATCTTTCAACACATTCCAAGTTTCTTTGGTTACGGGTTTGTTATCATTTTTGTATTCTTCGGATGTCCACCAAATAGTATCTTTGGATGTTTCGTCCATTACAAAAAATTTGTCTTTCGGCGAACGTCCGGTATAAATACCGGTCATTACATTTACAGCGCCCATTTCGGTTACTTGTCCTACTTCAAATCCTGTTAATGATGGTTCAATTTCTGCTTTGTACAAATCTTCGTATGAAGGATTATAAACAACATCCTTTACATCATTGATTCCGTACTTTTTCAAATCTAAATTTCTCATGAGATATTTTATTTATTAATTATTAATTTTTATCAAATTTTATGAATTGGCAAAGGTAGTTATTTTTAATATAACATTTTATAAAAATAATATAATATCAACTTAATTAATGTTAAAATAAAAAATCTAACCTCAAAAAACTGCAGCAACAGATATAAAAAACTGACATCTTATTCAGATAATTTTGTAATTTTAAAAAGTAAACAAATGAGAACTTGGAATTTGGAAATAAAGAAAAGATAAGATTTGTATATGCTTCATAAACATTTGTAATACAGACGCTACAGTCGTTTGGCATAAGGTGAAAGGTAATTATTACTCTTGTTTGTCAATCGAGGGCAAAAACAGGTAAAATTTACCTTCGTTCCAAATTTGAACATAATTTTTTCACATTATGTTATTAAATATCTTTCATAAAACGTTATGCTTGCTAACGCATGTTATTTCTCAGAAGAAAAACGTCTTTATTTGTCTATTGATTATTTCTTTTCAATTCAATTTTTATTTACTGCCATCAATTATTAACCATCGTTACGGTTCTCTTTGAATATTCGGCAGAAAATGTCTGGAAATCTTTTGTTTTATAACTGTCCTCTCCAAAATATGTAAGTATTGGTAAAATTTGTTCGGGAGTGAGATAACCAGGAACGCTTGTGAGTAATTGGGATTTTTCGTTGAAATATGCAATTGACGGATAACTCATTTTGCCCTGTAAAATTGTAACTGCAAATGAGTGTGATTTTCCGTATTTACCATCGTTTACAAAAGTAGTTCCATCGAAAATTACACTCTCTTTTCCTTCTGCATTAAATTTTACGCAGTAGTAATATTTATTGAGATATTCCACAACTTTGGGATTTGTAAAAGTTAATGCGTCCATGCGTTTACACCAGCCGCACCAGTCGGTATAAACATCCATTAATATTTTTTTCGGCTCTTTTTTCTGAAGTTCAAATGCTTCATTTGCCGTGTACCATTTGATTTTGGTTGCATCTTGTGCGTTGAGCGTGCAACCAGTTATCAATAATATCAAAACTGAAAATATTTGCTTTTTCATAAATTTACTATTAATTTTGTAATCAGCAAAGATACTACTTTTTTTTAATCTAACAAAATTTGATAATGACAATAAAATTAACGGATATTGATGTTGGCGATTTTGAAAATTCTCTAATCGTTCTTAACGAATATATTGCTCAAAATCCTGTGGATGATAATGCTTATTATTTACGCGGCAACATTTACAGAAAAATGAATTTGTTTGGCGATGCTTTAAACGATTTTCACAAGGCGCTGGAATTAAACCCGCAAAGTCAGGCTGCCGTTGCAATTGAAATACTTAATGAAATTCTTGCATACAGAAATACCGATTTGCTGAATCCGTGAAATTACCGATTCAAGTCTATGAAAAAATTAAATACCGCTTTTGCCGATCTTTTAGCAGTTACAAACTGAATATCCATCAATCGCAATGATTGTCTTATTCGCCGCAATGACTGTGGCAACCATTGCAATCACAACCGCATGAACTTTGCATTTCCGCAAATTCTTCAGGAGTTATATCATGTACATCGACAACTTCGCCGGTGAAATTCAAATTACAACCTGCAAGCGGATGATTGAAATTCATCACAATTGCAGTGTCCGAAACACTGTCAACGCTTCCGTTTAGTTGGTTTCCCTGCGAATCGCGCATTGGAATTACGTTTCCGATAGTAAACAAACTTTCATCAATTTTACCGTCAACTTCAAATATGTCTTTAGATAATTCTACAAAAGCGTCATCATCTATTTCGCCGTAAGCATCAGCTGCTTTCAGTTCAAATTCAAATGTATCACCGATTTCTTTTCCTTTGATATTTTTTTCAAATTTCGGCAGCAAATAACCCTGTCCGAAAATAAAGCGCATAGGTTGTTCTTTGTTTACTTTTTCTACAATTTCTCCATCAACTTTTAACACATACGCTAATGCAACCGATTTGTTGGTTTCAATTTTCATCCTCTATAACTTTATTATGTAATACTAAATTCAAGGTGCAAAGGAACAATTTTTTTTCTTAATTAAAAAAAATAAATGCAAAAAAATTTGCTTAATCAAATTTAATTGTCGTTATTTGTTGAATATTTATAAAAGTTTTTAATATGAACGGAAAAGTTAAATGGTTTAATAAAGTAAAAGGATTTGGCTTTATTACAACAGAAGAAGGAAAGGAAATTTTTGTACACTTCACAGGAATTGCAAATGAAGGTTTCCGTACACTAAAACAAGGCGAGGCTGTTGTTTTTGATATAGAAGACGGCGAAAAAGGACCTCAGGCGGTGAATGTTAAACCGGCGGAATAATTTATATTCAGTTTTTAACTTCAATCTCTTTAAAAAACCGATGCAAATCGGTTTTTTTGTTGATAAATTCAACAATAATAAATTTTGCATATCGAGAACTCGACATTTTATTCGTCTTCTTCAATAATATAAACATCTTCATCGTCATTTTTGAAATATAGATTTTCGCGCGCATATTTTTCAAGCGATTCATCATTTTCGCTTAGTTCCTTGATATTCTCTTTTATTTTCTCAATTTCTTTTTGATAATGACGCTTCTGATTTTTTTTGCTTCTTACATCATTCAAATCGTTGATACAACTGATAAGATTGGCATTATCGAAAAATATAAGCCATGCGCCAAACACTATCATTGTAAGCACATATTTGCTGCCTAAATAGCGTTTTAATATTATTTTTATTTTATTCCATAACATATTCAGTTATTTAAATTTATTTTCCCTTTGCAGAAAGTCATTACCGTATCAAAATTTCTATCTACTATATTAATATCCGCATCTTTTCCGAAATTTATAGAGCCTTTGCGTGAATATATGTTCAACAATTTTGCATTTGTTGCGCTCGACATTTTGACGACATCGGCAATCGGAAAATTTACGTTAAAAATCAGATGGCGCACCATTGTGTCAATCGGCGAAATTGAAGATGCCAGCGATGTTCGTGTTTCGTTCATTGCAATTCCATGTTCAATGACGTATGTCAATCCGCACGAATTTATAACTTGCCCGTGCTTACAACCCGCAGCCATATTGGCATCCGAACAAATTACAAGTTTGTCCGCGCCTTTGCATTTGTATGCAATTTGTAATAATTCTTTCGGAAGATGATAACCATCGGCAATAATTTCGGCATAAAGCGAATCAAAAGTTAATCCTGCTTCAACTACGCCTCCTATTCTGAAAGGTCCTTCTTTTTTTGTTTGCGACATTGCGTTATAAAGATGCGTAACACTTGTTGCGCCTTTGTTTACGGCGTTTTCAACTTCTTTTATTGTTGCGCAACTATGACCTATTGAAATTTGTATTCCCATATCGCGTATTGCAGGAAAATATTCTGCATTCCGCTCAACTTCAGGCGCTATTGTTGTGCGGCGTATCACATCCTTGTAATTGTCATACAGTTTCAAATGTTCGTCGTTGATTGCAAGAATATGTTTTTCGGCTTGCGAACCTTTGTACATTTTATTTAAAAACGGACCTTCAAGATGACAGCCGCCTATCTGCGGTTTTCCCGATTCATTTTGTTTCATGGCTTCGCGAATAGAATCCAATCCTTGTTTTATTACGGATAAATCGTTTGCTGCAAGCGAAGGATAGATAAGCGTTACGCCGTGTTTACCGTAAAAATTGCGAGTCCCGATTATTGATTCCAAATCACCTTTATTGCAATCAAAACCGCCTCCGCCATGACAATGCGAATCTATAAAGCCGGGAATTGCAATAAGATTTTGTCCATCTATGATTTTTGCATCTTGCGGCGCTACAGGCTCTGCGTAAATTTCCGAAATTATTTCACCATCAATAACAAGCGAACCGTTTTGTATAAAACCGCCTTCGCTGTAAATATCTATGTCTTTGATACAGGTTTTCATTTTTATTGTATAATCATCAAATATTTAATTTTACAAAATTATAAATTTTACAGATTAAAAATCAATATTATCCAAAATAAAGAATTTCATTTTGCTTTTTTTATGTAAAATTTTTGCTCTCGGATGTGTATTTTTACTTTGTTTGAGGCTGGATTGTTACCTCTGGTAAATTGGCAAAATATTTTTTACCGAAATTCTACGAAATGCTATTGCCAAAAATATTAAAAAAATTTATCTTGATTTTTGATTTATTAACAACAAATAACTACATTTGTGTAAAAATAAATTATTTGTTACATAATGAGACCGACATTATTGATATTGGCAGCGGGAATGGGAAACAGATACGGAGGCTTAAAACAATTGGACGAAATAGGACCGAATGGTGAAACTATAATGGACTATTCGGTTTTTGATGCAAAACGTGCTGGTTTCGGAAAAATAGTCTTTGTGATTCGTAAAGATTTTGCGGCAGAGTTTGAAAAAAAAATATTAAGCAAATATGTAAATCACATTGATGTCGAATATGTGTTTCAGGACGTAAGCGCTGTGCCTGAAGGCTGTAATTTTGATATAACCCGCAAAAAACCTTGGGGAACCGGACATGCTGTTATGGTTGCCGAAAAAGCAATAAATACGCCGTTTGCAGTGATAAATGCCGACGATTTTTACGGCTATGACGCTTTTTGCGTAACTTGTGAATATTTGCATAATGTAGAACAAACGCAGGGAAAATATTCGATGGTAGGTTATATAATTAATAATACGCTTTCCGATTCGGGTTATGTTTCTCGCGGCGTGTGTCAGGTTGACAAAAATAATATTCTTACAAATATAGTTGAACGGACAAAAATCAAGCAAATCAGCAATTCGATTTCATATATTGATAGAAACGAAACTGTAATGACAATTCCCGACAACGCAATAGTATCAATGAATTTCTGGGGATTTACGCTTGATTATTTTGATCATTCAAAAAAAATGTTTGAAAAATTTTTGAATGAGAACTACAATAATAACGACGCCGAATTTTATATTCCTACAGTAGTAAATAATCTTATAAATAATGGACAGGCAGAAGTAAAAGTACTCGAAACAATGGCAAAATGGTTTGGCATAACTTATGCGCAAGACAAAGTTCAGGCAGTGTTAAATATAAAACAACTGATAGAAAAAAACGAATATCCGCAAAAAATATTATAAATGTTTTTTATGAAGACTACTTTAATCGCAATATTGACTATAATAATGTTTTTTTCAATTAATGGAAGACTTCATGCACAAACTATATCAACGCAAGGCACGGATTTTTGGGTGTCATTTGGAAATAACTCAAATTATCCACACGGCGATATTGAATTACAGATACGAGTAGTAGCCAGCGATGCTGCAACAGTTACATTTACCTATACGGAATCTGGAACAACAAATACAGTAAGTATTGCGTCAGGAGGTGTTTACACTTACGCATTCACAAATCAGGAAAAAGATGAAATTTATTCGTTAAACCAGGGAATATCAAACAAGTCGCTGCATATACAATCCGATGTGCCCGTTTCTGTTTATGCATTGAATCAATATTCGGCAACAACAGATGCAACAAATGTATTGCCGATAGCAGGTTTAGGAACAGATTATTATCATATTTCATACAAAAGTCCTAAACCCGTAGGTGAAAACGCAAGAAGCGATGGTTACACTGTAATAGCCACAGAAAATAATACCGAAATTTACGAAGATAATAGCCAAAAAGCGATATTACAAAAAGGTCAAGTGTATTCAGGATACTTTGATAATATAGATGTTACAGGAAAACATATAACATCAAATCATCCCATAGCATATTTTGTAACGAATTCCGGTGTCAATATTCCTTTAAATATCTCATATTTAGACTGTTTATTTGAACAATTAGTGCCTGTAAATAGATGGGGAAATAATTTTTTGGTTCCTGTTACACATCGTGGTGTTGAACGTATAAGAATAGTTGCATCTCAAGATGGAACGGTAGTAACACAAACAGGAGGAGTAATAACCACAGATGATGGCGGTTTTAGTCAAGGCTCATTAAACTTGAATAAAGGGGAATTTGTTGAAATGGAAGCCAATTTGGACAGTTGCGGTTGTTATATTACATCCAACAGACCTGTCGGCGTATGTACTTATTTAACAGGAACTTTTTATCAGTTATCTCTTGACACAGGCGATCCTTCTGTTGCCTGGGTTCCGCCTATCGAACAGTCAATTAACAGTGCGCTTATTGCTCCGTTTGTTCCAAACGGAACAACGTTATTGGATAGACATTATGCGCTGATAGTAACGCAGACAACAACCAAAGACCAGACAACGATGGCGACAGGAACAGATTCAGCAACAAGTTTAACGGGAGGAATATGGTGTGATAATATAAGTTCAAATTTTTCATTTTATTCTTTGCCGTTAAACAATCCCAACGATGCTTATTATTTTGCCAATCCCCATGGATTAACAGTAATGGCTTATGGTATCGGAGATGCCGAATCGTATTATTATTTGGCAGCTTCTGCTTTGCGTAATTTGGATGCAGAGTTTTATGTAAATAATATCCATTATCTGGATTTCGATGGAAGTATTATTTGTGATACTGTTGTCAATTACAGAGCAACTATGCAAAATGCAATAAGCGCAACACACGGTTATCTTAAATGGTATATTGATGGAATTGAACAAATTGCCGTAAGAGACACTTTGGAATGGAGCGGAACATTATCAATAGGCTCTCATAATGTTTATATTGAAGTTCTGAATATGGAAGATACAATTACACTTTCAACCTCATTTGAAATTATTCCTCCATATTATGATACAATAATCGCAGAAATATGCTTGGGCGACAGATATAAAGACGATAACTTTGATACAATACCGCTACAAGCAGGATATATTGAATGTTCGGAATCAAAAGGTTGCGACAGCATTTTTACTTTACAATTAACGATAAATCCTGTATATTATGATACAATAAACGCCGAAATATGCTTGGGAGATACATATAACGAAAACGGATTTGATGTTACAACTGCTGCAACAGGCTTTATAAGCCAAACAAAATATCTTAAATCAAAAAAAGGCTGCGACAGTATTGTAACTTTACAACTAACAACCAACGCTGTATATAATTACACAATTTCGGAAGCAATATGTTTAGGCGAAACTTATTCTGACGCTATTTTTGGCAATATAATGCCTACGCAAATAGGAACTGAATATTATTCAAGAGAACTCAAAACAAATCTATATTATTGCGACAGTATAATAAACCTGCAATTAACGGTAAATCCTTCGTACACCACATTTATTAAAGATACTATTTACGAAGACGAATGGTCGTATGTGGGAAACTGTAAGTACAACACTCCGGGAATTCATGTTACAGACTATAAAACACTATTTGGTTGCGACAGCGCTATATATTTGGACTTATATGTAATGTATTATCCGCCAGAAATAACAGCCTTTTCGCCATTTAATAAGGATGGTGTGAACGATTATTTTATGCCGGGGTTTAAAGTTCAGATATTTAATCGCCACGGAGCGCTTATTTACGAAACAAGTACGGTTGAAGAACAAGAATCAGGCTGGGATGGACGAAACAGCAGAAAGCAAGATGTTGAACCCGGATTGTATTTCTATATTTTGTACAATTCAAGCGGCAAACCGAGAATAAAAAGCAGCATTGAAGTTTTGAAAAAATAAAAAAGTAAAATGATTAATATATAAATGTTTTTTTATGAAGACTATTTTAAGTACAATATTGATTGCCATAATGTTTTTCTCATTTAGCGAAAAAATTTATGCACAAGCCACATCAACACAAGGCACAGATTTCTGGTTATCGTTTGGGCGTAACAGAAATAATTCATATAACAGCGTTAATTTACAAGTAAGGGTAGTTACCGGCAATGCTGATGCAAACGTTACATTTACCTATACTGAATCAGGTATGGTAAATACAGTAAATATTCTCGCAGGAAGCGTTTATACCCACGCTCTTACAAATACAGAAAAAAACAGAGTGTATTCGTTTAATACAGGGACATCATCCAAATCACTGCATATAGAATCTGATGTTCCTGTTTCTGTTTATGCATTAAATCAGGTAGAGATGACAACAGATGCCACAAATGTACTACCTATAACAAGCTTGGGAACAGATTATTATCATATTTCATACAAAAGTAATAGTGGTAGCTATAATGATGGTTATACCTTGATAGCGACAGAAGATAATACCGATATTTATGAAGATGGGATACTACAAACATCTCTGCAAAAAGGAGAGGTCTATTCGGGATACTTCGGAGCTACAGATGTTACAGGCAAACATATAACATCAAATAATCCTATAGCATATTTTGTTACAAACGGAGGCGTTTGGCTTCCGTATAATTTAACTACTGGCGCCGACTGTTTTTTTCAACAATTAGTATCTGTAAATAAATGGGGAAATAACTTTCTGGTTCCCATTACTCATCGCGGCATTGAACGTATAAGAATAATCGCATCTCAGGATGGAACGGTAATAACGCAAACAGGAGGCGTTATTAAAACGGATAACGGCGGATTTAGCCAAAATTCATTAAATCTTGATAAAGGGCAATTTGTTGAATTGGAAGCAAGCCTGAATACTTGCGGCTGCTATATTACATCTAATAAACCTGTCGGCGTGTGCACTTATTTAGTCGGAATGGCGTATCATCCGCCTGTCGAAAAAGGCGATCCTTCTATTTCATGGGTTCCACCGATAGAGCAGTCAATCAACGGCGCACTCATTGCTCCGTTTATACCTACGGGTAATTCCGTATTGGATGAACATTATGCGCTGATAGTAACGCCAACAGCAACCAAAGACCAGACAACTATGGCAATAGGAACAAATCTTGCAACAGGTTTAACAGGAGGAAACTGGTGTGATAATACAAGTTCTAATTTTTCATTCTATTCTCTGCCTTTATACAATACAAGTGATGCTTACTATTTTGCCAATCCTTATGGATTAACAGTAATGGGCTACGGTATTGGTGATTACGAATCATATTATTATCTGTCGGGAGCGGCTTCGCGCGATTTGGATGCTGCCTTTTATATAAATAACACTCACTATCAGGATTTGGATGGCAGCGTTATTTGCGATACAAATGTCAACTTCAGAGCGGCTATACAATATGCAATGAACACAACGCCGGGTTATCTTAAATGGTATATTGACGGAACCGAACAAATTGCAGTAAGAGATACTTTGGAGTGGAGCGGAACATTATCAATAGGCTCTCATAATGTTTATATTGAAGTTCTGGATATGGAGGACAGCACAATTACGCTTTCAGCCACATTTGACGTTGGTTTGGCATATCACCATACAATAGACACAACAATTTGTTTGGGCGAAGAATATCATGACGACAATTTTGATACAATACCAACGCAGGCAGGATCAATATCTTTATACAAAAGTTATCCGACTGCAATTGTTGGTTGCGACAGTGTTTTTACATTGAATTTAACAGTAAATCCATCGTATTACGATACTGTATTTGCTGAAATATGTGCAGGAGACCACTACTTTTATACCGATATTTATGATGATACAATATTTGATGTTGTGACATCGGGGCAAATAACCATAATTCAAACGCACAAAAGATATACATCATATAGTTGTGATAGTTTCTTAACTCTGCATTTGACAGTTCATCCTATATATGATTATCCGGTAAATACTGCAATATGTCTTGGCGATACATGTAAGTATCCGGGATTTGACACTGTACCCACACAACCAGGATATTATCCTATTACACATAATTATACAACAATCCACGGCTGCGATAGTATTGTAAGATTAAATTTATATGTCAGACCTTCATATCACGATACAATCCGAACCTCGGTTTGTTTAGGAAAAACTTATTCTGATAGTATTTTTGGCAATATAACGCCTACACAAATAGGAACTGAATATTATTCAAAAAAATCCTATACTAAAACATATTATTGCGACAGTATAAAAATACTGGAACTGACTGCTTATCCGACTTATGACTATACAATATATGAATCAATCTGTCTGGGAGAAGAATATGAAGATGATAATTTTTACAAAAAACCAACACAGTTCGGTATTATAACAGATTCGATAAATATTCCTACGACAATCGGCGGCTGCGACAGTATAATAAGATTGCATTTAACAGTAAATCCTTCGTATCACGATACAATTTATGAAACAATTTGTTTGGGCGACAGATATTTCAGTTATAATTTTGATGAAACTCCAACGCAGGCAGGGAATTTTACCTTTATTCACGATGAAAAAACAACAAAAGGTTGCGACAGTATTACAACATTATTGCTGACTGTTAATATTTCTTATCACGATACGGTAAAAGCAACAATTTGTTTAGACGACTTTTACAATGATTACCTGTTTGAGATTATTCCGACTACATCAGGATTTTTCACGTATATACATGATGATTCGACAAGTAATAACTGCGACAGCATTACCGTTTTACAATTAACGATTAATCCGATATACGATGAATACATTTCAGCAAGAATTTACGAAGACGAATTTTATAC
>JAISPX010000194.1 GCA_031274595.1 Prevotellaceae bacterium | reverse complement strand
CATAAATTATTATTAAAGAAAATCTCTAATGCGTAGCGTTAGGGCAAAAACAGATTAAATTTTTGTGTAATAGTAGTTTGTAGATATGGATTTCGCTAATGCTGAATTTGGGTTTAAATCTTGTTGGTGTTTGTTGAGTTGTTGGTTTGTTGGTTTGTTGAGTTGTTGAGTTGTTGATTTGTTGGTTTGTTGCTGAAAAATAACGAAATTGTTTTAAGGTTTGCAGGAAGACATTTAAGGTTTGCAGGAAGACATTTAGAGTTTGCAGGAAGACATTTAGAGTTTGCAGGAAGACATTTAGAGTTTGCAGGAAGACATTTAAGGTTTGCAGGAAGACATTTAAGGTTTGCAGGAAGACATTTAGAGTTTGCAGGAAGACATTTAGAACTTTGCCTTTGGATACATTTAAATTATCTAAATCATATAAATTATTTTATTTATTAATCTCAAAAAATAAAAAGTAATGAACAATCAAGATTACATCCCGCAATCTGACGGGAAATTTTTGGAATGGGTGAAAATTCTTTTTACCTACGTGGATGCGCATGCAAGCGCATGGAACATTAACCCCAATGAAGTTGCATTGGTGGAAACTCTCATTGCCGCTTACGATGCGGCGTATGCTAAATCTGAAGATCCTAACCGTGGCAGAGCTGACGTGATTGCCAAAGACGAAGCCCGCGATACGCTAAAACATGCGGTGAGGCAATTTGTGAAGGAACATTTGACTTATAATTCAGCCGTTACCGACGAAGACCGCCGACACATGGGATTGCCCGTGCACGACACCAAACCCACGCCTGCGCCTCCAATTACGGATATGCCAATAGGGGAAGTGGATTTTTCGGTGCATCAGCGGCACACGCTGCGCGTGAAAGCAGGCAAACTTACAGGTAAAGCCAAGCCCGAACACGCCAAAGGCTTTGAAGTGTGGCGCAAAGTGGGCGGCGACCCGCCCGCAACCGACAGCGACTGGGTTTATGCAGGCTTTTCAAGCCGTTCGCCTATGGTAATTGATTATCCGCTGGAAGATGTAGGAAAAACAGTTTACTACCGCTTCCGCTGGATGAACACCCGCAACCTGCCTGGTCCATGGAGCGAATCTATCATTAGCGCAGTAATAGCGTAATTAAATGAAGAATGAAGAATGAAAAATGAAAAATGAAGAATGAAAAAATAATGATAAATAGCGCTGTCCATGCGGGACGACATTATTAAATGAAGAATGAAAAATTAATTAAAAAAATGAAAAAAACAATTTTACTTTTATTGGTTGCCTTCGTAAGCACGGCGACCTTGCAGGCGCAAAAGAAAACCTTTACGCGCGACTACACCTATCAGGCAAGCGAAGCCGACAGCAAACTGACGGCGCGTGCCATTGCTACTACTCAAATGCGCAATATACTGTTGCGCGAGATTGGCGAATTTCTGAAAACAGAACGGACGCTGAAAACCGATAATACCTCGCAGGAATATGCCGAAAAAATAGAAGCCATTACTGCGGGGATTATTGAAATGAAAACGCTTGACGAAAAATGGGACGGCGCCGTTTATTACATACAGGCAGAAATGACCGTTGACCCTGCCGAAGTAAACCGCCGCATTGCCGAAGTACTCAACGACAAGCAAAAAACAAAAGAATTGGAAGAGTCGCGCAAACGCACATTAGCCGCCGAAGCCGAAGTAGAAAGGCTAAAAAAGGAAATGGCAGAAAGCAAAAATCAGGAACAGAGCCTTACATTGCAAAAAAACTATCAGCAAAACGCGGATGCGCTCTCTGCAGAAGAATATTTTACGAAAGGATACAACGCAGTCGAAAAAAGATTTTATCAACTGGCTATTGAATACTATCAAAAAGCCGTTGATATCAACCCGAATTATGAAGCAGTATACTTTAGCTTGGGAGGTACCTACATGCTTTTAAAAAACTACCATGAAGCCATCCTGTGTTTCCAAAAAGCACTTGAATTTGATCCAAACAATTTTGTAGCATATAGCAACTTGGGTCTTTCCTACAATGAATTAAATCACCATCACGAAGCCATCCAGTGCTACCAAAAAGCCATTGACATTGACCCGAACTATGCAATTGCGTATATTAATATGGGAACTGCTTACGCTGAATTAGGTAAAAAAAAGGAAAAAATTAAATATTACCAAAAGGCAGCGCAATTGGGAGATGAGGGCGCACAAAACTGGTTACGGCATAATGGAAAGAAATGGTAAAACAAAAAATTAATGATATAATGGTTAATGGTAAATTGTAAATAATAAAATAGTAAATGGAATGGTAAATCACTTTCAACTTTATAACTTTATGAACTTTATAAAAAATAAAAATGATATTAAATTTCTTTAATTAAAAATTTAAAACAAAACAATTATGACAAAAAATTATTTAAGATTCGCCCTTGTGGCAATTGTAGCAAGCCTGTTGTTTACGGCTTGCGGCAGCAGCAAAAAGGCAAAAACGCCTGAGCAAAAATCAGCCATGAACAGAGGCGTGATAATGGAAAAAGAAGAATGTGAGCAGTTGGCGCTGAAAGAGGTCAAAGGCTGGCGGGAGTCGGGCAACGGCGTAAGCGACAAAGAATCCTTTGCCCGCAATATTGCGGAACTCAACGCCAAAGCCCGCTTGGCAAGGCAGTTGCAAGAACAAATCAATACGCTTATTCGTTCGTTTAATGAGCAGCACGAAGCAGGCGGAGTAAGGGAACAGTCGGGCAAATCGACAGAAATAGAAGAAGGCTACGCAGACCAACTGCTGTCGAATGTAAAACCTATTTGCAGCAACACCTACGTAAAGGAAGATGGCAGTTACAATGTGTATGTGTGCGTTGAGATGGGCGAAGAAAGCCTGTCGCGTATTCACAAAAAACTTTCGGACGACAAAAAACTGTCTATTGACTTTGCCGAAGACCAATTCAAGAAACAAATGGAAAAAGCCAAAGAAGAGTACCGAAACAGGCAGTAAGCCTCGTTCAGCGTAGCATTTTTTAGACAAGGTTCAGCGCCTTGTCTTTTTTATTTCGGCAGGCGAATACAATGATGTAGTGGTTAATGGTAAATCACTTTCAACTTTACAAACTTTATAACTAAAAAATCCCTTAGTAGCCAATACCGTATCTATTATTTCCCCCTTATTCCCTTATCTTAATTGCTGAATAAAGGAATAAGGGTTTTTAGTGATTGTTATTCTGTTGCTACTAAGGTTTCCGTATAAAATAAATGAAGAATGAAAAATAAAAAAATAATGATTAATAGTAAATCGTAAATAACAAAATAGTAAATAAAAAATCACTTTCAACTTTACAAACTTTATAACTAAAATCATTAATCATTTTTGGTATTACATTTTTATCCAGCCTTTTTCGAGTAATTTTTCGGCAATTTGTATGGCATTTGTTGCCGCTCCTTTACGTAAATTGTCGGCAACTATCCAAAGATTTACGCCCGAGCGTATCGATATATCGCGGCGTATGCGCCCTACAAATACTTCATCCTTTCCGAAGGCGTGAACAGGCATTGGATAAATATTGTTTTTTATATCATCTTTTACAACAACGCCCGCTGTGTTTTCCAAAATATTTATCAAATCCTGCAAATTAAAATCATTTTCAAATTCGATATTCACCGATTCGGAATGACCGCCCACCACAGGCACTCTGACTGTTGTAGGCGATACGGTAATGGAATTGTCGCAAAGAATTTTGTGCGTTTCGTTCACCATTTTCATTTCTTCTTTTGTATATCCGTTGTCGGTAAACGAGTCGATGTGAGGCAGAATATTTTTATCAATAGGATAAGGATAAATGGCTTTATAAGTTCCCCATTCGGCGCCTGTGCGTTCGGTTTGCATTTGTTCTACGGCTTTGTATCCTGTGCCTGTTACCGACTGATATGTGGAAACTACAATCCGTTTTATGCGGTAGGCTTTATGCAAAGGCGCAGCCACGAGCAGCATTTGTATGGTAGAACAGTTCGGATTGGCTATTATATAATCGTTTTCGGTTAAAACATCCGAATTTATTTCAGGCACTATCAGTTTTTTTTCGGCATCCATACGCCAATATGACGAATTATCCACAACGCGGCAACCTGTTTGGGCAAACTTTGGCGCCCATTCTTTTGACACTTCGCCACCTGCCGAAAATATTGCCAGCGCAGGACGTTTTGCAACGGCATCGGCAAGCGAGCAAACGCTAAATTCCTGTTCCTTGAATTTTATTTTCTTACCTAATGATTTTTCGGATGCAACAGGTATTAACTCGCTTACGGGAAAATTTCGTTCTTCGAGAATTTCGGTCATCTTTGTTCCAACCAAGCCTGTGGCTCCAACTACTGCTACTTTCATACGATTTGTAGTATATATAATTTAAACATTAATTATTTTCGGGCAGCAAAGTTCGTATTTTTTTCTGTTTTACGTTTACTTTTGATAAATATTTTTTTCAATGGTTAATGATATAATGGTATAGTTAATAGTAAATAATAAAATAGTAAATAGATATAACGTTTGCCCAAAGGGCGAAAGTAAATATTATCTTACTATTCTTACTTTGGCAAATTTAAATATCAGCGTTTTCTTTGTATTGTCGTCAAACATTACAATCATTCTGCCATCGGGTTCATATTTGTCGATATCGACAACTTTTCCGTAACCGAAACGTTCGTGTTCGATGCGCATTCCTATTCGTATATCCCTGTAATCGGATGCAGCGAAATTTTCCGAATGTTTATGTTGATTCAAAACAGGACGTTTTATGAATGTGGTTGTGGTATTGGCGGGTCGCGAAGCGGTGTTTTCATAATTTCGACTGCTATAAGTTTCAATGTTTAACTTGGGCTTTACTGATTCAACATCAGGTTTGGTTTCAAGAAATTCGCCGTCAATCTCTCTCACAAAGCGGCTCACGTTGTTATTTTCAATTTTTCCCCAACGATAGCGCGATTGTGCAAACGATATGTTTACCTTTATTTTTGCTCGCGTAAGGGCTACATAAAACAATCGGCGTTCTTCTTCAATATCGTTAAGCGACAGATTATTTACGTTGCTCGGGAAAATATTTTCTTCCATACCTGCAATATATATGTAGTCATATTCCAAACCTTTTGCCTGATGCACCGTCATCAGCGAAACTTTGTTGCGGTCTTCTTCTTTTTCGTTATCGGCATCTGTTATCAATGCCAAATTATCAAGATATTCATTTATTGTTACAAGAAAATCAGACTGATTGTCGTTGTTGTTTTTTTCGTTGTCGCAAAATTCTTTTATCGCGTTCATCAAACTATCGATATTTTCATACCTGCTTTTGCCTTCAGGCGAAATATCCTGTTTCAAATCTGCAATTATTCCCGATGCAAACGCAAGTTCGTTGGCAAATTCAAAAGCGTCGGCAGTGAACGCTTTTGCTGTGAAACTTTCAATAAACGCAATAAAATCGCGTAATTTGTTTTGAGTTGCATTTTTTATTTCACTTTCGTGAAAATTATCTGATTTTATGGCATCGAAAAGGCTTTTTTGTTCTTTGTTTGCAAATATTTGCAGACGTTCCATCGTAGTGTTGCCGATTCCGCGAGCAGGATAATTTATAATTCGTTTGAAAGCCTCATCGTCGTTGTGATTTATGCAAAGGCGAAGATATGCGGTAAAATCTTTGATTTCGGCGCGTTGATAAAACGAAAGTCCGCCGTATATTTTGTAGGGAATATTTTTTCGGCGCAAAGCATCTTCAAAAATTCTTGACTGCGCATTTGTTCTGCACAGAATTGCAAAATTGCTGTATGATGCCCGTTTTCTATAAATCATATCCGATATGGAATTTACAACCAAAAAACCTTCTTCCTGATCGGTAAAAGCGTTTATCAGGCTTATTTTTTCGCCGATTTCGCTTTTCGAGAAGCAGGTTTTTTTAAGTTGATTCGAGTTGTTTTTGATAATAGAATTTGCCGCATTTACAATGGTTTGGGTAGAGCGATAATTTTGTTCGAGTTTAAATTCTTTATATTCAGGATAATCGTTTCTGAAATTTAAGATATTTTCGATTCTTGCGCCTCTGAAAGCGTAAATACTTTGAGCGTCATCGCCCACAACGCAAATGTTGCCGTGCTTTTCGGCAAGTTTTTTTACTATCAGATATTGCGAATAATTTGTATCCTGATATTCGTCTATTAAAATATATTTAAACTGATTTTGATATTTTCCCAAAATGTCGGGATTCTTGTGAAACAGGATATTTGTATTGAGCAGTAAATCGTCAAAATCCATTGCGTTTGCGAGTTTGCATCTTTGCTCGTAAGCCGAATATATATTGATAAAATAAGGCTTTCTGTGTAATGTATCCTCGTTCAAAAGTTGTGCGCTTGCCGCATAAACCTGAGGCGTGATAAGCGTATTTTTGGCTTTCGATATTCGCGATTGGATTTCGTTTGGTTTATATTTTGTGTCATCGTAACCAAGTTCGCGTATTATTGATTTTATCAGATTTCTTGAATCGGCAGTATCGTAAATTGTGAAATTTTCGGTAAAATTTATTGCAGCCGCTTCTTTGCGTAGTATGCGCGAAAAAATGGAATGGAATGTTCCCATCCACAATGAATATGAATTTTGCCAGCCTGTTATGCTTTTTATTCTTTCGCGCATTTCTTTTGCCGCTTTATTGGTAAAAGTTAGCGCAAGAATATTTTGCGGAGCGATGCCTTTTGAAATCATGTAGGCGATGCGGTATGTGAGCGTTCGCGTTTTTCCCGAGCCTGCTCCTGCAATTATTAGCGATGCGCCATCAATTGCAGTTGCCGCCTGATATTGTGTGTCGTTTAATTTATTTTCTAAATCTTTCAATTTTACAAAATATAATTGTTATACTATTCGTTTTCCGTATCATCAAATTCGTTTTCCATATCATCAAAATGGTCGTGAGAATCTTCATTATGCCAAACGCCAAAATCTTCATCATAGCCAAAATCAATTTCAAACGCTGAAACATGGTCGCAATCAAAAAGGAATGTAAGAGGAAAAGTGTGTCCTTGCATGCGAAATTCAAATTTTGCTCCGTTAACGTGTTTCAGTTCGCTTGTCCAGCCCTGTTTTCCGACTGTTATAAATAATTTTTCGTTTTCAATTTTTATATCGGCATCGCCTAAAATTTCATTGCGATAAGTGTAGGCATATTCATCGTACGACCAACTTTCCACAAATTCTTCTTTTTCTTTTTCGCTTTTCTTTTTTGACTCTTTTTCAGATTCGTTTATAAATTCTTCAAACATTTCGGCGTGATAATCTTTGTTTGTTTTTCCAAACATAAACCAGTCGATTATGCTGCGCATGATTGCATATCGCGGCGCTCCCGGCGACTCCGAATTTACCAGCAAAACAATACCGAGATTTATTTCAGGCACAAATGCGCAGAGAGTTGTAAATCCCCAAGTTGTTCCCGTATGAAAATACAGGCGATAACGGTTTGTTTGTTCAATAAACCAGCAATGCCCGTAAACAGTAATTCGCGCCGAATCCATGCTTGTAATTATTTGTCCTGTGTGCAGATAATTCATGTTTTTTTGCGAAATTATTTCTTTGTCGCCAACCTTGCCTTTGTTGAGATGAAATTTCGACCATTTAATCAAATCGGTTGCCGTTGAATTTATAGAACCTGCCGGACCAACAACCGTAAGCCAAAACAATGCGCGGTCGTCTTCGTACAGCCATTTGTTTTTTATGCCGTTGTCATATTCAAATTCGCACGACATGCTGCGGTTTTCGCTTTGCAAAAATCCATCTTCGTTTACCGACGAACTTGTCATTCCCAGAGGATTAAAAATACGTTCGCGTATATTTTCTTCCCATGATTTTCCAGTATATTTTTCAATAAGTTTTGCCGCTACAATAAAAGTTATATTGTTGTAGGCGTATGTAGAACGCAATTCGGTTGCAGGTTTCAAATGAGCAAATAATTTGTAAATATCATCTCTGTCGTAGCCGAGATTTGGCAAATAAGTTCCCGCCTGCGAACGCAATCCTGTGCGATGCGTCATAATGTCGCGCACTTGCAGCGATTTGGCGGCAAGAGAATCGTACATTTGAAAATCGGGGAGATGGTCGATAATCTTATCGCTCCATTTCAATTTTCCTTCGTCAACAAGCATTGCGATTAATGCCGCCGTAAACGATTTTGATACCGAACCGATTTGAAAAACGGTATTTTCGTCAACAGGCAAAAATTCTTCCGGCGATTTTGTGCCGAACCCTTTTTTGTGTACAACCTCATTGTCTTTTAATATTGCAACAGCCATTCCGGGTATTTTCCAATCGTTCATGACTGTCGGCACAAGGCTGTCGATTTTTGCAATTATCTGCGTATTGTTTTGCGCCTGCGTTTCGTGTTGCGATACGAAAAACAGAGTGATAAAAAATATAAATAGTTTTTTCATTGTTGATTTTTTTATTGGGCGTAAAGGTAGAAAATAACTGTAAATCTACAATGATTTTATATTACAAGTTTTAATATTTTTTACTTATTTGTTGATTTGAAAGATTGTAGAATTGTATAGTTGTTGATTTGAATATTTGCAGGATTTACAGAAATTATTTTCATATTATTTCTGTTTTTGTATATTATAATTGAAATATTAACAAGTAATATTTTTTCAAATAAAAAGATTAAATTGTAATAAATGATTGCATGTCAGATAACTTTTAATTCTTTTTTAATGTTTTATATTTAAATTACTTAAAATTATGTTAAAAATATGGTTTTTTAATAAATATTTATTAACTTTGCACAAAAATCTACAAAAGGTTTTTAAATTATTAATTATTAATCAAAAAACAATGACAAATTTAAACAAAAAAACAAAATTAATTTTATTGGTATTAGCAAGTATTTGCTTTATAAATTGTGAAAACAATTTATTTGAAAATGACAATGCAAAATTTCTAAATTCGGGAATTTCGCCAATGTCGATAATAGTTCCTACTTTTGATTGGGAAAATATAGATTGGATGCCTACGCCTCCGGGGCAACCTCAAATTCCGCCGCCATGGATTGGGCAAGGCTGTTTGGCTGCTAATTACGGCATAGACGTGTTGAACGATATAAAAGCCGCAGACGGCTGGGTATTGCTTTATAATACATTCGATGCCAATGCACCAGGACAACTTGTAAATCCCTATTTTATCCTTTATAATAAGTACAGAGGATTAATGCGTATATATCTTTATGTAACAACACAGTTTGTTGCTACATCTACCTATTTGCAGGATGGAATTTTTATTAATTCAAACGCAGCAACATCTATGCTTAATTTTCTTGGGACAGATTTTGTAGATGCAACTGCAAATACAAAAATGTACTCGCAAATGCAGCCTGCGCCTGTAAACGGTTCGCTCCCTTTGGCTGCTAACAAATGGTATATGCTGCAATACGAAATGGCATACGACCCAAACATTTCTCAAATACCATACAATAATATTCAACTTGGCTGGTATCTTAATTATTATAATGTAGATAGCATTAAATTGGGAGGAGAGTTTGAAGGAAAGTTAAATGGAACTATTGGCTCTGCATCTTCTTCTTCTTCAAACTTTTTCTCAGATTTAGGTATTTCGGGACAAAAAATAGGAACTGGCGCTTTGGCTCTTATTGGTCAAAGTTTTATAACAAACAATACTACTACGGGTGATAGAAACAATCAACTTGGTTTGCCTAACAATGTATTCAGTTTATTGTCTTCAAGTGTAAATAATTTGATGTCATCAACATCAGGAGGATTAACTAATGTTGCAACAAATTTGTTAAGCGCTATAGTAGGCGGCAGCAGCGGAAGCGGACCTACTCCTATAAGTCTCAATTTAAATGCAAAAATGGAATTAAGAGGAACACAAACAAGCGCGGGTTCTTTTCCTTCAATGCCTACATCTTTCTGGATGCCGGGAACAAATATAAGTTCATCTGCTGCTGGCTATATTCCTGCATATAATGAACCTTTGGGCGTTATTAATTTTAATGGAAAACCAACTATTACAATTAATGTTGAATATCAGTATCACGAGATGCCTGATGAACCATTTGATCCGTGGTATATATGTAAATGGACTGATTATTCTGCTATTTTCCCTTCAAATATAGATTATTCTAATTACTTAATAATAAATCCTGAAGTATTACAAATTGCAGATGTTACAATTGAAAAGCAAGACTTGGTATATAAGGGATACGGAAGTTATGGACCTACTCCGTATGATATGCAACATTCTGTAGATTTTGTTGTGGTTAGTCCTGAACGTTCTTTCTGGAGAGATGGCACAACTCCATACGAGAGATCTCCTTATAATGAATCAATCTCTATGCCTCAAAATATAAAAATTGGAGTTCGATTTACCATCAAAATTGTGCCTAAAAATGGAAGTCCATCATCTGTTATAATAAAAACATTTCAATTAAGTCATCAATGGAATTACATACAAACATATTATTGGATATGAAATCAATTAAAATAAAAACAATTTTATCATCACTTTTTATTGTTTTTTTACTAACATCTTGCAGCAAGGACGATGATAATTTAGGAACGGTGAATATATCTTTTGTAAAACGTCCGTCAGATGTGGAAATTAAAATTTTCACAGTGGAAAACAGTGGAATTGCTATCTATTCATCAAAACCCAGTAATGCACGAAAACATTCAGTTCAATTGAATGTTGGAAATTATATACTGCGTCTGGCGGATTCTTCGAATGGTAGGTATGGCTCTGTAGGGTTTCAGATTACTCCCGGAAAGGCTGTTAATATACGGTATGATGAATATTGGAACGGACATATACTATAACATATTATGAAATCAAATAAATTAAAAACAGTTTTATCTATTATATTGCTTACTATTTTATTTACAGGTTGCAAAAAAGAATATATTGTTCCAAACGTGGGAACGGTGAATATATCATTTGCAAATCATCCTTCATATTTGGGCGTAGAAGTTTTTTTAGCTGAAAATACAAATGTAATCATATATTCGAAAGCCGTGTCTGGTCTAAAAGTAACAATTCAATTAAATGTAGGAAATTATATTATATTGCCTTACGCTCTTTATCCTAATTCGTTTAATCCAATAACAATTCAACTTACACCGGGTAAAACGGTTAATGTATTTTATGATGAAGATAATGTAGGTCACATACGATAAAAATATTTGCAAATTATTAGCATAAAAAAATCCCTCGCATTTGAGGGATTTTTTTATAGACAGTCTCCGTTTTTTACAATCCCACGACGCGGGTTTTGTATTCTTTTATACATGCATCAAGGCGTTCGTGAGCGGTTGTGTCGCCCGGAACGTTGTGCGAAGGATGAATGTAAAGTTTTACTCCGCGCTCTGTCAGAATTTCGGCGACAGTGCAAATTGTCATCCACACGGTGGTGATAAATGCAACGGTTGAAACTGGTCCTATTTTATCCTGATGATTTTTCAAATCTACTGATGCGTCAACAAGCGGACAGCATGAATCGACAACAAGGTCGGCAATTTCAAACAGATTTTTGCCTGCCGAATGTCGCGGTTTTTTGTCGCCTGTTGCTCCTGCCGAGCCGTAAACGATAACTTTCATTCCCTGTTTTTTTGCTTCAAGCGCAACATCGATATTTACAGCATTGATACCTGTGTGCGAGAAAAGCCACAGACAGTCGCGCTTGTCGAAATTCCAGCTTTTCATAATTGTTTGTCCGTAACCTTCGGCGCGTTCGAGGAAAAGAAATTGATGAATTCCCATTTCTCCTACAATGTGAGTAAAAAAAGTAAGCGGAAGTTCGCAAAGAGGATGAAATCCTACAAAACCGCCGATTCGCGGATACATTTCTTCTATCGGAAGATTTGCGTGTCCGCATCCGAAAGTGTGTACCCAGCGTCCAGCTTGGATTGTATCAGCCATAACTTCTGCCGCTTTTTTAATTTGTTCTATTTGAGTTGCCTCAATTTGATTCATTACGCTTTGTGCGTTTTTAAGCCATTGATTTGCTAACATTTTTTTAATTTTAATGTGAAATTTGTTTTATTTAATTTTGTTTATAATTCTCTTTTCTTGTTTTACTTTTCGCTATCGGAAGTATAAGCATCATCATTACAACAGCAAAGGCGAGCGCTATGGGGAAATATCCGAAATGTGAATTATCGAAAAATATTCCTACAATTTTGTTAAATGTAAACTGCCCCAGCAAGCCGATAAAAATTGCTATCGAAAATGCTGTTCCCGACAGGTCTTTGAATGTGCTGCCGAGGTAATTAAAGATGACAGGATACGTGGCTCCAACTCCGAAACCTATAAGCGCTGTTGACAGGTAAATGACGGTAATATCTTTTGCAAAATATAAAAGTGCAACGCCTGCAACGGCTATCGACAAATAAAGGTAAAGCGTTGCGCTGTCTTTGATTTTTCTCATAATCGCGCCAAGCGGAATACGCCCAATCAACATTCCTATTGTAAACCATGTAAGCGAGAGCGTTGCCGTATTGTTTGGCGTGTTGTGCGAGTTTTCCAGAAATCTTACTGTAAAATTACCGCTTATGCCTTCAAATCCGCTTTGGAAAAATAATATCAGCGCAAATAATATCAGCGCGGGATATTTTAATAACCCGAGCGATTTGCATAGCGACACGCTGCCTTGCGGTTTTGCTTTGGGAAACTGTATAAGGAAAAATAAAATTATAAACAATATCATTACGCACGATACGCTGTGAAGCGGTATTGTGTAATCGGATATGAAATAATTTAATAATGTCCACAGCAGCGCTCCGATGCAGTAAAATGCGCCCAGAATGCTTAATCGCGCGCCGCGTTTTTTGTCATCGTATATGACTGCAACCAAAGCATTTGTTTCGCCGTTGAGAATTCCGCCGCCAAATCCGAGCATCAGCATCGAGATGTGCAGTAAAGTTATGCTTTCAAAATTCGCAATACCTTGAATTCCTGCAAGGGCAAGCAATGCGCCGACTATCAACAGCCATTTGTATCCGAATTTATCGACAACGGGACCAAACAAGATTGTTCCTAAAATAATTCCTATTGATAATGTTGACGGAAGCGAGTTTGCCCCTTCTCCCAACTTGCCTAAAACAGGACCTAATGCCAACATCGTTACTCCGAAAAAAGCCAAGCCTGCACAGGCTGCTATGAAAACCAGATTTTTATTATACATACTTTATTTTTGTTGTGATTCGGGTGCAAAAGTAGTAATATTTTCGTAAATCAATGCTAATAATACTAAAAATGGTTAATGATTAATCATTTACTATTTTATTATTTACAATTTACTATTATATCATTAACCATTCTTTTTCATTCTTCACTTTTCATTTAATAATTTTGTCCGCAGGGACGACAAAAAAGTGATTGTCATTGCGGTACTGAATCAAGTTCAGCATTCCCGCTTATCGAACTTGTTCGCTTGGCTTGCCAAGAATCTCCGAATTATTACATGCGATTTTTCAGGAGTTAAGACAGCCTCTCGTTTCCTAACGAGAGAGGCGATGGTTTAACGTTTTCAACGTTACAAACGTTTAGCAACGGCACATCCGTTAGGAAACGAGTGTGAGCAATTGCTCCAAATCTCTAATAAATGCTAAATTTTACACGAGTAAATGTTGGATTTACACGAGTAAATGTTGAATTTACACGAGTAAATGTTGAATTTACACGAGTAAATGTTGGATTTACACGAGTAAATGTTGGATTTACACGAGTAAATGTTGAATTCACACGAGTAAATGTTGGATTTACACGAGTAAATGTTGGATTTACACGAGTAAAAATTGGACTATATTGACATGCGGATGACATTATCGCAAAAAATAAAAGAGGGTTCAAAATTTTATTGAAGCCCTCTTTCTTCACTTATCCCCCAAATCTGTGAA
>JAISPX010000161.1 GCA_031274595.1 Prevotellaceae bacterium | reverse complement strand
TCGGCAAACCCAAAGAAACAGTTGTAATTACCGATGTTAAAGATAACGACATAAAATATTTTCGTGATGAAAACGCCGTTCACTACGTTCCCAAGCGAGCAATTGACGATGTAATTTTGGATATAAAATAGAAAATATTTACTATTTTATTATTAACCATTAATCATTGGATTGTTTATTCGCTAATCGCAATGACGAGAAAAATCAGTGTAAATCGGTATAATCGGAGTGCTTATCGCAAATCAACAAACAACTAAGCAAATTCGTCCACAATACATTAAGTCAAATTGCTGATATGCAGGAAAAGAGTTTAATAAAAGCATTTTACCGTTTTTTGTCTATCATTTTTTGTAATTCTTGTAAAGCGACCTCCATATCTTTATCTTTTCCCGACATAAATTCATCGAAAGTGTAATTTACTAGAATATCGGGTTGAATACCTTCCAAAAATGGTTTCATTGAATATGGAAACAATACTCGCCGCGCACAAATTCTGGCAAAACCATTATCAGGAAACCCCCAAACCATCAATGGACTTCCTGTTGAGCCAAATGAAGGCTGTCCTACAAACAGTGGGCGATCTGGGCGTTCATATAGGATTATCAGAAAATCTTCAGCTGCCGAAACAGTCATTGTTGAAAACAGTACAACTATCGGAACATCAAATCGCTTGATACTGTCAGGTATAAAAATTGTATCAGCAGGCATTGTAAGGTAAGCCATGTTTTTATAATAATCCTGATTTTCTTCTCTGTAATTGCCTGTCGCTTTTTTTACTCCGTTATTTATTCGCGTTTGCCATGCAAAATTCAAAAAATAATCATCTTTAATAATGTACTGTAACAAATGCCATGCAACATCGGTGCCTCCACCTCTGTTATTGCGCAAATCTATAACAATACCTTTTGCGTGATACAGTGTATCTTTTAATTTTTCAAATTGACCAGTCAAATCAATTCTCTGGTCATTAAAAGTATTAAATGCAAGTGCAGCAATATCGCCTTTATGCCATGTTATTTCAACAGGTTTTTCCCAATATTTATAATAGTAGCCTATATTAGTCTCGCCTTCTCGACTGCGTCCATCTCGCGGGAGACGATTGGTTAAAATTTTATTGTCGGGTGTGCGATATTTAATAGTAAGCGTATCTGTCTGTAATTTTGCACTCAATAGATTACTTGCCGACAAAAGTTTAACCGTTGGCTTGAAATCGGATTCAATATATGGTTCTACATATTGCCGCATATATTCATCGGTTGTTAGTCCATTTATCTCTATAATCTTTGAACCAAGAGGAAAAATATCAGCCATTCTTTCTGCAATGCGGATTATGTATAATTCATCATTAAAATAACGCACCGACATTGAAATATAATCTGTATATGGGCTACCATCATTATAATTTATATTTGTATGTCCATCATGAAGACTACCTGCAAAAAGTTTCATTACATCATAAAATTCATAATCGTTATTGGTTGCAAGCGCTTTGGGAATATATGCTTTATACAGGCTGTCCAAATCGAATTTCAATTTGTCGATAAATGCAAAATTATATTTTGCCTCCGACCAAAACAGACTCAATGCATACAATTTTTCATCATCCGACAATGTATTTGCCATACGGTTGGTAAATTCTATTGCCGTGCGTGCAGTGTCGCCCTTGTAAATAATAGAGAAATAAACAGGTTCATCCGCCTTCACCGTAAATGTAATAGAATCAATATCCGAAACAAATTTGACATTGTATGTTTTTTTAGTAGCGTGGTACAAACGTAAAACATCTGGATTTACTGACGGAATAATATTCCAACTATTCTGTCTGTCTTCGGTAAAAAGATTTATACTGCGCTTGTCAGAATGCATTATTTGTTCAGGTTGCTGCGCTTGTAGCGGCATCATGTAAAAACATAAAAATCCGCAAATAAATAAATTTAATTTTTTCATATTTTTTTTATTTTTTAAGATTATTATAAAAATTTTCTATATTTTCGTCTAATATGGCTTTTATTCCATTAAGCATATCTGTCTAAAATCAGTTGCAAATTTAATGAAATTTATTCCATATAATGCTATTATTTTTAGAAAAAATTTAAACTATTTACAAAAATCTTAATTTTAATTTGATTATGATTTATAAATAAACACAAATTCAATATAATACCAACTTGCCATCAACGTTCGCTTAATGTTTTTTGACTACTAGTATTATGTTCTATTTATCATTTTATCATTAACCATTTCTTAATAACGGTTTGGTATGAATTGAATTTAGTATAAAATATAATCTAACCGCTAATCTGTTTTTTTGCAACAAATAAATATTACCTTATATTTCTATTGGACAAAGCCCGCTGATAGGCGCGTGCATTCTGATTATGCTGTGCCAATGTTTTTGCAAACGCATGTTTACCCGAAAAATCGTCTTTGGCACAAAAATAATAATAATCATGATGCTCGTAATTTAGTACGGCATCTATTGCCGCTATCGATGGCATACAAATCGGCGATGGAGGTAAGCCTTTATATTTGTAGGTATTATATGGAGAATCGTAGTCAGTATGTTTGTTTAGCACCCGCCGAATGGAAAAATCGCCAATGGCAAATTTTACTGTTGGGTCGGCTTGCAGTAACATTCCTGATTTTATTCGATTTATATAGACTCCTGCAATTGCAGGCATTTCGGCTGTTACATTTGTTTCTTCCGAAACTATCGAGGCTATTACGCTTACTTCTTTCTGCGTTAAACCCGTTTGCTGCAATTTTGTTTTTCTTTTGTCGTTCCAGAATTTTTCATATTCTTTATACATTCGTTCAACAAAGGCATGTGCATTGGTATTCCAGTATATTTCATAAGTATTGGGAATAAACATTCCAATAACCGATGTGTTGTCGAAACCGAATTTATCAAGAAAATCATTGTCGTTTAGTACCTGCAAAATTGATGCGGAATCCGACTCAAGATAGCGGGCAACAACAGATGCAATTTTCTCATTACTGCGTATATTTCCCGAAAACGTTATTCGTATCGCCGTTTGATTGCCTGAACGCAGCATATTTATCAACGATTTGTTGTTCATTCTTTTTGTTATTTTATAACGTCCCGCTTTTACATTATTATATTTCAAAAATTTCACCGCATGTTTAAATGTGTTTATATCGGTAATAATATTTTGATTTTCCAATATATCAAAAACATCATCTATATTTGAACCTGTTGGAATATAAATAAAATCGGTTTTCCCGATATTGATATTAGGCGCATAAAAATATTTATAGAATTTATATCCTGCAAAAGCCCCAAAGCAAAGCAACAAACCAAGCGCTAACAATGCTATTTTTTTCTTTTTTAAAGTCATGGTAATTTATTTTGAGCTGCAAATATATTAATGTTTGTAAAATTTTCATATATTTGTGCAATAATATTTTTAAAATAAAATTATGAATGATTTTACACAACTGATGTTTTTTATATCGCCTGCGCTGCTTGTTGCAATCAGCGTTTATATTGTTTTGTATAAAATGTTGAAAAACGACGAGGCGCAACGAAATTTCATATTGCAAAAAACATCCCGACAAGCAACAACAGGCATGCGTTTGCAAGCCTACGAACGTTTAATACTTTTTATGGAGCGTATATCTCCCGCCTCGCTTGTTTTGCGCACGCATCAACAAAATATCAGCAATCAGGATTTTCATGTGCTGTTACTTTCGATTGTGCGCGAAGAGTTTGAACATAATCTTTCACAGCAACTTTACATCAGCAACGATGCATGGGAAACAATAAAAGCGGCAAAAGAAAGCATCATAATGCATATAAATGAATCGGCGACAAAAATAAACGCCGAAAATTCTTCGCTGGAACTTGCCCGATTGATTGTTGAAAGTTATGCAAGCGACGGCAAAAGCGATTTAGTTTCGGTAGCGATTAATATGCTTAAAAACGAAGCAAAAAAGATATTTTAATTTATCATTAAATCTGTTTTTTATGAAACGTGCGCTTTTATTGATTTCATTTTGTTTGGTTTTTACAAATCATTTATTTTGCAGCGATACATTACATCTTGTTTTTATTGGCGACATAATGCAACATATTCCCCAAATAAATGCAGCAAAAACTACAGACGGAACATATAATTACGATTCGTGTTTTTCGTTTCTCGCAGATGAAATTAAATATGCCGATTTTAAGGCAGCTAATCTTGAACTTACGCTGTCAGGAACGCCATATAGCGGTTATCCGTGTTTCAGCGCTCCAGATGCGATAGCAGAAACATTGAAAAAATCAGGAATAAATTTATTGTCAACAGCAAATAATCACAGTTGCGACAAAGGCGCAAAAGGTATCACGCGTACGTTGGACGTTCTTGACGAATTAGGCATATACCATGCAGGAACATACAGAAATGTTTCGGAAAAAATATTTTCGCATCCGCAAATTATAGATACAAAAGGATTTCGTTTCGCTTTTTTATCATACACGTACGGAACAAACGGATTACCTGTTACATATCCGAATATTGTAAATTTAATAGACACAACAGCAATCGCAAGCGACATTGAACTTGCAAAAAAATATAATCCCGACATGATAATTTGCCTTATGCATTGGGGATTGGAATATCAATTAAAACAAAACGATGAACAAAAAATGCTTGCCGAATTTATGATTTCACGCGGCACAAACTTAATTATAGGCTCGCATCCTCATGTTGTTCAGCCTATGGAAGCGCAAACCGACCAATCAGGAAACCTTACATCGGCTGTTGTTTATTCGCTCGGAAATGCCGTGTCAAATCAAAATTACGAGCATACCGATATAGGAGCAATAGCGCACATTGCCATAACAAAAACCGATACATCAACAAAAATTATTGATTGCAAATATTCGCTTATCCTGCGTCATCGTCCTGTTGAAAAAGGGAAAACAAAATTTTATATTATACCCGCAAGCAAATTTTACAACAACCGTCAACTTTTTACCGAAACAGAATATACCGCACTACGCAAAACTCTTGAAAATACACGAAAACGATTAAACAACGCCAACAAAAATTTTAGAGAAAAAGATTATTAGATTGGCAATAATTGAAAGGTGCTCATATCTGCTATAAATAGTCGGAAGAAACCAAAACATAGATAGCACACCAATAAAATAATACGGAGTTAGCAGAAAATTAAGGATAGGTATTACTTCGCCTGCGAAGCCTATAGCGAATTTGCGTACTAATCAACAAACTGCATCATTTCAAACCTGCAAGGTGAAGCAATTTATTATTTTTTCTTTTTCGCTATTTGTTACCTTAACAGCGGAAAAATCCATAATTCCTGAACAATAAAAAATGCAGCGCCTGTAAGATAACCTATCAAAACCAGCAATGTTATATTTTTAAAATACCATACAAAATTTATTCTTTCCAATCCCATTGTAACAACTCCTGCTGCAGAGCCTATAATCAATACGCTTCCGCCCACTCCTGCGCAATAGGTAAGAAACAGCCAGAATGTTCCATCCTGAACAAAATTTGTAATATAAGCAGGATCTGCCGATGCTGCAATAATTGTATCGTTTGCCAAAGGATACATTCCCATTGCGCCTGCTACCAGCGGAACATTATCAACAACCGAAGAAAGCACTCCTATTAAAATATTTATAACATAGATATTCCCTATTTTCTCGGCAAGTATTGTAGAAAAATCGTGCAATATTCCGGCACATTCGAGCGCTGCCACAGACATCAGTATTCCCAAGAAAAACAAAATAGTGGCAATATCAATGCGACCTAAAATTATTGTAATCCTTGCTTTATCTTGTTCTGGAATATTTTGTTTTCGCTGATATAAAACTTCGGTGTAAATCCACAATAAACTTAATCCGAACAAAACTCCTATAAACGGAGGAAGATTTGTAACAGCACGAAATATCGGAACAAAAACGAGGCTTCCCAATCCCAACATAAAAATTGTTCTTTTTTCGCTTCGTTTAAGATATCGGGCTGTTTCAAGATGGTTGGATGATTCCGAATCAAATGTTGTTATTGGTCGCGTAAACTCGCCTTTGAGCAGTCGGCTGACAATAAGCACAGGAACTATAACCGACAGCATAGATGGAATTATCAAACTTGGCAATATTCCTCCGGTAGTTATGTTTCCTTTCACCCAAAGCATAATAGTTGTAATGTCGCCTATTGGTGAAAATGCTCCTCCGCTGTTTGCCGCAATTATAATGACGCCGGCAAAAAGCCATCTTTCCTTAAAATTACCTATAAATTTACGAAGCAGCATTATCATTACTATCGCAGTAGTCATATTATCCAAAACCGCCGACATGAAAAAAGTGATAAACGATAACAGCCACAACAGTTTTTTCTTATTTCTGGTTGCTATCCAGTCGGTGATAAGAGAGAATCCGCCATGAACATCAACAAGTTCAACTATCGTCATGGCTCCTATTAAAAAGAAGAGTATTTCGGCAATATCGCCTATGTGTTCTATTATCTGTTTTTCAGTTACAAACGAAATTATTTTATCAAATAGCGATAGATGTTCTTTGGATACATCTTCGGCAAAAACCAAAAACTCGCTGCTGCCTGATACAATCGATGATGCGCTAAATATGTACAGAACCCAAAGCGCTACGCACAAAAGTAGGGCAAAAGCCGCTTTGTTTATTTTCAATAAATGTTCAAGGGCAATAGCCGTGTAGCCGATAATAAATAAAATAATCATTGTAATAATCATAATATCACCTGTTTTTATAACATAATCAATTCTATATTTTCCCAATAACCATACAAATGTAATTAATGAATTATTAATGATTTTGGGCTTTAATATAATTTAACCGTATCGCTTCCTGTAATACTGTGATAACTTGATTTTAACGTTAATAATAAGATTGAATTATTTATCCATGCCGCAAAACCATTCCGTTGCGTGCGCCTGTGTGCTTTCCATTGTTTATGGTATGAGCGCCGTTTATAAATACATGTTCAATTCCTGCCGCAAACAGATGAGGATTTGTAAATTCGGATTTATCAATAATTTTATTTATATCGAATACAACAATATCGGCAAAGTTGCCTATTTGTATTGTTCCTCTGTTTTTAAGATTAAGACGACTTGCAGGAAGTTTTGTCATCTTCATAATACCAGTCGATAAATCGACAATTTTTTCATCTCTGCAATATTTACCTAAAAAGCGCGGGAATGTTCCGTAACTGCGGGGATGCGGTTTTCCTGTTGAAAGTTCGCCTACCGGCGAATATACGTAACCATCGGATGCGGGCATTCCAAGTTTGTGCGAAAGAAACATTTTTACATTACTTTCGGTCATTGCAAAGCCAACCATATTTACGTTTCCGTCTTCGGAAATCAAAATATCACGAATAAAATCCGTTACTTTTTTATGCGAAATATCCGCACATTCCAATATGTTTTTTCCTATGTATATCGTATTTTCATTATTACCCGAAGTTATAACAACATTTTGTCCTCCTCCCAATCTTTTAATACGCGATTCGGCATATTCG
Source organism: Prevotellaceae bacterium (assembly GCA_031274595.1). Classification (GTDB taxonomy): domain Bacteria; phylum Bacteroidota; class Bacteroidia; order Bacteroidales; family UBA932; genus JAIRKV01. Next base: position 6,686 of record JAISPX010000161.1, on the reverse strand, counting down.
CTTATTTTCGCAAAAGTTGTTTTATCTTTCAATCGCGATAAAACCTCGTCGTTATTGCCTTGCCTTGCCCAAAGCGGAATAAATGTAGAAAGTCCTGTTGAAAATGCAATATACGGATAACGGTCGAAAGCAATATCAACGCCGCCGGCATAAGCGTCTTCGATAATTTTAAGCATGCTGGGCGCTTTGTGCCAATTATTTTCGTTTTGCGCTTTGAGGTGAGATATTTCAAGGCGCGCACCCGATTTGCGGGCAACATCAATTGCTTCGCCAATGGCTTCTTCTACATAATCATCTTCGTTACGCATGTGAATTGCGTACAGTGCATTGTTTTTTGCAACCACGCCGCACAATTCAATAAGTTCCTGCGTGTTTGCATAACTGCCCGGCGAATATTCCAGTCCGTACGATATTCCTATACTCCCGCAATCAATCTGATGTTGCAGCAGATTTTTCATTTTTCCTATTTGTTCTTTTGTAGCAGGCACATCGTTGTTGCCGACAACAGCCGAACGTAAATCTCCGTGACCCGTAAAAGTTGTATAATTTATACTTATTTTGCTTTTTTCAAGAGCAGAGAAAAAACCGTCAACATGTTGCCATGATTCATATCCGTTGCGTAATTGTGTTTTTCGGTTTTCAAATTCTTCGTCGGAATAAGGAAAAGGAGATTCTCCGCAATTCCCGCCCACATCTGTGGTTATGCCTTGATAAATTCTACTGTCGCCTTCGGGGCAAATCAAAAGATTTGTATCAGTATGCGTATGAATGTCAACAAATCCCGGACTTACGGCAAAACTTTCGGCATCAATAATCTTATCTGCCGACTCGCCTACCTTACCGATAGCCGCAATCTTGTTATCTTTGATGGCTATATCGGCAACGACAGGCAAATCGCCGTTGCCCGAATAAACAAGTCCGTTCTTTATAATTGTGTCAAAACGATTTCGTGAACTGATACACGATGCAAGCGTTCCGCTACCGATTATACCAATTCCACAGCCCATAATTGCTGACGTCTTTAGAAATTCTCTGCGTGAAACTTTTTTACTCATGGCAAAATGTTTTTGATAATATAATTTTATGTAAAGGTACAAAAATGATTGATTAGTTGATGATTTTGGATTAATTTTTTTTGGAAACCGAATAATTGGAATAATATGAATATCCTTTATTCTAAAAGCGCGTATAGGATATTTTATTTATATCCTCCTGTTGATTTTATGCAAATTACTAATAATTAATATTTGACTGTATTTATATACTCTTACTGATAGCCATTATTAATTATTTGCATTGCCCGTTGCTTTCCCCAAAAAGGGTTAACCCTTTCGGGTAAAAGGATTAATCCTTTTGAGCAAAAGGACTATCCCTTTTAGAGAAAAGGAATAACCCTTTTTGACAAGACGAATAAATGAGTATCCTTTATTCCGCCTAAAGACGCATATAAATATCTGATTTGTATCCACTTGTTTTGCCTTGTGTAAATTATTTAACAATTTACATTTGACTGCATTTTTCAGGTATTTTTACAGATAGTCATTTGTGAAAAATAAATAAGGATGCTCTTAAATTTTAAGGCATCCTTTAATTTTAGTAGCGGAGGAAGGATTCGAACCAACGACCTTCAGGTTATGAGCCTGACGAGCTGCCACTGCTCTACTCCGCGATGTTTGCGCTAAACTCAAATCAAGTTTAGGGCTACAAAGGTAGTATTTTATAATGAAGAAACAAAATTTTATTGTATTTTTTGTAATATTTTTTCAAAAAAATTTTGCAGATATAAAATTTAAACCTACATTTGCAGCCCGAAATCGGTTAAAGATATAATTATTTAACTAAAAAGGTCCATTCGTCTAGGGGTTAGGACGCAAGGTTTTCATCCTTGAAACAGCGGTTCGATTCCGCTATGGACTACGATAAAAAATAATAAAAATTATGGCAAATCATAAGTCGGCAATAAAAAGAATAAGACAAACAAAAACGCGTAGAATACATAATAAATACTACGCAAAAACAACGCGTAACGCAATAAAAGCCTTACGTAATACAACAGATAAAACGGCTGCAGAGTCATTATTTCCGAAAGTGTCTGCAATGCTTGATAAGCTTGCAAAAAAACATATTATACACAAAAATAAAGCGGCAAATCTTAAAAGCAAACTTGCTCTTAAGGTTAACGCTCTCTAATTTTTTTAATGGTTTTAATTATTGGGCAAACCCTCTTCCGCACGGACGAGGGTTTGTATTTTTATAATTGTCAATGCCGATTTTTTAATAACTTTGTCATTCTGATATGATATTAATACTATGAAATCGTTGAAAATAAAAGAATGGGCGCAGGACGACCGCCCTCGAGAAAAAATGATGCAACACGGAACAGCCTGTCTTAGCGATGCCGAATTGCTTGCTATTATTATAGGTAGCGGCACTAAAAGCGAAACGGCAGTGGATGTTGCAAAACAATTGCTTGCGTGTTCAAACAACAGTCTTGGTGAATTGGGAAAGAAATCAATTAAAGATTTTGTTAAAATAAAAGGAATCGGCACTGCCAAAGCAGTGAGCATTGCTGCTGCATTGGAACTTGGTCGCCGTAGGCGCAATGATAACAATAATATGCAGTCGATAAAATCAAGCCGCGACGTTTTTGAAATATTTCAACCGCTGCTTGGCGATTTGTCGCACGAAGAATTTTGGATTATGCTGTTAAACAGAGCCAATAAAATCATATCCAAGCATAAAGTCGGACAAGGAGGAGTCTTTTCGGCATCAGTTGACATAAAAATAATAGCAAAATATGCGACAGAAAATCTTGCGGCGGGCGTTGTAATTTTGCATAATCATCCTTCACAAAATCTTAAACCAAGCAAAAACGATGAAAAAATAACAGCCGAAATAAAATCTGCTCTTAATCTTTTTGACATAAGACTTGTTGACCATCTGATAGTTAGCGGCAATGCATATTTTAGTTTTGCAGACGAGGGTTTATTGTAACATCAGCCTGATAATATAAAATTTATTTGCGGGTTACTTTGCCGTTTATAAGATTTATGGTTATTTGTTTTCCCGATTTATCTTTAACTCTTAAACGCGCAGGCTTATAAAGTTTTTCAAACTCGGCATTTACGGGAATTTGCACTTTTTCTTTCACATCTACACGATCATAGCCTTTTCTGTTGAAAATATAGATTTTGTTGTTATCAGAAGCAATTAAATAATCTTTTGAATCCATTCTTAAAAATTGTATCGGACGTTGCACAATTCCTTCTGTTTTAGGGATTTTCCATCCGATTACATTTTCTCCGCTTGTATTGTATAAATAAATTTTTTTGTTTGTGCAGGCAATAAAAATGCGAAAATCCGATGTTCTGTCGTAAGCAAAAACCGACACGCTGTTTGTTGCAGCTGCGGGCAAGGCAACAGGAAAACCAGACATTGACTTTCCGTGAAAATCAACCATATAAATTTTATTCTCGGTATTAAAAAGCAAATAAACAGTTCCTTTGTTAAACGGATTTATTACAAAAATACCGCTTTCGATTTTTTCGTTCGGATTTATTGTCCACAGTAATTTTGACTTGTTGTCGGCAAATTCTATTGTGTTGTTGCTATATTGCAATAATGTGTATTTTTGTTTGTCAATATTGTTTTCAACAGTCTGTTTTAGAATGATATTTGCCGATTGGGTTTGGGTTTCGATATTTTCGGCGATTTCGGTTGTTGCTGTGTTTTCAACTGTTTTTTGCGATTGTTTTTGTGCTGACGAAGATTCCAATAAAACATTTGAGTTTAGATAAAATCGTTTGTTTGAAGGTATAATTTCAATAAAAATATTTTTGAAAAAATCTTTCTCTTTTTTCTTCGTAATATCGAAAAGTTTGCTTATCCCGATTGGATTTGCATAAAATGCGGCTAACGATTCGTCAATAATATAATCGGAATTTATTGATAAAATTCCATTGTTTTTCAGATTATTTATTTTATTCTTCGATATTACAATAAAATCATCCGTAACGCTTATTTCGCGTCCTTTGTTCAGGCTGAAAATTCTGCCAAACATTGTCGGTATAATATCTGAGAGCGCATTCGTTTTATCAAGTTTGTTTAATTCGCCGGCAGCATATTCGGCGTTCAAAACTTTTATAAGCGTTACCCAACCTTGAGATTGATTGTAGGTTAATGTAATTTCTTCCGGATAAAGCGATTTTACAAATTGCACAATATCAACATAAAGCGAATCGCTCATTTGGGTAAGTTTGTCAAAATAATCATTTGCGGTGTTGCTGAAAATTTTGTTGTATTCGTTTAGCAAACTGTCAACATTGCTTATTTGCATCGAGTATGCCACAAGCGTTTCGGAAGACAGTATCTTCAATGTTTTCAGGTCTGATTTTTGTTGAGTGTTTAATAAATTCAAAAAATTGCGATTGTTTGTATAAATAAAACCGTTAAAATTGCAAAGATTTTTTGTTATGTTGGCATCGAGAATAAACCAACGTGCAAAATTTTTTATGAAATCAGAATCGGCATCTGAAATATTTTTGTCGAGCAAAGTATTTATAAGATTTGGCAATTGCGCAGAATTGATAAAAATATTTGCATCTACATATCGTCCCGACGTACGGATTCCATCTGTAAAAAGAGCATCTTCGGCAAGCGTTTGTTTGTTTTGCACTTGTTGCAGATTGTTTCTCAATGCATTGATTTCTGAACTTACAGCAATAAGATTGCCGTAACTGTGAATATAAAATCTTGAATTATCAATTTCGTAACATAAAATATTACTGTCTAAATTTAATGTGTCGTTTATTTTTGTTGCAATATTTTTTAGAATACTGTTAATGTCGGCATGTTTTTTTATAGGAATAAAATGAACGAAATCAAGTGATTTGTGTTCGTTTGCAAATCCTGATGATAAAATATGAACCGAGTTGCGGCGTACAACAAAATTTGTATCGGAAATATCGGGAATCAGGCTTGTAATAAGAGGAACAATAAATTTATCGTTTCCATAAATGAGATTAAAAAAATCGGAATTTTCATTGTCATTGGTAAGTTGCATCGGGTTGTTCACTCTAATGTGAACGGCAGCATTATCACCGGCAAAATTAAAAACATTATATTGTTCAAAACCTGTTTTCTGCTTGATGTTGATATAACCTAACACACAGGCAATAACCAATATAACCACGAATAATATGAAAATTATTTTTTTTGTCATTCTTTAAATATTTCATACAAAGATAATAAAATTTTATGGTTAATATTAGATATTTTTTTGTTTCTTTTTAAAAATATTTTGCAACAAAACGATAAGGAAGCAGAGCATCTTCTTCGGCATAATCAACTCCAATACGAGGCGTAGCAAGAATATTTTCAGGCGAAATAATTATTCCTCTGTCTTCAATCCAAATTGTGTTGCCGAAAAGCGAAGCGCCTGTTTGCGAAAAATGTAATCCCATTGCTTTTGATAATTTTCCGGGACCTGTAAGCAAATCGTCTGTGAGTTTTTTCTTTTTTGCGCGTTGCAACATAGTTTCCGTTCCGCTTAATGCAACAGCGCCGCGAATTAATACTGCATGTGGAATATTTTCAACATTTGTAACAACATTGAAAAGCGAATACATTCCGTAACATAAATAAATATAAGCGCATCCGCCTTGCCTGAACATTATTTCGGTGCGTTTGGTTCGGCGTCCGTTGTATGCGTGCGATGCTTTGTCGGTAACGCCTGCGTATGCTTCGGTTTCGGTAATTACGGCTTTGGTAAGCGAGCCGTTAATGTTTGTGCAAAGCGTTTTCCCGAGCAGTTCTTTGCTTATCTGCACAACATCATCGCGAGTATAAAATGACAAATCCAGTTTCATCCAAAATGTTTTTTGATAAAACAAATTTAATGATTTTTTGCATTTGAATAAAATTTGTATATTTGCAACTGTTATTTATAAAAAAATAGATAAAGAATAATGAAAAAAATGTGCGAAAATATTAACAAAAAAACTGCCGAAATATTTGGCAGTTCCGAATATTTTGCTAACACACACACACACACACACACACACACAATTGCGCGACCCATTTTTACGCGCGTCAATATAAGTAAAATTTCTTTATATTCCAATAGTTTCCAAACTCCAAACTTAAAATATTTTGAATCCAATATAACCAAACAAATATTTTTTTATACATATACAAAGCCGTCTTCAATTTACGATGGCTTTCGTTATTTTTTAACATATCCTGCATATCAGGCTTGTGTCCCTGACATTCCCTCTCGTGCGGCTGACGCTCCCTCTCGTGCGGCTGACGCTCCCTCTCGTGCGGCTGACGCTCCCTCTCGTGCGGCTGTCGCTCCCACTCGTGCGGCTGACGCTCCCTCTCGTGCGGCTGTCGCTCCCGCTCGTGTGGCTGTCGCTCCCGCTCGTGTGGCTGTCGCTCCCGCTCGTACGGCTGTCGCTCCCGCTCGTGTGGCTGACGCTCCCTTTCGTGTGGCTGACGCTCCCACTCGTGTGGCTGTCGCTCCCGCTCGTGCGGCTGTCGCTCCCGCTCGTGTGGCTGTCGCTCCCGCCCATGCTCCCACTCGTTTCCTAACGAGTGGGAAGTGGCTGTACCGTTTCCAACGTTACAAACGTTTAGCAATAACCCACTCGTTAAGAAACGAGCGGGAGCGCGTATTTGTGTTTCTA
>JAISPX010000082.1 GCA_031274595.1 Prevotellaceae bacterium | reverse complement strand
TAGAACTGGGTCCTGGAAATGTGCTGCAAGGGCTTATCAGAAAAGTCAATGCGGACGTACGAACACAAGGCGTTTCATAAAAAATAATCATAACAATAGTTCGTTCAAAATTAACGTATCCCTAAGCGGCTAAAGTTCCGAAAGCCAATAGTTCTTTGGAGTATTTCTGACTTTTCCGTGAGTTCGGCGGATTACCGGGATTCACTTTCCCATCGTATTTGAACGGTCTGCCCCTTTTTCCTGTTGAAGCTTTGGCGGAAAGGTACAACAAATCCGCATCGTCCCTCAGGTTGAAAACCAAATGCAAATTCATTGTCCTGATTTTATCAACAAATCCCTTTGGGGAAAAATAAGCATCTGCAACAAGATAAGAGGTAAGCGATGAAATCTGAGCGTGGTCTTTCCGGATTACCATCGGCCCGGTTGAAAAAGAAAAAGTCAAACCCTGTTTCAAACTGCCTGCGGAACCATTGCTCACCGTAAGGGCTGTATCTTCCTAAATTGCAGTAAGTTAATCCGATCGGGAATATTTAGTGTCTGCCCGAAAAGTCTATTAAAGACAAAAGAAAGGGTTTTCGGACAGACACTATATAGAGAAAACACCCCCATCCGAATCATTTTTTCTTATCAATTTATTCAACAGCATGACAGCAACCTCATACATCATACTTTATACTTCATCGTTCATCATTATTTACATCTGATTTTTCCATGAGTTCGGCGGATTACCGAACATGCAAAAAAATCGCTGAAACAGTAAAGCGTTGTAAAATACTATTTTAGCATTTCTCATGAAAGAAAAAATAAAACATAAAGATTTTTTTTATTTGACAATACTTATTTGTCAAAATAAAATTTTAACTTTGCGCAGAATTAAAAATATAATTTTTTACATTATGAGATAAAAGATACGTGCTGGCAAGCAAAAAATAAGATATATTAAAATAGCGATTTGCTGTTATTCTTGAAAAGCAAATCCCCAAAATCCAAAGAAAACAAAAGAAAAAAACAACCCAATAAAAATTAAGAAACACAGCAATTTACACACACATAAATATCAAAAGTCATACATTGACTTTTCCGATGTATGGCTTTTTTTTGTTACTTATTTGTTACTCGTTTGTTATTTTGGTACTCAAAACTTTGTTACTCGACTGAAATTTGTTCTCTTTTGCCTGTTATTTATGTTACTATTATCTATATTTTATTGTATAATAGTTGTTTGTATTGTTTTCATGAAAAGCAAAATAGTTGTTATTTTCCTTTGTTATGTTGTTCTTTGTTATTACATTTGCACCCGGTAACAAACAATTCCAATTATGAGTAACAGAAACAAAAAACAATCAAAGGTAAAAGAGCCGATAAAGCTAAGATACAAAGCGCTTTCCAACGGTAACAAATCAATCTATTTAGATTTTTACAACAATGGCAAAAGGGAATACGAGTTTTTGAAACTGTATTTAATCCCTGAAACGACCATTGAAAGCAAAGAAACGAACAAAGAAACGTTGAGGCTTGCAAACGCCGTCAAATCACAAAAAATCGTAGAACTACAAAACACGGCTCATGGATTTTCAGTAAGCGGCGGACGTTCAAAGGCTAATCTTTTAGACTACATACAAGGCATTGCAGAAAAAAAACTTGCCAAATGGAACGGAAACCGTAGGAGTAGCGGTTATCAGCAATATATGGCTTTGTACCGTCATATTAAGCAATATGCAGGCACAAAAACCACATTCAAAAATGTGGATAAAAAGTTTTGCACCGGTTTTTTGGAATACCTGAAAACAGTCACAAATCCCAATCATAACAGACGCTATAACGGAGGGTTGACTTTGAGTGAAAACACACAATGTGGATACATGAAAAAACTTGAATATGTGCTTAATTGTGCCATATCCGATGAAGTAACAAATCTTAATCCTTTCAAACAGATAAAGCCGGAAAACAAGCCCAAAAAGCGACAGGCGGACGTTTGTTATTTAACCATTGAAGAAGTGAAAACACTTGAAAATACCCAATGTCTAAGCCAGATAATAAAACAGGCATTTTTATTCAGTTGCTACACAGGATTAAGATTTTCAGACGTACAGGCTCTTACATGGGGAAAATTGGGAAAAGACAGCGATGGCAGCACTATCATCCACTACACACAAAATAAAACCCAAAAGCATGAATATTTACCGATCCCACAAAAAGCCGTTGGATTTTTGCCTGACAGGAACGGGGCAAAGGACACCGATAAAGTATTTTATTTGCCAAGCGGCGGTTATACCAACCTGCAACTTAAAACGTGGGCGGCTTTGGCAGGCTTGTCAAAACATTTGACTTTCCATGTCGCCCGGCATACATACGCTACCCTGCTTTTGAGTTTGGAAACGCCCATTGAAACGGTAAGCAAAAATTTGGGACACTCTGAAATCAGAACTACACAAATTTATGCAAAGGTCGTGAGCAAATCACAACGGGAAGCGGTTAATAAATTAGATGGTTTAACGGATTAAATATAGAACAATAACAGGATTATGAATACACAATTAACAACCGTATTACAGCAAGCCGACACATTAAAAGCACGCATGCAGGCAGCCCGACCACTTGACGTTGAAGCTTTGGCAAAGATTAAAGCGGCTTTTGAAATGGAATATACCTATGAAAGCAACCGGATTGAAGGCAATACACTGACTTTGCAGGAAACGGCATTAATAGTCAGCGAAGGCGTTACCATCGGCGGCAAAAGCATGAAAGAACATTTGGAAGCCATCAACCACGCCCAAGCCATTGAATTTATCAAAGAAATTGCAAGCAATGATATAGATATAACCGAGCGGACAATAAAAGAAATTCACGCCCTTATATTGCACGGCATCAACCGGGAACAGGCGGGACAATATAGAACCGTACCCGTTATGATAGTCGGCAGCCGGCACACGCCGCCTCAACCCTGGTTAATACAGCCACAAATGGAACGTTTCATTATTGAATATAAAGCAATGGAAACCAACGGTGAACACCCGATTTTGACGGCTGCATTTCTACATGATGAGTTGGTAAAGATACACCCATTTATTGACGGCAACGGTAGAACGTCCCGGCTTTTGATGAATTTGTACCTTCTTTCAAAAGGCTATACCATAACCGTGCTGAAAGGCGATAATGAAGCCAAACAAGCCTATTACACGGCATTGGAACAAAGTCATACACAGGGAAATCGGGAAACGTTTTGTTTGTTGGTTGCAAATACGGTAAAGCAATCTTTGGAAAAATATTTGAGAATTATCAATGGATAGCAGGGCTGAAAATATAGAGAAGCAGTCAATAAATTGGATGGGTTAACGGATTAAAAATTTTGAGAAATGGAACGATATAAGAAACTACCCGGCTTTTTTAATGTGAGTGTACCGAGGCAAATGCTTAGAAGTTATTCTATACTGTGTGGATATTCATACATTGATATTGCCGGTTATGGAGAATTTCCTATACAAGGAATTGTAATTATTTGTATTATGAGGAATAATATAGGAAAATTTGGATTAACAGAAGATAATTACAATAATACATTTATATCAAATGTACTGCCAAATTTGGAAGAATATGCAAAGGGATTTTTAGATGGTTATAACACTATTTTTGAGCCATTTATAAATACGATAGAGGCAAAAAAAGAAATGGTTTTAAATGCTGCCTTAAAAGCAGATATGCCATTTGGAGAAAAGCATTTGAGCAACGGGGAAATAGAATATTTTTTGTACGAAGGTGGAAAGTACGAGGGCGAGCGTTACAAGGCATGGGAAATAATATTACAAACGCCAAATGAATTTATTAAATATTTCAGTACAGTAGAAAACACAGACAATGCACAGCCTCAACAAACAACTATCCCGGACACTATTTTGAATGAATTACAGAAACAGGGCTTTATTGCACAAAATCACTTGACGTGGATAGGACAAAAAAACTTATGTGCCTATTTTGTAGATAGATATTTTGAAAATAAGACCAATAAATGGGCAATCGGGGAAAGTTTGTTTCATGTAAAGTATTTGGCACAATTAAAAGACATTTACATGAACAGCAAAACAGGTTATCCCAAAGGCTATAAAAACATCGACAACATCCTAAACAAACAAAAATAAACCTCTAAAAAAAACATTTATAACCCTTTATAGTGCTTTACTATAAAGGGTTTTCTATTTTTTTGCTTTCCCTTGCTTTCTACCTTTGCCGATGTTATAACAAACAAGGTTTACCGGTAAGCCATTTCATTAATTTTTAATTCATTAATAAAATGGAAAAAGAAGTATTAAGCGAGTTGAAAGAAATTAAACAACTCACATTATTGACGGCAAAGAAAGCCCTGACAATGAGCGACGCCGCTCTATTGACAGGGCTAAGTAAATCACACATTTACAAGTTGGTATGTTCAAAGAAAGTCCCTTACTACAAAAGTCAGGGCGGCAAACTTACCTACTTTGACAAATCAGAATCGGAAGCATGGCAACTGATGCACCGGGTAGCAACCAAAGAAGAAACGGAGCAAGCCGCAGCAACCTATTTAGCAACCGGGAAAATGAAAGGAGGTAAAAGATGACACCGACTATTTGCTAGTGTCATATTTTTATTGATTTTTTTAGTGGGTTTGAAGGCATCAGCAATCGTCCAGTTTTGTTTGATAATACCGGCAACTAAGGCAGGGGTTCTCGTTGTTCGTGTTTTATCAGGATTTTTGCACAGCGTATTGTGTGGACGAATAAAG
>JAISPX010000077.1 GCA_031274595.1 Prevotellaceae bacterium | reverse complement strand
ATGATGCGCTCCTCCACAATACATATCCCGCCGTTGAGCGTTACGTAGCCGTCAAACGGAATGGCCGCCACGTTATCCATGGTGGACTGGTGGCGGCCGCTGGCTACAAAAATTTTTATCCCCCGCTGCTTTAACGCCCGCAGCGCCGCAATGACAGGCGGCGCGACAGCATGCGTTTTAAAACTCACTAACGTCCCGTCAATATCGAAAAATACCGCTTTTATCATGCGCTTACTACATGCCGCCCCACGCCGGAAGCAGCACGGGGGATTGCGTTAAATGTGGCTGGGTTTTTTCATCCGGGAGCCGGCGGTGAATTACCAACCGAAACCGGTATTCGTTTTTTTTCATTCGTTGCATTGTTGAGTTATGTACAAAAATAATGAAAATTTTCCGGTTAGTGTTCCATGAGGCGCATTATTAAAATCTAATTATTAAAATTTGATAATTGGATTTTAATAATTGTCGATAAATTCATTCTGCTTGCGTTTATCCTTGCGCAATCCCCCGAAATTAGCATGGCGTCTAAAAAATAAAAAACACAGGTGGGAAATTACTTTTTGATGTTCTCCGGACTGCGTGTGTCGAATGTTTCGTTACTAAATCATTTAAAAAATATTTCTTATATTTGTGGAATAACCATGGGCAATGCCGAAATTATATATTATAGCAGGCTGTAACGGTGCGGGAAAGACGACTGTTTCATACACTGTTCTACCCGGGATGTTGCATTGTAAAGAGTTTATCAATGCCGATGAAATTGCACGGGGAATTTCGCCATTCAATGTGGAAAAGACGGCTATTGCGGCAGGAAGAATAATGTTGATGCGCATTAAGGAATTAACGGAAGCACGCGTGGATTTTGCTCTTGAAACCACACTGGCTACCCGTTCTTATGTGCCTTTTGTAAAGTACGCCCAACAAAAAGGATATACGGTATCCCTAATTTATTTTTGGTTAAATTCCCCCGAATTGGCTATACAAAGGGTGGCTGAACGGGTTGCCGCCGGAGGACACAATATAGAAGAGCATATCATCCGGCGAAGATATACAAAAGGAATTCACAATTTATTCGGTCTTTACATGGGCATTGTGGATTATTGGTTATTGGTTGACAATTCTGTTTCCCCTTTTAATATCATCGCGGAAAAAGAAAAAAAGAAGAAAATACAAATAAAAAACAGGCTTTTATATAGCACACTTGAAAATTATGGGAAATAAAGAAATAAAAGAAATACGCGAAAACATGCTTAAAGGAATTGCGCTTGCTTACGAACGTTTGGTAGAGCAAAAGAAAAAAGAGGACGGGGTGCTTGTTTTTTCAAAGAACGGGAAAATTGTGAAAGTCCGGGCGCGTGATTTATAAGGCTGCGTTTAGACCGTGCGCAAATTCAACTTCGCCGCCGGATTCCAAAACAAATAAAAGGCTAATTCTTTTTAGGAGGTGCGGAGATGTTTCTCGTTACACTCAGTTAACATGTGGGAGATGTCTCGACTCCGCTACGCTACGCTCGACATGACCATGCGATTGTTTGGGGGAGTGGAAGTGGTGGCTTCGCCGCCGCTCCCACTCTCTCTTGTTTTTTTTAAGTGTCGCTCACTTGTCAAGCGAAGTCGAGACATCCCATAGCACCAAAAAAAAATATCTGAAAAAAATATCTCCGCGTCTCTGCGCCTCTGCGTTTAAAAAAGTAGAAAGGTCAAAATAAAATTTGTAAATAAAAAATATTGTTTTATATTTGCATTATTAATTACGTTCTTTAAAATTTTAAATGTTTTATTCTATCTAAGAAATCTTGACAATTTCGTACATGAAGGATAAAGCAAAATACACAAAGAAACGTGGACTTTTGCTTATTTCATGTACAGGTAGTCAAGAACCTCTTAGATGATAAGTTCGGTCTGCGTTTCGGATTTTCATTAAGAGAATAATAGAAAATACAAAACGAAACAATGAAATTGGCAGCAAATAAAAAATTGCGGCGAGGAAGTGTTTTATAAAAAAGTTTGTGTTTGTAAAAAACACTTCCGAACCGTAAAAATAAATAACAACAAATTAAACAAATTACATTATGAAAAAAACATTTTTTCTTTTCGCAATGCTTGCAACTGTTACAGCAAGCGCACAAGTAACCCACGTCGAACCTGTCGGCGCAAATTACACAAACAAAACCGTAACGTTCCGCGTATGGTGGGCTGCCGGTTCACGTGATGCCACGCACCTTTCCAAAGTGTGGGTGTGGGTTGACTACATCAAAATCAACAGCAACAACACGACTTCGGGAAATTCTTGGACACGTGCAGCAGTGAGTACTGTTTCCGGCGGCGCTACTTCCTATGATGGAAGCAACCGGAAAGGGTTTTGGCTGGAAGGTAATGCTGCGACAAATTACAGCGCCACGTTGACGGTACAATTAAACATTACGGAAACAAAATTCAACTGGTGCGCATACGCAAGCGACTATCCGCCGAATGTTGTTGCAAATAATGGAACCTACACCTTGCGTGGTACGCCGCCATTTACACTGATAGCTGCCGATGGTACAACCACCCAAACGGTAATCGGAAAAACATTGGTCGCTTCGGCATTGACCATTACGCCAACCACTATAAAAGACCAGACAGAATGTCCGGGTGTTTTTTGCGCTTATACAGGCAGTGATTTATATATTGATGCCACACATGCTTGTCAGCTACGTGCTAGCGATACCAAGAATTGGGAAGCGTGGATAAAAGATTCGCGTGACAGTAAATTCTACCGCATTGTTTACATGCCCGACAATAAATGGTGGTTGGCGCAAAATGTAAAATATGCCAACACAGGTTCAGCAATTAACGGTTGTACGGAAGATGAATGCGGAAAAGGTTATATGTCTCCTCAAGTCTATAATTCATGGGGCGGCACAAGTGGTTCAAGCGGCAATGTACAAGGTGTATGTCCATATAGTTGGTTATTACCTGTTCGCTCGGATTATTCTGACCTTGTTGCATCTCTTGGTGGTGCGGCTATCGCGTGCAAGCATTTACGTTCAAAAAACAGTACCTGCACTCCAATATCTGATGGGTATGGATTCGCTTCTGTTGTTGGTCTGAACAACGGGCTTATAGTAACAGGATTCACTAACTTCTATACAAACGATGAAGGACGCGAGGATGGAATAAACGTAGATGTACTTAAAAACGGCTCTGCATCTTGCGATGACATATTTATTGCCGATCCGGGAGAAGGCGAC
>JAISPX010000062.1 GCA_031274595.1 Prevotellaceae bacterium | reverse complement strand
GTTCCTCAAACACGTGAACGACGAGCCGCGCTTCGGCAACGAACCGACCTTCTCCATGCCGCTCACCACCGAAGACCTCGCCGCCGCCCTCGACCGGCAGCATCACGAGGAATTTGAAGAGCATGTGCGGGAAGTGGAACGCCAGCGGCAGGAAATTGAACGGCTGCACGCCGAACTGGAGGCAAAAAAGTAATTTTTGTCAGCAGTATCACATTCCTCGCTCCGAACGCCGTTGTTTGCGCTCGGAGCGAGTTTTTTTTGTTTGTTAATGGTAAAACCACCCCGCCCTTCGGGCACCCCTCCGCAGGAGGGGAATTATCAGCCGCCATTGCGGGCTTGACGAACAAAGGAATGAAAAATTAATGGTTAATGACAAGTCTAATTCTCATTCAAAAAAGCCAAAACTTCATCGCCGACAAATTTTGTGTCGGCGTTTGCTGATTTTGATAAGTCTTCGGCATAGGTTAAAGCGTGTTTTTTGATGTTTTCATTATTCGCAGAAATGTTTATCAACGCTTGTATTGCGGCAAACTGTACATTGGCGAAATCAAAATTTGGTTTTGCTGTCATTAGCAAAAACTTTTTCATAAAATCAGCATCCGACATTTTCGAGAACAAATTCCATGATGCCTGTAAAAAGAATTTATTACTGTTCTCGCTCCATTCTTCAATTTTTTTTGCGGCAAAAGGCGTTTTGCAAAAAAGATGACAACAAATTGCCTCTGTAATTTCGGTATTTACAAACGCCTTGCTCCAATTGTCGATTTGACTGCAACTCACCTCGTCGGGATTGTCAATAAAAACGGCGGCAAGTTTCATCTCGCGTCCTTTGCGTAAAAACAATTCTTCGGAAAGTTTGTGATTAGGAAAATATTCGGCTGCTATGCGTTTTATGTCAACAATCGGAACGCCATAATTACGCTCATAAGAAATTCCGCTGTTGCGCATATAATCAGCCGTAACGCCGTTTTTGAAACGGACAAGTTTTCTGAAAATTTCATCAACAACCGACATTTTATTTGGAACTTATGTTTTTTAACCGACAAATTCATTAATGTCATCGATTATTTTTTGTGCAAGTTCGTTGGCGGTAGCAGGGTCGTTGGCTTCGGAATAAATGCGAATAATCGGTTCTGTGTTCGATTTTCGTAAAAGCGCCCACATTTTTTCGTTATCGAAATCAATTTTAACGCCATCAATATCGGTAATTCTTTGCTGCGAATATTTTTTCTTTACATTTTCAAAAATCTTATCAATATTAATATTCGGCGTTAATTCGATTTTGTTTTTCGACATAAAATAATCAGGATAAGCAGAGCGAAGTTCCGACACTTTTATTTTTTTTTCGGCAAGATTTGTAAGAAACAATGCAATTCCAATCAAAGCATCTCTGCCGTAATGACAATCGGGAAAAATAACTCCGCCGTTTCCTTCGCCTCCGATAACTGCATTGACTTCTTTCATTTTGGCAACAACATTTACTTCGCCTACCGCAGCGGCAAAATATTGTCCGCCGTGTTTTTCGGTAATATCGCAAAGCGCTCGCGATGACGAAAGATTTGATACCGTATTTCCTTTTGTTTTTGATAAAATATAATCGGCAACCGACACAAGCGTATATTCTTCGCCAAACATTTTGCCATCTTCGCAAATCAACGCTAATCGGTCAACATCGGGGTCAACAACAATACCCAAGTCGGCTTTCTCGGTTACTACTTTTTTAGATATTTCCGTAAGATTTTCGGGAAGCGGTTCGGGATTGTGAGCAAAATTTCCTGTCGGTTCGCAATTCATCTCAATAACATCAACGTCAAACTCACGCAGCAGTTGAGGAATAATTATTCCGCCTACGGAATTTACTGCGTCAACAACCACTTTGAATTTTGCTTTACGAACGGCGTCAACATCAACAAAACGATTGGCAAGAACATTTTTTATATGAATATCATTAAAATTATATTCTTTTATTATTTTCCCTGTTTCGTCCACATCGGGAAATGAATATTCCGATTTATCGGCAATTTCGAGCAGGGCTTTTCCTTCGTCATTATTCAAAAATTCGCCTTTATTATTTAATAATTTCAAGGCGTTCCATTGTTTCGGATTATGACTTGCGGTGAGAATTATTCCGCCATCAGCATTTTCATAAACAACGGCAAGTTCAACAGATGGAGTTGTTGCAAGTCCAATATTTACAACATCAACGCCCGAACCCAAAAGCGAGCCTGCAACAAGCGAAGCCGCCATTTCTCCCGAAATTCGGGCATCTCTGCCAACAACAACTTTCGCCTTTTTATTCGGATATTGCCGTTTAAGCCATTGCGCATAAGCCGATGTAAGAATAACAATATCTATCGGCGTAAAATTTTCGCCTACCTTTCCTCCGATTGTCCCTCTGAATCCTGAAATAGATTTTATTAATGCCATATTCGATTTTATTTGTGATGCAAAATTAATAAATTACACGAAAAAAATAATGTTGATTTTTCATAAAAACAAGATAAGCCAAACGTGTAAATTTTCATTTTATTTTTGGTTTTTTATTATTTGGAAGTTTGTTTTGCAACAAAAATTCCTTAAATCGCCCGTCAATTATTTTGCAATAGTCGTCTTCAATTTCAAAACCGACAAAATTTCTGTTTGTAATAAGCGCCGCTACCGCCGTAGTGCCCGAACCCATAAACGGGTCAAGAATTAAATCATTTTCATTGCTGCTTATTTCAATAAACGGAATACACACTTTAAGCGGTTTTTGCGTTTGGTGTTTTTTGCGTTCTTTGCCCATGCAAATAGGCGCTTCAATAAAATTGTGCATCTCGTTTACCTGTTTGTGGTTCCACGTTTTTGGCGACCCTTTTGAAAAATGAACGAGCAATTCCATACTGTTTGCAAACATTTTTCGCGTATGAATTGCCGGAAAAGGATTTGTTTTGTGCCAATGAATAACTTTGCGAAACTGAAATCCCGTCTTTGCTACAATACGGTTGATATACGAAACAAAATCGTCGCCGCACCATAAATAACCGCTTGCTCCGTTTTTTGCAACTCTGTAACATTCGCTCAAAACATTTTCGATAAACTGCAAATATTCGTCTTCCGAAGCATAACCATCAAATTTAAATTCGGTAACGACATCTTTATGATTTTTCAAGCCTTTTATGTCCCGAGCGCGGTTTTGATAATAAGGCGGGTCTGTAAAAATCAAATCTACCGACTCATCTTTAATCTTTTTCAAACCACTCTGACAATCTGTTTTGTAAACGCAATTTATTTCCATTAATCATTCGATTTTGATTTGTAAAGATATGAAATTTTTAAATGATGCAAGATTTGAGCATGATTTATGAAGCCATGCAAATGTAAGTTCAAATTAAATTAAGAAAGATATATTTGTGTTTTTCACAAAAAATAAATCCGATTATGTCGCAAACAATACAAATTAACAGGGTTTTTATGAAATTGTGTTTAATATCAGCAAAAAAAATAAAAAAAATTTGGAAAATATGTTGATATACATTATCTTTGCAGCCGTAAATGTGATTGGCGAGAGAAAAAGGGACAAGAAAGTCCCTTTTCTTCATATTTTTAAGTGCATGATAAAAGTTGATAAAGTAAAAGAAATAGTAGAGAGACAGGTTGTCGGCAGCGATAAATTTGTTGTTGACGTTAACATAAACGCCGATAATAAAATCGATATTATTATTGACAGCGACAGCGGTGGAGTGAATATTAACGATTGCGTACTGATAAGTCGGGCTGTTGAAAAAGAATTAAACAGAGATGAAGAGGATTTTGAATTGCAGGTTGCTTCTGCCGGTCTCGACCGTCCGTTGAAAATACTGCGCCAATATCAAAAAAACATAAACAAAGATATTGATATTGTTTTTAAAAACGGAAAAAAACTCACGGCAAAACTCGTTGGCGCAACTGCTGACAGCATTGATGTTGAATATGAGGAAAAAGTAGTTTTGGAAAACAAAAAACGTAAACAAATGATAATAAAAAACGAATCAATAATTATTGACGATATTAAATCGGTGAAAGTTGTTGTTTTGTTCAAATAAATAAATTTAAAAAACACACATAAAAAATATATATGGAAAATCTGAATTTAGCAGAAAGTTTTGCAGAATTTAAGGAACTAAAAAATATCGACCGCGCAACAATGATAGGCGTGATAGAAGATGTATTTCGCAATTTGCTGGCAAAGCAATACGGCACAGCCGACAATTTTGACATTATTGTGAATGATGCAAAAGGCGATTTTGAAATTTGGCGAAATCGCACGGTAGTTGAAAAAGTAGTAAATACAGCAACGGAAATTTCGCTTGCCGATGCGCAGGCAATTGATTCATCGTATGAAGTAGGCGAAGAAGTTTCCGAGCCTATACGACTTGCAAGTTTCGGACGCCGCGCCATATTGGCAGTGCGTCAAAATCTGGCAGGAAAAATAATGGAAATAGAAAAAGCGAATGTTTTCAAATATTATACCGAAAGAATCGGCGAAATTGTTGTCGGCGAAGTTTATCAAACATGGAAAAAAGAAACATTGATGCTCGATGACGACGGAAATGAACTTATTCTCCCAAAAGCGGAACAAATATCTTCCGACTTTTTCAAAAAAGGCGATACCGTGAAAGCAGTTATTTTGCGTGTTGATATGAAAAACAACAATCCGCTTATTACACTTTCGCGTACAGCGCCCGAATTTTTGGAACGTATGTTTGAGCAGGAAGTTCCCGAAATTTTTGAAGGGCTTATTACAATCAAAAAAATTGTACGCATTCCGGGCGAACGTGCAAAAGTCGCCGTAGAATCATACGACGACAGAATAGATCCTGTGGGAGCCTGCGTTGGAGTGAAAGGTTCGCGTATTCACGGAATAGTTCGCGAATTACATAATGAAAACATTGATGTTGTCAACTATACATCCAATTTACAACTGTTTGTGCAACGTTCGCTTGCGCCGGCAAAAATCACATCAATAAAAATAGATGAAGAAAAAAAACAAATAAATGTGTTTTTGAAGCCATCCGAAGTTTCGCTGGCAATAGGCAAAGGCGGCATGAACATAAAACTTGCAAGTCAACTTGTAGGCTACGAGATAGATGTATATCGCGAAACCGCCGAAGAAGAAGAAGATGTGAATCTGGATGAATTTGCAGACGAAATTGACTCTTGGGTTATTGACGAATTGAAACGCATAGGTTGCGATACGGCAAAAAGCGTTTTGAATATACCGTTTAACGATTTGTTGCAACGTTCCGATTTGGAAGAAGAAACACTAAAAGACGTGATTCGCGTTTTGAAATCCGAATTTGAAGAAGAACCGAAACAATAAATTTGCAAACCAAAATCATCGCAAAACAATTAGAAATTTAAGGAGAATTGGTAAATATGACAGAAACAAATATCAGAATAAGTAAAATAATTAAAGAATTCAATATAGGATTGTCTTCCATTGTTGAATTTTTGGCAAAAAAGGGAATAGAAGTCGAATCTAATCCTAATTCAAAAATTTCTGATGAGGCATATAACCTTGTTAAAGATGCTTTTGGCGCTGACAAAAATCTGAAAGAAGCCGCAAAAGGCGTTATTGCTCATCCAAAAAATAATAAACAAGAATCAGTTACTGTTGAAGAACAAAAAAATACAGAGAAAAAAGAAAAAGAAGAACGGGAAGAATTGCCAGAGGAAAAAGAACTTACTATAACAACTACACTAATCGAAAAACCGACTATTAAAACTGTCGGAAAAATAGATCTCACGCCAAAGACAAAAAAGACCGAAGAAAAAGCCGCTACCACAGAAACGCCAAAACAACAAGAAGAAAAAACAACAAAAACAGAAGAAACACAGCGCGATGAAGAAAATATCAAACCCGAACAAGCAACTAAAGAAATAGAAGAAATAAAAATTAAAGTAGATCCAATACAAGCTCCGAAAGTTATCAAAACAATTGATATTTCGGAAAGAGTAAAAATAAAGAAGAATAAACATAAAAAAGACAAAAAACAAAATAAACCGACAGAACAAAAACCCGTAGAACAAGCGAAAGTTCAGCATGAGCAACATATTACGCAACAACCGCCGCGCGAAGAGAGAAAAGAAAATTTTATCCCGACAAAAGTCGAAAAACTGACAGGACCTGTGCTTACAGGCGAAAAAGTTGACCTTGCCCAGTTTGAAAAACCCAAAACCGAAAACAAAAAAGAGCATAATAAAAAACGTAAACGCGAACGAGTAATCGGCAATAAAGTAAAAATAGATATTGAAGAAAAACGAGTAGTAAAAAATAACGAGCAATCGAAAAAAGAAAAAGCCAAAAAGAAAAAAGATTATCGTCCTCCCGTTCGTCGCGAAGTTGATGAAGATGAAGTACAGCGTCAAGTAAAAGAAACATTGGCGCGTCTTACCGAGAACAAAGGAAAAACAAAAACATCAAAACATCGCCGCGAAAAACGCGAAGCCGTAAGCACACGCATGCAGGAAAAACACGAAATGCAAATGCTCGAACAAACAACTCTCAAAGTAACGGAGTTTGTTACGGCAAGCGAACTTGCAAATATGATGAAAGTCCCAGTTGTGAAAATTATAGAAGCCTGCATGAACTTAGGCTTGATGGTATCAATCAATCAACGATTGGATGCAGAAGCGCTTGTGCTTGTTGCCGAAGAATTTGGATTTAAAATAGAATTTGTCAGCGCCGACTTGCAAGATGCAATAAAAACAGAAGAAGATACGCCTCAGGACTTATTGCCTCGTCCACCGATTGTAACAGTCATGGGACACGTTGACCACGGAAAAACATCATTACTTGATAATATCAGAAATACAAATGTAATTGCAGGCGAAGCCGGCGGAATAACACAACATATAGGCGCATACAACGTGAAACTTGCCAACGGTCGCCGCATAACTTTTCTCGACACGCCCGGACATGAAGCATTTACAGCAATGCGCGCACGCGGAGCAAAAATTACGGATATTGCAATTATAATTATCGCAGCAGATGATGCCGTGATGCCGCAAACAACAGAAGCGATAAATCACGCCATAGCAGCGGGAGTTCCAATGATATTTGCAATCAATAAAATAGATAAACCAGGAGCAAACAGCGACAAGATAAAAGAACAACTTGCAAATATGAATCTGCTTGTTGAAGACTGGGGAGGAAAATATCAATGTCAGGAAATATCCGCAAAAAAAGGTTTAAATGTTGACAAATTACTTGAAAAAATCTTACTCGAAGCCGATATGCTCGACCTAAAAGCAAATCCCAATAAACGGGCAAACGGTTCTGTAATAGAATCATCGCTTGATAAAGGACGAGGATATGTTGCAACAATTTTGGTCGAAGGCGGCACGCTTAGAATTGGCGATGTTATACTTTCAGGAAGCACTTGCGGAAAAATCAAAGCAATGTTCAACGAACGCGGACAACGAGCAGAAGAAGCAGGACCAAGTTCTCCTGTAATAGTTTTGGGACTTAACGGAGCGCCTGCCGCAGGCGAAACTTTCAACGTGCTGGAAGATGAACGCGAAGCCCGCGAAATAGCAAGCAAACGAGAACAACTTATCAGAATACAGGGAATACACGCCCAACCACACGTTACACTCGACGAAATCGGTCGCCGTATTGCAATCGGAAACTTCAAAGAGTTGAATATAATTGTCAAAGGCGACGTTGACGGTTCTATTGAAGCAATATCCGATTCGATGATGAAATTATCTACCGAAGAAGTTCAAGTAAACGTAATACACAAAGCCGTAGGAGCAATTTCCGAATCGGATGTTTTGTTGGCAGTAGCATCAAATGCCGTAATTATAGGATTTCAGGTTAGACCAAGTTCAAATGCACGCAAACTTGCCGAAAACGAAAAGATTGAAATCCGTTTATATTCGGTAATTTACGATGCAATAAACGAAGTGAAAGATGCAA
The DNA here is from genome assembly GCA_031274595.1 of Prevotellaceae bacterium. Classification (GTDB taxonomy): domain Bacteria; phylum Bacteroidota; class Bacteroidia; order Bacteroidales; family UBA932; genus JAIRKV01. Next base: position 7,129 of record JAISPX010000062.1, on the reverse strand, counting down.
TCGAAGGAATGCTTGCACCCGAAGTCAAAGAAGAAATTACCGCCGTTGTTGAAGTTTTGAATACATTTAAAGTTGCAAAAGTAGGAACAATCGCAGGCGGAATAGTCCGCGAAGGTAAAATAACCCGCTCGTCAAAAATACGCCTGATTCGCGATGGAATTGTTGTTTATGCAGGATTGCTCGGCTCGCTCAAACGTTTCAAAGACGACGTAAAAGAAGTAGCAACAGGCTACGATTGCGGATTGAATATTGAAAAATTTGATGATGTAAAAGTAGGAGATATTATTGAAGCATACGAGAAAATCGAGATAAAACGAAAATTGTAATAATCGACCTTTAATAAGTCAAATTCTTATCAAAATTGATTTTACTCCGTGAGAAACGACTAATAAAAATTTAAAAAATTTCTGAATACTTGATTTTTTTCGTTATATGTTTGAATAAAAAACAATGAAGTTACTCTTGGTAACCAAGCAGATGCTTTTATCGTAATTATAAATAAAAATTTGAACAAATTTTTTATCTGCAAATTCTATCTATGAGTTCATCTATTTGATAATTTCCTGATGATTTTACTCTCTTCAAATCGCTACATCCGACATCTTTATTTTCTAAAATTATTTCACAAATTGCTTTTAAATATATTGCGTCATAATTATTCGGCGTTATTTCCAAAACTATTTTAAAATATTTAAGAGCATTTTTATAATCAAGTCTATTTAATGCTTCTTTTGCTTTTCTATAAGAATCATACATTTTAATAAGATTAGGTGACGACATACTCATATATCTAAATTCTTCCTGAACATCTACTTTTTTACCATTTAATTCAGCCGATTGCCAAAGATGTTTTGATCTATTAAGTGCTTTCTTAAATTGTTTTTCGAATATATCATTAGTGCTATGCAAAATTTGAATGCTATCAATATTTCCTGTTTTTCTAACAATAAAAGTAGCATAAAAAGAATTAGATTTTTTTGATTTGATTTTAGAAATATTACTCCCAAAAATTTCGTTAAATGAAGTATCTCCTAAAAACGTTGCATGAACTTTTCCTGTCGATTTATATATTGTATCATTATTGTTAATTAAAAGTATATCATCAGGTTCTATCTGCATCTTATTTTTATATATTTCTTCTCTAACGAATTTGTACTTAATACAATCTTTGTCATCAAATCCTTTCAACCCTTTTTGAACTAATATTAATTCGCCAGCAGTTAATTTATCTATTTTGTAACGGTTTATTATATAACCGGCAGAATTACTTACTTGTATAATATCATAAATAGTATCAAAGGATAATTCACTTCCTTTATATTTGCTCCCTGTAGATATAAATAATTTATTTTTCTGCTCAAATGTAAGTTTTAAATATCTATATTTTGTTATGTCAGAATCTGGTAATTCATTATCATTTGCATAAGATGTTTTCATTTTTATCCAACTTCCATATATTTCTTGCGCACACAAATTGGAATTTACACAGATAAGTAAAGGAATAAATATTTTCAACCATTTTTTCATAACAAAGTATTTTATTATTGTTGAATTTTATAAATATTTTCTATCTCTTCTTCAAATCTAATTTTATTGACAGTTCCTCCAATTGTGAATTGTCAATTGGTGAAGGCGAGTCAATCATAACATCTCTGCCGTTGTTATTTTTCGGGAAAGCAATATAATCGCGTATCGAATCGCTGCCGCCAAACATTGCGCAAAAACGGTCGAACCCGAATGCAATTCCGCCGTGAGGAGGCGCTCCGTATTTAAAAGCGTTCATCAAAAATCCGAATTGCGATTCGGCTGCTTCGGGCGTAAATCCAAGTATTTCGAACATTCGTTGTTGCAAATTTCTATCGAATATGCGAATAGAACCGCCGCCAAGTTCTACGCCGTTTACAACAAAATCATAAGCATTTGCGTTAACATTTTCGATATCTTCGTTATTGCTGCTGTAAAATTTGTCGATATGTTCAGGTTTCGGCGATGTAAACGGATGATGCATTGCATAAAATCGTTGTGTGTCGTTGTCCCATTCAAACAGCGGAAAATCGACAACCCACAGTGGAACAAATAACTTTGCATCGCGCAAACCCAAGCGATTTCCCATTTCTAAACGCAGAGAACCTAATTGTCCCTGTGTTTTTTTCTTTGCGCCGCAAAGTACAAGAATCAAATCGCCTTGTTGTGCGCTTGTTTCGTTTGCAATTTCTTGCAGTTGTTCTGTTGTAAAAAATTTGTCTATACTTGATTTTATTCCATCTTCGCCAAGTCTTATATAAATCAATCCCGTCGCTCCTATCTGCGGACGTTTTACCCATTCGGTAAGTTCATCTATTTGCTTGCGGGTATATGCGCTGCAACCTTTTGCGCAAATTGCGCCGATGTATTCCGAATTGTCGAACAGCGAAAATCCTTTACCTTTGGCAAGTTCGGTTATTTCATGCAATTTCATATCAAAACGAATGTCGGGTTTATCGCTACCGTAATATTTCATTGCATCTGCATAAGTCATTTGCGTGATTTCTTGGAGTTCGACATTCAAAACATTTTTGAAAAGATGTTTTGCCAATCCTTCAAACATCTGCAAAACGTCTTTTTGTTCAACAAACGACATTTCGCAGTCAATCTGTGTAAATTCAGGCTGACGGTCGGCACGCAAATCTTCGTCTCGAAAGCAGCGAACGATTTGGAAATAACGGTCGTAACCTGCAACCATAAGAATTTGCTTAAATGTTTGCGGCGATTGCGGAAGCGCATAAAATTCGCCGGCATTTACGCGCGAAGGCACAACAAAATCGCGCGCTCCTTCGGGAGTAGATTTTATGAGATAAGGAGTTTCTATTTCGAGAAAATTTTGAGAATCCAAATATCTGCGAACTTCCTGAGCCATTTTGTGACGTAATATCAATGCCTGTTTTAGTGGATTGCGGCGTAAATCCAGATACCTGTATTTCATTCGCAAATCGTCGCCTCCATCAGAATTATCTTCGATTGTAAACGGAGGAATTTCGGATTTATTCAAAACCGTAATTTTTTCGACCGCAATTTCAATATCGCCCGTAGGTATTTTGGGGTTTTTGGAACTGCGTTCTTTGACCTCGCCTTCGGCTTGAATTACAAACTCGCGACCAAGTTCGGCGGTTATTTTTCTGACTTCATCTGTCGATTTATCGTCCACAACTAATTGTGTAATTCCGTATCGGTCGCGCAAGTCGATAAATGTCATTGCGCCAAGTTCGCGCATGCGTTGCACCCAGCCTGAAAGTATTACCTTATTTAATTTGTTTTGTATGCGAAGTTCGCCGCAAGTATGTGTTCTGTACATCTTATTTATTATTTATTGACTGCGAAATTAATCAGATTTTTGGAAACAGAATAATTTTTTCTTTTTTATCTTTTATTGTTGCTGTTGAAACAGTAAGTGCTGGCATATTAAAACAACAGGAAACGAGGAAATTTGTTTAATACTTGTGTTTAGTTTTGTAACATATTGGTTTGGGAAACAATATATGAAAAAACGTTAATATTTTTTTCTTTTTTTTTCGAAAAAAGTTTTCATTAATTCGGCGGCTTCGTTTGCCAATATTTGTTTTACAACTTGGGTTTTAGGATGTAAAAGTTTTGATGATATTGTTGAAAATCCGCGTTTTTCATCAGGCGTTCCATAAACCAAAATTCCCGTTTGCGCCCAAAAGCATGCGGTAGCACACATTGGGCAAGGTTCGACAGTAACATATAAAGTACATTCATGCAGATATTTTCCGCCGATAGAATTTGTTGCCGAAGTTATAGCCTGCATTTCGGCGTGTGCTGTCGGATCATTTAATGTTTCGACAAGATTATGCGCCCGCGCGATAATTTTGTTATTGCACACAACAACTGCGCCAACAGGAACTTCATCTTTTTCAAAAGCGGCTTGGGCTTCTTTTAATGCCTGACGCATAAAATAATCGTGAGAGAAAATATCATTCGCTTTCATTTATTTTGTTCTTTTAATTTATTTATCACATTTTTTATTGACAATAATCCTATTTCATTGATATTAATTTCGTCAACTTTTCTAAATTCGTAATTACTTATATCGTCATTTGCCGAAATGTTTGAAAAATCGGCAACTTTACACAAAAATACAATATCTTCGGTAAAATATTGTATGCCGCCGAAAACATATTCGTTAGGAAATGTTGCTATAAATTTCAGTTCCGAAATATCTATGTTCAGTTCTTCTTTCACTTCGCGGATTACGGCATTTTCGGCAGTTTCTCCAAGATTTACAAATCCTCCAGGAAGGTCGAGTAATCCTTTTGCGGGATTGTGTTTGCGGCGCGTGAGGAGAATCTCGTTTTTGTCGTTGTAAATAACGGCAACCACTGCCGCAGCCATGTTTATATAAAACGTTTGCGTACATTCATTGCAAACAAAAGCATTTGCGCCGTTCCACACAAATTTTTCGGTTCCGCAAAACGGACAAAACTTAAAAACTCTTGACGGATGAAATTCGTTCATTTTTATAAATATTATAATGATTTTTTGACGTTATTCATACAAATATTGGTTTGCATATTTCGGACGAAGCGTTTATTGTTTTTAATTTTCCAATAAAAAATTCTATTGCATCTTTGCCTTTCATGCCAAGATTTACGGTAAAATCGTTGACAAATAAATTTATATGTTTCTGTATTGTGTCTTCGTCCATTTCTTTTGCATGTTTGCGAACAAAATCCAAACTTTCATTCGGATATTTCATGGCAAATTCAACGCTTTTGCGTAAAATTCCGTCAAATTTTTGTTTGATTTGCTCGGATAATTTTTTTTTGATTGCAATACATCCCAGCGGAATAGGCTGTTGCGTATTGATTTCCCAAAGTTCGCCAAGGTCGGCAATAAGTTTCAATCCTTTGTTTTTGTAAGTAAACCGCCCTTCGTGAATAAGAACGCCAGCATCAACCTCGCCATCCAAAACCGCAGATTCTATATCCGAAAAAAGATATTCGCGGAGATTATTTACATGCGGAAAAAGAATTTGCAACAAAGCTGCCGCTGTTGTGTTTTTGCCCGGAACGGCAATATTTAAATCATCAATTTCGTCGGCATATATTTTTGTTTTGCTCACAAGCAAAGGTCCGTTTTTTCGACCAAGAGCGCTTCCCGAATTTAAAATCATATATGAATTTGAAACTTGCGAATACGCATTAAAACTAAGTTTTGTAATATCGGCATCGCAGGAAAGCGCAAGTTTGTTCAATTCTTCGACATCTGCCATGTAAATATCAAAATCCAAACCGCAGGTATCAATTTTGCGATGTACGATAGCGTCGAAAATAAATGTGTCGTTGGGACAAGTTGAAAAGCAAAGTTGTAATTTCATCGTTTAATTGATTTTTATTTGTTGCGATTGTAAATTATTTAAAAAATCAAAAACAGCGTTTGTCATATTTTCCAGCGCAAGCGTAATATTCCAGTTGTTTTTGTTGCGCGGTTCAATGTAATTTGAAACTGAACGAATTTCCAAAAACGGAATTTTTTCGGACAAACATACATAAAAAAAAGCAGCGCCTTCCATTGTTTCTATATCTGCATTAAATTGCGTTTTTATTTTTTCGATTTGATTTTGTTCGCCGCTTGCCGCATCAACGGTTACGCCGCATACGGATTTTAAACTTTTCAAATCAAAATCTTTCAAGTGAGGACAAAATAATTTTCCGTTTGTAAAAGGATATTCATTTTCGTTTATCAGATTTTCATCAAAAAGCGTTGAAAACTTGTGCGGATAAGTAATTCCCAGATTTCCGAAAACTTCACATTCGACAATAACATTTGTGCCTGTTTCCAAATTTTTCTTGAAACTTCCTGCAATTCCGATATTCAAAATCAAATCAAATTTTGTATTGCATAATTTTTTTGTAAGCGTATATGTTGTAAGCGTACAGCCTATTCCTGTAATGCAAAAATCAATATTGTGGTTTTGCAGTTGTTTCGATTTTTCCCAAATTCCTTGTAATTCAAGCGCTGTCGCTGCTGTTATTAATATATTCATTTCGTATTTTGCAATAAAATTTACATTTCTTTAATTATTGATTTTGCTGTTTCCGCAAAAATCAGTATAATTGCGTAAAATTACAAAAAATATTTACATGTTTGAAAATATTTCAGGATACGAAAATTTATTGACGGAAAATCAGGAAAAAACAGAGCAGCTTGCAAAACATTATAAAGCGATTATTGATATTTTGGGCGAAGATTCATCGCGCGAAGGTTTGCTTAAAACGCCTGTACGCATGGCAAAAACCATGCAATTTTTAACACAAGGTTACTTTACCGACCCTGTTGCAATTTTAAATTCTGCAAAATTTAAAGAAGAATACAAACAAATGGTGCTTGTGAAAGATATTGAATTATATTCGATGTGCGAGCATCATGTTTTGCCTTTTTTCGGGAAAGCGCACGTGGCTTACATTCCCAACGGATATATTACGGGTTTGAGTAAAATTCCGCGCGTGGTTGATGCTTTTGCCCGCCGATTGCAGGTGCAGGAACGTTTAACGGTTCAGATTCGCAACTGTATTCAGGAAACGCTTAATCCGCTTGGCGTTGCTGTTGTTATAGAAGCGCAGCACATGTGCGTACAAATTCGCGGTGTGCAAAAACAACATTCGGTAACAACAACATCTGCATTCACAGGCGCATTCTTGAAAGACAGCAAAACCCGCGAAGAATTTATGCAACTTATTGGAGTAAAATTGCATTGATGCTAAAACGCTTAATGTTTTTTTGATTATTTGTATTATGTTTTAATTTGTTTCGCCTTGCAAAGGAGAGATTTTATTAACCATTAAATCATTAATCATTTTTTAATAGCGGTTTAGTATTTAGTATCACATGCTATTCCTGTTTTCGTTCACAGCCAAATCTCCCGCTCCACACCTATTTGTTCCAAAAAGTATTCGTCGTGCGATACTACTACGAGCGTTCCCTGATAGTCGTTGACTGCGGCGGTGAGTATTTCGATGTTTTGAATATCCAGATTGTTGGTCGGCTCGTCTAAGACAAGCAGGTCGGGCGCACGGTTGCCGATGGTGAGGCAGCACAGCATCAGCCGCATTTTTTCGCCGCCGCTCAGGGC
>JAISPX010000003.1 GCA_031274595.1 Prevotellaceae bacterium | reverse complement strand
CTTATCAACGTTTCATAACTCATGCAAAAACAGGAGAGTTGTGTTTTTTTACCAAACCGCTACTAATAAATGGTTAATGCTATAATGGTTAATGACAAATCACTTTCAACTTTACAAATTTTATAACTAAATTAGGAAATCCTGTTAGGGATTTAAGTTCGGTAGAAAATAGCGATAAACGCATGTTGCGCACGGAGCATTGTCGGTATTTCAAGGGACAACCTGCATCCCGCACGACAGGCAGAGGTATTTTTTGTCCGTAGGTTGTGTGCATATTTCGCCCTTTCAGGGCTGCTATATTTATCATTATATCATTAATCATTATGTCCGCTCATCGCAATTACGCTGCAAACCATTAACCATTATATTAAAACCTGACATTTACATCTATTCCCCATTGGAATTGTTTTGCGCGTTGAACAAACGAATTGCCCATCGACTCGAAATAAAACGAATGGTATTTTCTGTTCAAAATATTTTTGCTCCAGAGACTAAATTCATATTTGTTTTGGGCGACAGTAATTTTTCCGTTGAATGTTCCATAATATCCGCGCCAAGCGTTATTGGCTTCAGTCCAGTATGTTTGTCCGTAGCCGTAATATTGCAGATTGAAGCGAATTTGAGCCGTAGGCGTTATGTTTTTTGAATAGTCCAAAGCCAGCATTAATGTGTGGCGAGGAACCATCGGCACAAAATTGTCGTTGTAACTCACGGGTTGATTTACGCCGTTCACTCTTACGGTATCATTGTAGGTATCGAATTTTGCGTGAGTATAGCCGTAAGCAGCATTAAAATAAACGCCGCTGCAAATTTTTGCGCGTAACGAAAATTCTGCTCCGTAACTTGTCGAGCGTCCTGCATTTTTCATCATGCGTCCAAGTCCTTGCGGTGCAAATTGCGCAATTTGCTGATTTGTGCTGCGTATAAAAAATGTTGCAAAATCGCCCGACAAGATGTCTTTAATCAGTTCGCCACGTCCGCCAAATTCAAAATTCCAGCTTTCTTCGGGTTTATATGAAATTACTTCGTTCACAGCATCCATGTCTGTTGTAGAATTTCGGCTTGCCATTTTTGCCTGCATCAAATCCGAGAACATTTGGTTGTTGTATCCTCCCGATTTGTATCCTTTTGATACCAGCGCATAAATATTTTCTGTCGGCGAAAAGACATATTTCAAAGAAATTTTAGGCAGCAACTGAATGTAATTTTTAGAATTTTTACCTGTAATAGTATCGTTTTTCACTTGTATGATTTCGGGCGCCGGTCCCGGCATTTTCACGCCTATGGTGATTTTTGACGATGAAAAATAATCTATTTTTACTTGTTCATAATCCAAACGGATTCCTGCGGTAAGCGACAGTCCTTTGAATAAAAAATTATTGAAAGTTGACTGATGAAATATTGCTCCGCTTTTTGTTGGAGTTTCAAAATCGCCGCCGACTATAATTTCGTCATCCTTGACAGTCATTTTGAAAGGCATTGTTCCCGACTCGTAAAGATTGTCGAAAACAGGTTGTATAATGCTTTTTATTCCATCTTGTTTGAATGTTACAGGTCCTTGCGTATTCATTTTTTGATAAAATCCGAAAGCGCCAAACAGCCACTGATAATTAAACGCCGAAGCGTTTTTATTTCCATGCGATTTTATGATTATTTCTTCGCTTATCGAGCGTTGATGTTGAGTCTGCATAATTGTAAAAATTGATTTTGGCGTGAAATCCTGATCCAAATCCATTTGGTCGCCGAAATACTGAAACGCCGTTGTTGAATTTATAACAAATCTGCGTCCTTCATATTCCAGCGAAATTCCCGTAGATAGCAGTTTTCGTTTGTATTTGTTGGCGTCGTTGTACGAAATCGGATTTGTCGTATTCGTTGTTTTGTCGTAGAGGCTGTATGCAAAGCCGTTTTGTTTGCTGTCTTCGTAACTTAATGAATAATCTGCTTTGAAATTATTTTTTTTATAAACCAAATGCAGCCTTCCGCCAAAACTTGTAAGTTTGTCGGCGCTTTCGCCGTTGTATGTATTTGTAAAAAATCCGCCATCTTTATTATAGTTTGCGCTTATGGATGCGCCGAAATTTTTTCCTGTTTTGGTATAATGCGAAATTTGAGTTTTGTATTTTTCGTTATTTGCCGCCGAAATATTTACGTTTGTTCCCGTATGTTCCAAAGGCGAATAAGTGTAAATATTCACAATTCCGCCGATAGCGTTTCTTCCGTATAAAGTTCCCTGCGAGCCGCGCAAAACTTCAATTCTGTCAATATCATAAAAATCAAAATCAAAAGCGCTTTTGTCAAGATAAGGAATATTGTCAACATAAAGTCCTATTGCCGGCGAGTTCATTCGCGAGCCTATTCCGCGTATGTATGTTGACGAAGTTAGTTTTGTTCCGTAGTCGGGAATATAAACGTTTGGTATGCTCATGGTAATTTCTTTGAGCGACTGCGCTTGTTTATTCCTGATAGATGATGCGCTTATAACCGAAACAGCCGTTGGCAATTCATTGATATTTGAAGTTTCTTTTCTTAAATTTTTGACAACAACTTCATCCAATATGTACGCAGAATCGCTTTGCGTTTGACTGTTTGCGTTTACAAAAACAAGGCAGCCTGTAATTGCCGCAATTAGTTTGTATTTTAGATTCATAACCGTTTTTTTTGTTTAAGATATTTAATTTTCCGCATAAATTGCGGCGGCAAAGGTAGTTTCTTTACGGTTGTAAAGTTAGGATATAAACGGCTATTGTTAGGATTTTTCAATCATTTTGCGAAATTCTCCGGGCGTAATACCCTCATGTTTTTTAAAAATACGGCTGAAATACGATTGGTCTAAAACGCCTGTGGCTACAGCAATTTCGCTGATTGTAAGATTTGTCTGATAAAGTAAAATTTTTGCTTCGGTTATAATGGCTTCGGTAATCCATTCGGATGGCGATTTGCCTGTTGTATTTTTTATTATTTTATTGAGATGATTTGGCGTAATATTCAATAAAGATGCATATTCGGCAACGCTCATTTTTTTCTTGGAACTTTCAAAAAGAACTTCCTTAAATCGGTTTGTGATTTTTTGCGCATTATTCAGTCTTTTTATAAACGTTTTTTTGTAAATTTTATTTACCTCCGACAAAAGCGTAACCAAATAAGCCCTTATGACATCGTTATCCATAATGGCGTTATGAAATTCTACAAAAAGCCTGTTAAAAACGCTTGTAACATATTTGGATTCATCTTCCGACAGTATTATCTTATGATTTCCCCACATGGAAAGAAAATCAAAACGCTTCAAAAAGTTGTTTCCTATCAAACCCGCAAGCAAAAAATCGTTATTAAAACCGCCCATGTAGCCTTTGCATTGCTCGTACGATTTTACGGTAAATATTTGACCCGAAGGAATTATAATACATTCGTTTTTGCGTATCACGTAGTTATCAGAACCAACATCAACAATAACTTCGCCATCGGTTAAATAGAAAAAACAATGCAAGGAGGCGCGTACCGGATGCATTTGCGTTTTTGATAAATGATGCGGATTTTCTTCGGGCTTGCGGATGTAAAAAGAATTGACTTTTTGCATTGACGTATGCCGAATTTCTTCGCTCGACAACGAGCCGTGTGATATTCCGTGTATTACTTTTTTCATTGTGCAGTTTGATGCCGCAAATTTACATGAAATATTTTGAACGGCAAAACCTTAAATGAAACGTCTTATTTACTATATTATTATTTACGATTAACCATTTTTCAGAATTGATGAAAGCCTATTATTTTTTTCATTTCGCATAATGTTTTACCTGCGCTTTCACGCGCTTTTTCGGCTCCGAGTTTTGCAATTTTATGCAGATATTCGGTATTTTCGCGAATGTCGATAATTTGTTTGCGAATAGGCAATGTGATTTTGCAAATATCTTCGGCGAGTTGTTTTTTCAGGTCGCCGTAGCGGATTTGGCACGAATTATATTTGTCTGTAAAATGCTGTACTGTGTCGGGCGAAGAAACCGCTTTGAGCAAAGCAAACAAATTACGAATCACTTCGGGCATTTCCGAGTTTGGAGCAGTTGGTCCGCTGTCGGTTACTGCCCGCATTACTTTTTTTGTGATGGTTTGTTCGTCGTCGATTAAAAATATTCCGTTATTTTCGCTTTTTCCCATTTTTCCCGAGCCGTCAAGTCCTGGTATTTTTATCAAGTCATCGCCGAAATTATATGCATCGGGTTCGGGGAAGAATTTTACTCCGTAAAGATTATTAAACCGCCGTGCGTAAATTCTTGTCATTTCCAAATGCTGTTCCTGATCTTTTCCTACCGGAACTTTGTTGGGGCGATGTATTAAAATATCAACAGCCATAAGTACGGGATATGTCAACAATCCTGCATTTACGTTATTTTGCTGCTTGCGCACTTTATCCTTGAACGAAACCGTGCGTTCCAACTCGCCTACATAAGCAAGCATATTGAGCAAAACATACATTTCCGACACTTCGGGAACATCGCTTTGTATAAACAGCGTAACTTTTTCGGGGTCAAGCCCTGATGCTATGTATTCCGAAAGTATTTGCCTTACATTTCCCGATAAATCGTTAGGTTTGGGATGCGTGGTCAAGGAATGTAAATCGGCAACAAAAAAGAAGCATCGATTTTGGTCTTGCATCTTTATAAAATTACGCAAAGCGCCAAAATAATTTCCCAAATGCAGATTTCCCGTAGGACGTATTCCGCTTACAACTGTTTCCATTTTCTGTGTTTTTTATAAAATTAGTTGCAAATATACAATGATTAATCGAAAGTTGAGAATTGAAAATGATTTTTTTTGTTTAATGGTTATAGAATGATTAATTATATAATGGTAAATCGTAAATAATAAAACAATCTGTGTGCTTATTACAGAATTGTGTAAAAAATAATTTGATTTTGTGATCTCGGCGGGAATCGAACCCACATCAAAAGAACCGGAATCTTCCATTCTATCCATTGAACTACGAGACCAAAATTTGTGCAAAGATAGTTGAATGTTGACAAATAAATACACATAAACAAAAATATTTCCGATAATGATGATATTTTTTCACCATTTAATTTTTGTATCTTTGCAGTGAATTTTTAATAATAAAGAGATGAAAGCATATATTTTTCCCGGTCAGGGCGCTCAGTTTGTAGGAATGGGCAAAGACCTTTATGATAATTTTGCGCAGGCAAAAGAAATGTTTGAAAAAGCCAATGATATTCTCGGTTTTCGCATTACCGATTTAATGTTTGCAGGGACAGATGTCGACTTGAAACAAACAAAAGTTACGCAACCTGCCATATTTATACATTCGGTAATTCTTGCAAAATCGCTTTCCGATTTCAAACCCGATATGGTTGCAGGACATTCGCTCGGCGAATTTTCGGCTCTTGTGGCAGTTGACACAATGTCGTTTGAAGCTGGACTGAAACTTGTTGCCGCACGCGCAAACGCAATGCAAAAAGCCTGCGAAAAGGAACCATCAACAATGGCTGCCGTTATTGGCTTGGAGGATGCAAAAGTTGAAGAAATTTGCGCAAGCGTGGATGGAATTGTCGTTCCTGCAAATTACAACTGTCCGGGACAATTAGTAATATCGGGAACAGTCAGCGCTGTCGAAGCTGCCTGCGTAAAACTGAAAGAAGCAGGAGCGCGGCGCGCCCTCGTGTTGCAGGTTGGCGGAGCGTTTCATTCTCCGCTGATGGAATCGGCGCGTATTGAACTGAAAACAGCCATTGAATCTACACAATTTGCAACGCCAGCGTGTACAGTTTATCAAAATGTAGATGCAAAACCATATACCGATGCAAATGCAATTAAAGAAAATCTTATACAGCAACTTACCTCGCCCGTACGCTGGACGCAAACAGTGCAAAACATGTGCGCCGATGGAGCAACTCGTTTCGTTGAATTAGGTCCCGGTTCGGTACTGCAAGGTCTGGTAAAAAAAATAAACAGCAACGCAGAAGCAGAAAGTAAACAAACAATATAATTAGTCGCTCTTTACGAAGTTTAATTATTGCAAAATGTGCTTTATTTATTTCTCTTGTTACTTTTTTCTTGACAGAAAAGTAACCAAACAAAGCGTAGCGTAGATCGTGAACACCAAATAAAATAAACACTGCGTTAGCAAAATATCAAGAGCGGCTGACATTATACATTGGCTCCGATTTAGGTTCTTCCTTCGTAGGAACGCCATCAACTCAACGTTCTAATATCTTTTCTGTAAATCTGTTGTTCTGAAAAGTTGTGAAAAATGAATAAAATCAACCACAAATGTTGCAAAGTAAATCATTTGTGGTTGATTGCGTTTTATCTGCGTGTGCCGCTTCGGTTAGCGAAATACTGTCCAGCCTTTATCTTCGGCAATGCTTGCGTCGCATGTACTCGAACCAGTGTTTATCTGTACATCAATAGTTCCGTATGAAACTGTTGGCAAGTCGGTAAATACTGTATTAATTGCTGTAGCGGAAAGTTGATTCTCTTTGGCTGCTACATTTGTTAAACTTGTGCATCCGTTTACATTCAAACTTGTTAACATATTAGTTTCGCAATACACTAACGGTAATGCCGTACAGCCGCTTGCGTTCAAACTTATTAAGTTATTACTTACGCAAGATAAATGTATTAATGAAGTTCTGTCGCTTACATCTAAATTTGTTAATTGATTATATTGACATTCCAACATGATCAATGCCATACATCCGCTTATATTCAAATTTGTTAAGTAGTTAATCTGACAATGCAACTCTTCCAATTGCGGACATGCGCTTACATTCAAATTACCCAACATATTACCATCACACGATAATACTCTTAATACTGTATTATTGGTTAGATTAAGATTTGATAATTGATTATTGGAACATTGCAATGTTGTTAGCGCTGTATTATTGCTTACATTTAAATTTGTTATTTGATTTTCATAACAAACAAGGGTTTGCAACAGAGGAAGGTTATCAACATTTAAACTTGTTACATGGGAGTTATGGCAATCCAGATGCGTTAGTTGTGTCGCTGTTGCAACAATATTATATGTGCCTGATGTGTTATAAAAATGCGCAAGAGTTTGGTATCCGCTATTGTTAGATGTTTCCTGGTGTCCATCTCCCCAGTTTATTGTAATATTCTGTACATATACATCAAGGTAAATCTGGCTGCCTGTAATTGATAACGAAAAACCTTCGGTAGTTGCAGCCGCTGCCTGCGTAACAATTACCTGCCTTGTTACCGAACCTGCCGCAACCGTAACAGTTGCCGTGCGCTGTGTAGTTGCTGCATTTTGGGCAACATTCACGGTAATAGTTCCGTTGCCTGTAGCCGAAGCGTTTGTCAGCGTACACCAGCCGCTGGATTCTGAATTAACAGTAGCCATCCATGCGGCATTGCTTGTTACGCCTATGCTGTAACTGCTGGCAGCCGCAGTTGCCGGAATGGTTGTTTTATCAACCGACAATTCAAGCGCATCCTCTCCTTTCGCCGCTTGCGTAACGTTGATCTGCCGAGTAATCGTTCCCGCCGTAATGGTTACGGTAGTCGTACGCTGCTGTGTATCGGTATTTTCTGCAACGGTAATATTAAGGTCGCCGTTGCCGTCTTTTGAAGTGGGACTTATTGTACACCAAGCGCTGTTTGCACCGACAGAAACATTCCACGTTGTGTTGCTTGTAACTTTCACCACATAAGCATCCCCTTCGGCAGGAGCGTTGATAGTTGTTTGGTCAACAGTCAAAGTTGGTTCGGCAGGCTTCACATCGTCTTTTGAACATCCTCCAACCATTAGCGCAACAGCAATTAAACCTGCCATTGCACGCATAAAAATTGTATTTCTTTTCATTATTCATTAAATTTTATTTTTTCCCTACTCTGTTAAAGGTTTTTCAGATTACACCTTATTTTTTATTCCGTTCGGTTAGAGATTTTCTAATCGTTCCATTAGAGGTATTCTAATCGCTCGATTAGAGAGTCTCTAATCGCTCCATTAGAGATGTTCTAATCGAACGATTAGAGTCGTTCTAATTTGCATTTTCATTGTACGGTAAGAATTTTGTCGAATACCGCTGTTCGAGGCTGTTTAAGCAACGGACCGCTACTGTACTGCGTAGTTATCTCCAGCGAGTACGTTCCAGCCGCCAAAGCGGGAGTCACTACAATCAGTTCCGAAGGATTGTTGACGACAATATCCGAAGCGTCAACCTTTGTGCGCCCGCCGCCGACTTGATTTACAAAGTAAACGCCGTTGTCGGCGCTGTCGCCCGCTATTTTCAACTTGTGTCCCGATATTTTCAGGTTGCGATTGGGCGTGAGCATGTCGTTGACACTGCCTGTCTTCACATCCACAACCTGCGCAATCACAGCGCCCGTTTCCGCCACGCCGAGAATATCAACGGTTACCGTTTCCAGTTCCTTGCGCAACGTTGAGCCTTGATGAAACTCAAACAGCAGCGTATGTTTCTTCGGGTCGAAAGCCTCGTTGGGGCTGTCAAATACGCCTTTGATGTGTACGCTTGCCGTAAACCATCCCGTATTAATGGAAAATCCATCGCATAGCCGGTAACCCATTTCTTTGAGAAACAGATTTACCGCATGTTCCATAGCCGCAGCCGATACGTCCGCGCCACCGCGTGCGACTGCCGATTCGCAAATGTCGGTAACGCCAAGCGAGCGTTCCGAATTAACCCTTGCAACGTAATCGTTAGGGTTTTCTGTCAGCAGGTTGTCGTACAACCATGCTTTGATTTTGTGTAAAATTGTTGACATAGTTTTATAACTTTTATTAATAATAATGTGATATTGATGTTCCAACAACAGAAGCAAATGATTTAACGTATATTTTCATACATGTTTTTCATAAACAACTATTATTTTTACATTCTATGCGCACAAAGTTACAAAACAATTTCTAAACGCAAAGAAAAGTTAATAAAAAAGACAGCGTCAACGCACGAAAAATTTACTAAATGAGGGGTTGTTAACAAAAGGATCCCTCACCTGTTAATAACTATCTGTTTTACAGATATATAATGTCATTTTTTTCTTGTACCTTTGCAGAAAA